>DDOS01000001.1 GCA_002341805.1 Aquificaceae bacterium UBA2488 | reverse complement strand
TATTTGATAATGAGTGGGGTTTAAATATTTTCTAGCTAATTTGTCCCTTATTATGCTTTCGTGAAGGCGAATGATCTTAATATTGGTAAAATCCAAATACAAATAATCGGAAGCTTTCATTTATAGTTCTAATTTTACGGTATAACGGGTTGCTATGAGATGGCATTAGACCTTGATAATAAATGGCAAAAACCAGTTAAAGGTTGGAAAATCATCAAGGTCCAACTACAAATTTTATTTGATGCTATGATATAAAGTCATGCTGTAATTTACATATTAGAGGGAGTAATTTCACCATACTAAACAACTTTGCTACACCCTATCCTCAACTCTATGCTATACTTTTTTAAATGGATTATGATAATCTGATAAAAGATATAACCAATAAGATTGATATAACAAAGAGGCAGAAAGACTTCTTTTTGAAATTATTGACATTATAGGTAGCTTAAGGTCTAATTTAATAGAAGATCCTGAGTCATTTATGGGAGAACTTAAAAAGTGGGTAAAGTATATACCACTTTTAGAATCTATAGAAGAGCACATATTATTTAAATACGGTTAGCAAAAAGGAATAAAAGAAGAGATAGAAGAGGCTAAGAAAGAAGATGTTGTTAGACTATATATTAAAAAATTTATGAGCACTCAGGAAATATCTGATGTACTTGGCCTGCCTTTGGAGTTTGTGGAGAATGCACTTAGAGGAAATGGTCTAATTTGAGTGGGTGTATTTAGATAAATACCAATAATTTTTGTCTTATCGATAGCATCTTCTTGCTAACTATCATCATGAACTTGTTTTTTTAAGTCAAAGCAAAAAGCATAAATTTTTCCAAAACATGTATTGTAAGTATTATGCTTTTAATAAAAAGATTTTGAGGGTATAGGGATTTAGATATTGATTTACGATCCTTTTTTCAATTGATATCATATTATAAATTATTAGCTTGAAAATCCTACAAGTATGCCACGCACCACAAATATGCTACGATACAAAAGTTTGCCACGATTTACAAATATGTGAGGGTTCCCAATCAGAAATTATTGATTTTCACCAATTAACACTAAGAAAAACTTATTTTCATCGTGGTTTTCTATGGGAGAGATGTCTAAGTATCCAAAAGCGTAGTTAACTAAGTAAGGAAAATCGGAGCCTTCTATTTTTAGTATGCCTTTTGCTCTTATGCTATCTTTGACTATGTCGTTGATATCTTCAATGTTTATAGGCTTTTCAAAGTATAAAACTCTTTGATTTAGATGTGAGTGAGTATGAATATTTTCAGCCAAACCATAAAGTTTTTTATCTATCACAAACAAACCACCAAATACTTCTTGGGGAAGCTTTCCGTAAGAGGTTTTATAGATTTTAACACGTTCAAATATACTCTCTCCTGTAAACATATTTTTAAGTTTATTCTCTTCCCATATTTTTAAAAGTTCTTGCTCTAAGGTGGTGGTATCTTCTATTAAATCTATTTTATTTAAAACCAATATATTAGAAGAGCCTATTTGATGTTTGGCTATGTTGTTGTTTTTATACTCATCAAAATGTTTGGCATCTATTAGGCATATAATTCCTTCTATGGTGCAGTCTAAATTTTGAAGACTTATCATAACAGGAAAAGGCTCTGCCGCCCCAGAAGTCTCCACCACAAGTATATCTGGGTTATAGTTTGTTCTTATCTCGGAAAGGGTTTTTTCAAACTCTCCGTGAAGTGTGCAGCAAACACAACCCTCAGAAAGCTCTACCACCTTAGAATAACTCATGCTAAGTATCTTCCCATCCACACCCACTTCACCAAATTCATTCACTATAATAGCTACTTTTTTATCTTTTAGATGTTTTTTGGCTGCGGTTACAATGAGTGTGGTTTTGCCACTTCCAAGAAATCCTGTTATTACGAAGGCCGGTGTCATGTTATTTAAAATAAAATTCTAAATATATTTGTCAATACTAAAAGCCATAAAACTAAGGTTAGAGACTTGCTATACTATCTTAATGGATGATTATAGTATCTATGTATCGGAGCTTTTAAGATGGAATAAAGTGCATAAACTTATTTCTAAAGCTGATGAGACAAGAATTTTAGATAGGCATATAAAAAATTCAGAAGAAGTGTTTTATATTATAAGAGATTTTGGTATAAAAGAGATAGCTGATGTTGGTTCTGGGGCTGGATTTCCAGGAGTGGTATTTTCTATTTTGGACAGACGTTTAGATGTGTATCTTATAGAAGTGGTGGCAAAAAAATGTGCTTTTTTAGAATATCTAAAAACAAAACTTGGTCTTTCTTATGAAGTGATATGTAAAGATGTAAACAAGATAGACAAAAGCTTTGAAGCCACCATAGAAAGAGCCTTCGGAAAACCACTTGATATAGTAAATACCATGGAAAAACTCTCCAACAAATATACATTTTTAATGGTGGGAGAAAACGAAGATTTGACTCCTCTTAAAAGCCTTGGATACAAAGATATAAAACTCAAAGAAGGTTTTTTGCTTTTAAAAAAGAAGTGATTATGTTTTCTATATTAGAATTGTCGTTGTTTTCAATGGTTAATAGTTTGTGGGGAGGTATTTCATCGGGTGGTTCAAAGATGTTTTTTTGAAGTAAATACACGCTAAAATTTGCATCGGAGATGTCTTTTCTTGTTATAAGTCTTTTTTTGATGTCTTCTTCTTGGGCTTTTACCAATATAAAAAAATATTCTTCTGGAAAAGCCTGCATTACAAGGGCTCGTTGCCATCTTTTTAAAAAAGCCCCATCTAAAACAGCGTTTTTATATGATGTTGCCCTTTTTATAAGCTCTTCATAAACTGTATGCGTGGTATTTTCGTCGTATATACTTCCAAAAAGCTCTTTTCTAATGGTATCAGTCCTTAACCAATGAAATCCGTGCTTATTTAATATGGAAGATATATAGGACTTACCGCTTCCAGAAAAACCAATGGTGGCAACTTTCATTCAAATATTAGGCCAAGATACGCCACTACATTGTTAAAATCTTTTGTTATAGCCCCAGAGTTTGTATACTCCACCGCATAAGCTTTTTTGACCTTGTCTTTTAGAGCTTCTATCGCCACCGCTGCTGGTATAAAACCACACATGGTTATGTTGTAGTTTATGGCTCTTTTATACAACTCTAAAGAGTTTAAATTTAATATGGCATCATACAATAAACTATCTTTTTTCTTTGCCTCTTCTGCAGGTATATAATGAGACATGTCAGAGCTTACCAATATGAGAGTGTCCTCATCTATTATATCGTGCAAAAACTTTCCAAATTTTACAATATTATCATAATCTAAAAAGCCAAATACAATAGGGACTATACTAAATTCCTTAAAATACACCTGCAAAAATGGAAGTTGTACTTCTAACGCATGCTCCTTTTGATGGGCTCTTGGTTCTATGGGGATACCAAAAGAGGCTATTTTTTCTCTGAGTTCTTTGTCTATGGCTACTTCTCCTAATGGGGTATGCCAAACATCAGAGCTGTCTATGGAAATGTTTGGTCCTATACCTGTGTGATTTGGTCCCATCATTATAACTTTTTTCTTGGGTTTTATTTTTTTATAAACACTACAAGCCGTATGACCAGAATATATATATCCTGCATGAGGTACAATTATACCCTTTGCATCTAGGTCTTGGGTGGTATCACCCTCACATAAAAGTTTTATGGCTTTTAATAGAGTATTCTCCTCCTCAGGATAAAACAAACCCGCCACTGCCTCTTGTCTAACTATACTCATACTTATATTATATCAAAATACTTGACTTTTTTTATTAGNNTTATGACAACTTTTTGAGGAGTGAAAACATGGAAAATGTATGCTGGTACGATTCTAAAATTAATATCCCAAGTGAAGGGGCTTTTATTGGACTAAAAGATGATAAAACCTTGACAGTGCCCATTAATCCTATAATACCTTTTATTCAGGGTGACGGGATAGGTCCAGAGATCACACCCCAGATGATAAAGATAATCAACAAAGCGATGGGAAAAGCTTACAGCGGTTCTAAGGTAATCTATTGGGTAGAGGCTTTGGCCGGAGATAAAGCTGAAGAAAAAGGTCTCGAGAGAATGCCAAAGGATACTTTAGAGCTTTTAAAACAAAGCATAGTAAGTATAAAAGGACCTCTTGGTACACCAGTGGGAAAAGCTGGTAAATCTTTAAACGCTATATTAAGGCAATCTATGGATTTTTACTCCGCCATAAGACCAGTTTATTGGCTTGGACAAGCTACTCCAATACCAAATCCTCAAAGGGTAAACGTTGCAGTGTTTAGGGAAAATTCTGATGATGTTTATATGAGCATAGAGTATATGCCAAAAGCTGAAAATACCAAAAAAGTGAGGGAATTTTTCCTAAAAGAGATGAATGTTTCGATGGAGGCTATACCAGATGACGCAGGTATTACCGTAAAACCAATGTCTGAATTCAAAACAAAAAGACATGTAAGAAAAGCTTTTAGATATGCTTTAGAAAACAATAAAAAACATATAGCAGTGGCAGGTAAGGGAAACATCATGAAAGCCACCGAANNGTTTATGAATTGGGCTTTTGAAGTTGCAAAAGAAGATGAATTTAAAGGCAAGATTATAACAGAAGGAGAATTAGGCCCGAACCAAGCCAAGCTCTATAAGGTAATCACTGATCAGATGCTCATGCAACTTGTGTTAAACCCTGATTATTACGATGTTATAATTACACAAAACTTAAACGGTGATTATATATCTGACTTAGCTTCTGCCTTGGTGGGTGGTCCGGGCTTTGTGCCAAGCGGTAACATAGGGGATGGGTATGCGTTGTTTGAAAGCACTCACGGCACTGCTTATGACATAGCAGGAAAAGGATTTGCAAACCCATTATCCATTACGCTGTCTGGGGCTATGATGCTTGAGTATNNTATAGGCTTTAATGAAGCTGCAAAAATTATATATAATGCTGTTAGAAGTGTTATAAACCAGAAAAAAGGTACAAAGGATATAGCTAACGGTTTTAGAAAACAAGGCCAAGAAGCGACCGAGCTTTCCACAGAGGCTTTTGGTGATGCTATTGTTGGTGAAATTGCAAAATTTTGAAGTAAGAGGTGATATATGAAGCTAAGAGTGTCTCAAAAGGAAGACTTTCATTTTATAGGCGAAGGTGAGTCTGGGATTGAAGTTCCCATTGATGCTGCTGGCTATGTGGGTGGTAAAGGAAGAGGCGTAAGGCCACCGGAGCTTTTATTTCACTCTATAGCTGGATGTATGGGTATTCATGTATACGAAGCTCTTCACAAAGCGGGTAAGCACGTGGATCATATTGAAGTAAACACTGATAGTGAGCGCAAAGACACCTATCCTAAGGTGTTTACCAAAATCTATCTGGATTTTACCATAAAAGGAAAAGATCTTAAAGAAGAGGATGTAAAAGAGGCTATAGAAACCGCTTTAAACAAAACCTGTAGTATAGCTTACATGATAAATCAAGTAGCTCCTATATCTTATACTTTTAACATTAAGGAGTGATATATGTTTAAGAAAATTTTAGTGGCAAACAGAGGCGAGATAGCTTGCAGAATCATAAGAGCTGCCAAGGAGCTCAATATACCAACGGTAGCTATATACTCTGATGTGGAGCCCACTGCCAGACATATCAAGATGGCAGATGAAGCTTATATAATAGGCTCAAACCCGTTAGACACCTATCTAAATGCCCAACTCATAGTGGACTTAGCCAAATCTGTGGGAGCGGATGCCATACACCCAGGTTATGGATTTTTAGCAGAAAATGAAGATTTTGCAGAACTATGTGAGAAAAACGGCATTACCTTTATAGGTCCATCTGCCAAAGTGATAGCTCTAATGGGTGATAAAGCTCGTTCTAAAGAAGTGATGAAAAAAGCTGGAGTTCCTACGGTGCCTGGAAGCGATGGCATATTAAAATCTGTGGAAGAAGCTATCGCAGTAGCAAAAGAAGTAGGGTATCCAGTGCTTTTANNTGGTGGTGGTGGTAGAGGTATAAGGATATGCCACAACGAAGAAGAGCTTAAGAAAAACTACGAGTCCGCTTATTCAGAAGCGCAAAAGGCTTTTGGAAGAGGAGACCTTTTGCTTGAAAAATTTATTCAAAATCCAAAACACATAGAGTTTCAAGTACTCGGAGATAAATATGGAAATGTGATACACTTAGGTGAGAGAGATTGCTCTGTTCAAAGGAGAAATCAAAAACTCATAGAAATAGCTCCTTCTTTGGTGTTAAACGAAGCCAAAAGAAAACACTATGGCGAGATAGTGGCAAAAGCAGCAAAAGAGATAGGATATTATAGCGCTGGAACTATGGAGTTTGTTTCTGACTTAGAGGGTAATATATATTTTATAGAGATGAATACCCGTATACAGGTGGAACACCCAGTAACCGAAAGGGTCACAGGCATAGATATAGTAAAAGAGCAGATAAAAATAGCCGCAGGGCGTAAGCTTGAAATAAAGCAAGAAGATGTTCAGTTTAACGGATATGCTATAGAGGGTCGTATAAATGCCGAGGATCCTAAGAAAAACTTTGCTCCAAGTATAGGTAATATAGAAAGGTACTATGTGCCAGGTGGCTTTGGTATAAGGATAGAAAGTGCAGCTTCTGTGGGTTATGAAGTAACGCCTTATTATGATTCTATGATAGCAAAGCTTATATGCTGGGGTAAGACTTGGGAAGAGGCTTTAGCTCGTACAAAAGCGGCTCTTGATACCTATGAGGTGAAAGGTGTTAAAACCACAATACCGCTTATAAAGAAGATTATAGAAGAACCAGATTTTAGAAAAGGCTACTTCACCACAAAGTATTTGGAAGAGCATAAGGGAGTGTTTGACTACGAAGAGCCAAAGGATAAAGAAGATTTTGCAGCCCTCATAAGCGCAGCGATAGCAGCTTATCACGGTTTATAATATATTGTAGGAGGTTTTAAATGAAGTTAATTGAAGATATGTTAAAAGCTCAAAACCTTGAAGTGGCACCCCCAAAGAAGATTCTTGTCTCAGACTTGACCCCCAGAGACGGTCAGCAATGTAAGCTGGCCACAAGGGTTAGAACCGATGATCTTCTTCCTCTTTGTGAGAAGATGGACAAAGCAGGTTTTTATGCAGTTGAGGTTTGGGGTGGTGCAACCTATGATGTGTGTTTGAGATACTTAAAGGAAGACCCATGGGAAAGGTTAAAACGTATAAAGGAAGTGATGCCAAATACCAAACTCCAAATGCTCTTTAGGGGTCAAAACATAGTAGGATACAAACCAAAATCCGATAAAGTGGTCAAAAAGTTTGTAGAAAAGGCTATAGCAAATGGTATAACTGTATTTAGAGTTTTTGACTCACTAAACGACAACCGTAATATAGAAGTGGCTTGTAATGCTATAAAGGAGTTTGGTGGTGAAGTTCATGCTGAGATTAGTTATACCAAAAGCCCAGTACACACATTAGAGAAATGGCTTTCTTATGCAGACGAGCTTATAGGCTTGGCTCCAGATTGGATATCCTTTAAGGACGCTACAGGTATCCTTATGCCTCTCGATATATACAATATCATAAAAGGTATTAAGCAAAGGGTGGGAGATAAGATTAAGGTACTTCTCCACAACCACGATATGGCTGGTACAGCTATTATGAATCACATGATGGCAATATTGGCTGGTGTGGATATGGTTGATACCGTGTTATCCCCTTTGGCTTTTGGTTCTTCACATCCTGCCACCGAGAGTGTGGTTGCCGCTCTAAAAGATACACCTTATGATACTGGTATAGATCTAAAGCTTTTAGATGAACTTGCCGAACTTACACGTCAAATGAAAAGAAAATATAGAAAATACGAAACTGAATACGCTGGAGTCAATGCAAAAGTGCTTATCCACAAGATACCTGGTGGTATGATATCTAATATGGTGGCTCAACTTATAGAAGCTAACGCTGCCGATAAGATGGATCAAGCTCTTGAAGAAGTGCCTCATGTGGAAGCTGATCTTGGTTATCCACCACTCTTAACACCATCTTCTCAAATAGTGGGTGTTCAAGCGGTGCTAAATGTAATAACTGGTGAAAGATATAAAACCATCACCAAAGAAGTTAGAGATTATGTGGAAGGTAAATATGGAAAACCTCCAGGCCCGATATCCAAAGAACTCGCCGAAAAAATACTTGGCCCAGGCAAAGAACCCAAATTTGATATAAGAGCAGGAGATTTGGCTGATCCAGAAGATTGGGACAAGGCAGTAAAAGAAATAGGTTCTTTGGCAAAATCTGAGGAGGATATACTTCTTTATGTATTATTCCCAATGCAGGCTATGGAGTTCTTAAAAGCCAGAGAAAATGGTGAGCTTACCCCAGACCTAACCCCAGATATAACTGATATAGTGGAAACAAAGGCAGGCACCGTGGAAAATGCAGCTCCCGTAGAGTTTGATATCACTTACCATGGAGATAAATTTAAGGTAAAGGTGGAAGGTGTGGCTCCAAGCCAAGAACCAGGCAAACCAAAGAAATACTATGTAAGAGTAAATGGAAAGTTAGAGGAGATACAGCTTTATCCTATAGCTGAAGCAATTACCTCAGGCTCAGCTCAACCAATTTCTGCAGCTGCAAATCAAAGACCAAGGCCCGAAAAAGAAGGTGATGCGGTAGCTCCAATGCCTGGTAAGGTTTCCAAGATTTTAGTAAAAGAGGGAGATAAGGTAGAAAAAGGCCAAACTGTAGCCATAGTGGAAGCCATGAAAATGGAAAATGAGATACACGCTCCTATAAGCGGCGTAGTAAAAGGTATATACGCAAAAGTAGGTGAANNTGAAAATATAACACCAGACGAAGTATTGGTGAGGATAGAGTCTTAATAATATAGCTGCGCCCTCTTTGGGCGCTTTTATGATGTTTTTTATTGAATATTTAAGCATGTAAATAGATATTTATCTATGGTTGTGTTTGTTTTAGTATAGTTGTTATTAACTTATCACTGGAGGTTTTTATGGGTTTTAGTCTTGTCATCAAGTTAGGTGGCGAAGGCGGTGAAGGTGTTATATCCGCTGGAGAATTTTTAACAGAAGCAACAGCAAGGTCTGGCTATGAAGTCATTAATTTCAAAAGCTTTCCTGCGGAGATCAAAGGTGGTTATGCTCAATCCACCGTTAGAATATCAGACGAAAAGCTATATACTACTGGAGATGGTTTTGATATAGTTTGTTGTTTTAATGCTGAGGCTTATGCATACAACAAAAAGCACTTAAAACCAGGTACTGTTCTTGTTTACGATTCATCAGATTTTGAGCCAGAGGAGCATGAAGGGGTTGTCGTGTACCCAGTGCCATTGTCTGATATAGCTAAAAACGAGATAAAAGCATATATCACAAAGAATATAGTAGCCCTTGGAGCTTTGGCAGGGCTTTTTAACATGCCAGTGGATTCTTTCAAAGACTCTATAAAAGCAAAATTCTCAAGAAAAGGTGAGAAGATTGTAAATATGAACTTTACGGCTTTGGAAACTGGTATCAAATATGTAAAAGAAAATCTTAAAAAGCAAGATGGTTTTGAATTTCCACCTCTAAAGGGCTTAAAAGATGTGGTTATAATGGAAGGTAATGAAGCGGTGGCAAAAGGATGTATAGCGGGTGGATGTGAATTTTATGCAGCATATCCTATAACACCTGCTACTTCTGTGGGTAATTATATAGTGGAGGATCTTGTAAGAAAAGATGGTTGGCTTTATCAGGCAGAGGACGAGATATCGTCTCTGGCAATGGCCATAGGAGCATCCTTTGCAGGTGCGAAAGCCATGACTGCCACATCAGGACCTGGGTTATCTTTGATGTCAGAGCTTCTTGGTTATTCAGGTATGACAGAAACACCTGTGGTAATAGTGGATGTGCAAAGAGTGGGACCCGCTACAGGCATGCCTACCAAACACGAACAAGGGGATTTATATCACGCAGCATATGGTTCTCATGGTGAGATACCAAGAGCAGTTTTAGCTCCTATATCAGTGGAAGATAGTTTTTATCTAAGTATTGATGCTTTTAACTTAGCAGANNGAAAAATATCAGATGCCTGTTATCGTGTTGACAGATGCTGCGATGAGTTTGATGGTGGAAGCTTTCAAAACCCCAGATTTATCAAAAATCAATATAGTAAATAGGCTCACTTATAACGCCCAAGAAGATAAAGAGAAAAAGTTTATAAGAAATGGTCGCTTTTTAAGATATGCGCTTTTTACAGAAGACGGTATCACACCGATGGGTATACCAGGAGATCCAAACGCTATACATGCCATCACTGGTCTTGAAAGACAAGAAAACTCTGACCCAAGAAACCGTCCAGATATAAGAACCTACCAAATGAATAAACGCTTCAAAAAGTTAGAGCGTCTTTTGGAAGAAGATTATGATAGGTTTATAGAGATAGATGCTCCTTACAAAGATGCAGACATAGGTATTATCACCTGGGGGTTAACTGGTTCTGTGGTAAAAGAAGCAGTTATAAGATTAAGGAGCAGGGGTCTTAAGATAAACGCTATGTATCCAAGGCTCTTATGGCCAGTTAAAGAAGATATTTTTGGAACTTTTGCTAAAAGCTCAAAACGTATATTGATACCAGAAACCAACTACTATGGACAATTGGCTACGATTGTAAAAGACAGGACGCACATAAGACCTATATCTTACAACATTTATAGAGGTGAGCCGTTTATACCAAAAGAAATAGAAGATATAGTGGACTTTTTGATGGAAAATCAGGAGATAGTAGAAGGAAGGTTTACTCCTGAACACNNATAGAGGAGAGCCTTTTATACCAAGAGAAATAGAAGACATAGTGGATTTCTTGATGGAAAATCCTGATATCAAAGAAGGTAGATTTACCCCAGAGCATGTTTATGGCGAAAAAGCCTATGGTTTAATTTAAAAGGAGGAAATTTTTATGCAAGAGTTAGAACTTCAACCAGCAGATTATAGAAGTGATATAGAACCCACATGGTGTGCAGGTTGTGGGGATTTTGGTGTTATAAGTGCCATCACAAAAGCCTTGTCTGAGCTAAAGATAAAACCAGAAAACGTGGTTTCTGTTTCTGGTATAGGATGTTCTTCAAGATTGCCTTTGTTTTTAAAAAACTACAGCATGCACGTATTACACGGTAGAGCAATACCTACAGCCATAGGCGTGAAGCTTGCCAACCCAGAATTAACCATATTGGTGGAAGCTGGAGATGGAGACTTATTTTCCATAGGTTCTGGGCACAATCCTCATGCTGCCAGAAGGAACATAGACATGACTGTGATGTGTATGGATAACCAAGTGTATGGTCTTACCAAAAACCAAATATCTCCTACGTCCAGAGAAGGACTCTTTGGTTCTTTAACGCCTTTTGGTTCTATTGATACTCCTATAAATCCTATTTCTTACATGCTCACATTTGGAGCTACCTTTGTGGCTCAAACATACGCTGGTAACCTAAAACATATGAGCGATATCGTGAAAAAAGCCATAGCTCACAAAGGTTTTAGTTTTGTAAATATCATATCCCCATGTCCTACCTTCAACAAAGTAGATACCTTTAAATACTATAAAGATAAAACCATAGATATTAACGAACAAGGACATGCTGAACTTAACAACCTCCAAAAAGCCTTAGAGCTTGCCTCCAAGGATTTAGAGCATTATTATACTGAATCCGCAAAAGTGCCAATAGGTATATTCTATGAAGATACAGCAAAACCCACTTACGAAGAGAAGATGAAGATGGTAAAAGCCAAATACAACGCTTCTAAGGATACAAATCCTCAAGTGTTTATAGACGAGTGTAAAGTGGTTTCTGTATGAGGCTTTTAGAAAAGATAAAAAATTCTTTAGAGTTAAAAGACCAAGATTTTTCAAATGAAGCTGTAGAAGGGGCAAGTTTTGAGGGCTTGTCCCTTTGTTATTCTACTTTTACATGTTCGGTTTTCAAAAATACCACTTTCAAAAATATAGATTTTAGCGAATGTTTTTTGGCGGAGGCTCATTTTTTAAATTGTACATTTATAAATTGTAATTTCACAAGGACAAACTTACAAAGGACTTTATTTGAAAACGCTCACATAGAAAACTCAAACTTTCACAAGGCTTTTATGGGGCTTACAAAGTTTTTAAATTGTTCTATAGAAAATACTGATATATCCTATGCCCAAATAATAGATGGAGCGTTTATAAAAACAAAATTAAAAAGTATAGACTTCACTTATGCTATAATAAAAAGTACTGTGTTTGAGAGCTCAAGTTTGAGTGATATTAAGTTCGTAAATACAGATTTAAGACAGAGTTCTTTTAAAAGCTCAAAACTTGAAGATATAAAAGATATAAACTCCATTTTTTATGGTAAAAAACCTTGGGGCGGTATTTCAAAGATAAATCCTTTAGAAGAATACTCATCAGAAGGCGCTGATTAATGGGTGAAGACCTTATAGAAGAACATTCAAAAGAACTAATTGAAGAAGCGCTAAAAGAAGAGCATAAGAAAGAGCGTTGGCTTTTGTGGGTTTCCTTGGCTACCACCTTTATGGCGGTAATGGGAGGAATTATAAACATGCAATCGGAAGTATATGTTACAAAAACCATAGTGGCTAAAAACGATGCGGTGCTTATTCAAAACAAAGCCACAGACATGTGGAATTATTATCAGGCAAAAGATATGAGATATCATATGTATCAAATAGCAAGCTATATAAAACCTTCTGATAAATTTCAAAAAAGTATAGAAAAGTATAAAACTCAAAAATCAGATATTATGAAAAAAGCTCAAAAATTAGAAGAAGAAGTAAAACAAAAAACCATAGAAAGTGAACATTATTACCACAAGCACCATCTTTTTATGTTGTCTGAAATGCTTATGCAAATAGGTATAGCTATAGCCTCGGTGTCCGCTTTAACAAGAAAAAAGCTATTTTTCTATATATCCTTAGGCTCTAGTATTTTGGGGTTTATAGTGTTTTTATATAATATTTTATAAGTTTTTAGCTTTTATATAAAAACTATATCTGGTATACCAAAGCCGTTAAAGTTTGCTGCATATACGGTGGTGTAAGCCCCCGCAGCCATTATAAAAACGATATCACCTACATCAAGATCTGGTAGATATACATTTTTAGCTATTATATCCATACTATCACAGCTCACCCCTGCTATGGTGTGTGGCAAAAGATCTCCTTCTTTTAAAGTATACATTGGATATTTTATGCCACCCAAGACTTCCGCAAGCCCATTAAAAACCCCCGTATCAAGATACAACCAATGGCTATCATCATCAGCGATATGTTTTGTGGTTTTTCCTATAACAGAGCTTACCAATATACCTGCATCCCCCGCAAGTCCTCTACCTGGTTCTATTTGAATTTCCATAGGTTTTATAAGAAAATATTTTCTAAGAAGAGCCTGAATATACTCAGCTATATCTTCTATATCAAGGGATTTATAGGTATAATCCACAGGTATACCACCACCTAAGTTTAACATGGTTAGTTTCATACCGCTATATATAGCTCTTTCCCAAACTTCCCAAGCGGTCTTTATACCTATAAACCAATTTCTTAGATTGTTGCATTGAGAACCCACATGAAAGGTAATGCCATAAGGTATAAGCCCTTGGGATTTTGCATAATCAAGCAAACTCACAGCCTCTTCTACTCCAACCCCAAATTTGTTGGTTAATGGCCAATCGCTTCCTTCGTTTGGCACTATGAGTCTCACATACACTCTTGATCTTGGAGCTACTTTTTTAAGCTTATCCACCTCTTTGTAGGAGTCTATGCTAAAAGCTTTAATACCGGATTTATAAGCATAATCTATAAAATCTAAAGGCTTTATTGGATTGCTGGATATAATCTTAGATCTATCTACACCAAGCCTCAACACTTTTTCAAGCTCCCAAGATGAAGCCACTTCATAGCCGCTGCCTATATTGGCAAGGGCTGCTAATATCTCTTGATTATCGTTGGCTTTTACTGCATAGTATATTCTTACCTCTGGGAATATGCTTTGAAGCTCTATAAACCTTTGCTTTATCCTATCTAAATCTATAACAAGGGTAGGAGTTTTTAGGCTTTTAATAACATCCAATAAGAAGGGTTTTCTTGAAACAAGCTGCTCAAAATAGCCTTTAGCAAAACCAAACTGAAGCTCAGAAATGTCTAAAACCTTCATGATGTTAGTATAACATTATTTTTTAAATTTATTTTTAAGAAACTATCGCATCCACTTGGAGGCTTATCTTTAACATCCATAGACTAAATATAGTTCTAATCGCTAATTGGACTTATGATTTTTATTATATTAAAAGCACTAAAACATGGCACAATTTGTTAAAACTTATTAAATTGTTAGTTAATATATTTAAAGGAGGATTTATGAAAAAATTAATTTTGATGCTTGGTTTAGCTACTTGTGCTTTCGGTCTTCAGATAAAGATACATCTACCTCATTACAATCAACATGAAATAGACAATTATAACTTTTTCTATAACCAAGAGGTATATACGCTTTTAAAAGATAACTTCCAAGTGATGTATTTTTACTCCAATCAAGATAATTCTTTATACGCTCAAAATGTAGCTCAAGATGTAGAAGCCCTACAAGGGCTTGGGTTTATAGTATATCCAATAGATGTAGATAAGCATCCAAATACAGCCAAAAAATGGCAAGTGTACGGAACTCCAATCGTGATATTTGTATCCCCCACACTAAAAAAAGCCGTAAAGATAGATTCGCTTATATATAATACATATCCTCTTATGATAGATTATGTATATAGAACATTGATATTTGGTGAAAACATAATAAACGTGACAAGTATCCCACGGCATTAGAGGTAATCACGAAAAGCCTATATATATATTTGGTAAAAAATAATGAGCTAAACGTGGCATACTTGTGAATCGTGGCATACTTGTAAGTGCTTTTTAACTATCTGGTTTAATTGTAAAATCGATATTAAATCATATATGATAAAATACTTTTTATGAAAATAAAATCTATTGAAAAATCAAACATAGTTTATGGATTTTTATTTATATTGCCTATAGTATCATATTTATACACAATAATAAAATTTAGTAAAAATATGCCCTGGTGGGATGATTATAGTGCGGTACTTGGATTTATAAACAACTTTATAACGCATAAAAATGACTTAGTTTATATACTGAATATTTTATTTAAAGAGCATTATGATCATAGGATAGTCTTTGATAGGATAATAACGCTGATTGATTATTTTACATTTGAGTCTATAAACTTTGTAATATTGGGAATTATAGGAGATTTAGGGCTTTTTGCCATATTTGGTTTTATGATGTATTTGGCTTTTAATAAAAATTTAAAATTAAAAGAGCTAATACCTATACCATTTTTTATATTTAGCTTATCCCAGTTTGGGCTTGTGTCTTGGTCTATGGCTTCTATCCAACAATACTGGCAACTATTTTTTAGTATCATATCCTTATACTTTGTAGCTAAGGATGAAGAGCTAACGCTTAAAAATATAATTTATAGTTTTTTCTTTGGCTTGTTGGGTTCTTTCACAGGGGGTGGTGGTCTTATAGTGTTTATTCTCATTTTTATCTACATAGCTTTTTATAAAAAACACAAAACATATTTATTTGTTTGGTCTATTTTAAGTATGTTTGTATACTTGTTATATTTTGTAATATTAAAATATGGCTTAGAAAGAAGATATGCCCAAAGTGTAAGTAAAGATAGTATCAATAGCATACTATATGCAATACAGCATCCTATACCCTCTATAGAGTATATCCTGACATTTTTAATAGGTATAAATGGCGGTAGGATATTTCCAATATCTATAGTTCTTGGTTTTGGGCTTTTAGTATTATCTTTATATGTTATTTTTAAAAGCCCAAAAGATATCATTAGTTTGATAATATCTTTTATACTATCCACTGCGATAGTAGCTTCTTTGTTTAGGGTTGGTTGTGGCAAGATGGGTCAATGTGGTGTAACAGAGGCTGCTTCCACTAGATATGCAGAATATCCAAATTTATTATTTTCATGTTTATATATATACTTTATGTCAAGTTTAAGTATATCAAAGTACAAAAAGATGTTTTATTGGTTTTCTACGTTTGTAGGAGTATCTTTGTTCTTTTTATGGTTAATAGTGGGAAGTATAATCTTGGAATATAGAGTCAAGATGCTAAAAACTGGTATGGTTTGTATAAATAATCATAACTCTTGCGTAAACACATTAAAAGAATCTATGAAATTACACACTTTTATACCACCAGTGGATATAGATAAAATATCAAAAAATGTATACAATCTTAACACAGTAAACCCACAGATACGCAAACACCTTATAAACACTCTAAAGCAAAAGTTAAAAAGCTTGTGATATAATGAGAACTATGAATGACCAAAAAATCATTATTACAGGTGCAGCTGGGCTTGTGGGTCAAAACCTTGCGGCTAATTTGATAGAGCAAGGTTATACAAACATTGTTGGTATTGACAAACATAAAAAGAATTTAGAGATATTTAAAAAGCTATATCCAAATGTAAAAGCTGTTTTAGCAGATCTATCCGAAGAAGATGAATGGGAAAAAGAATTTGAAAAAGCAAATGTTCTTATAATGCTCCAAGCTCAGATAGGAGCAAAAACCTATGAACCTTTTTATAAAAATACTGTTAAATCCACTGAAAATGTATTAGAGGCTTGTAAAAAATACAATGTGCCCTACATAGTGCATATTAGCTCATCTGTGGTTAACTCTGTGACTAATGATTATTATACAGAAACCAAAAAACTACAAGAAAAGCTAGTACTTGAATCTGGTATTAAAAACATAATACTAAGACCTACTTTAATGTTTGGATGGTTTGATAGAAAACATCTTGGTTGGCTTTCAAGGTTTATGAAAAGAGTACCTGTCTTCCCAATACCTGGAGATGGTAAGTATATAAGACAACCTTTGTATGTGAAAGATTTTTGTAATATCATTATAAGTGCCATCAAAAGTCAAAAAACAGGAATATACGATATTACAGGTATAGAAAGAGTTTATTATATTGATATCATAAGAACCATCAAAAAATATACAAACTCTAAGACTATTATTTTAAATATCCCCTATTGGCTTTTTTATACACTTTTAGCTATATGGGGGTTTTTTGATCCTGACCCACCTTTTACCACAGACCAGTTAAAAGCACTAGTGGCAGGAGATATCTTTGAAGTGATAGATTGGCCATCTATTTTTGATATAAAACAAACTTCCTTTGATGAAGCTATAAAAGAGACATTCACCCATCCAGTTTATAAAGATATAGTATTGGAGTTTTAGATGGATATAGGTATAATCGGTGGTGGTCCAATGGGACTTTCACTAGGATACTACGCTCTTAGAAAAGGACACGATATCACAATATATGAAAAAGATGAGGTCCTTGGTGGGATGAGTGCTTCTTTTAATTTTGATGGGGATATCATAGAAAAGTATTATCATTTTTTCTGTAAAACAGATTATGCTCTTTTTGAACTTTTAAAAGAGTTAGACATACATCATCTTTTAAGATGGCATAATACCAAAATGGGGTTTTACTATAAGAAAAAGCTTCAGGATTTTGGAGATCCCATAAGCTTATTAAGATTAGATGGGACTGATTTAATATCAAAGATAAGATATGCTTTGTTTAGTCTTTATTCTATAAAAAAGAAAAGCTGGAATGATTTAGATGAAAAATATGCCATATATTGGATAAAGTCTTTTATAGGAGAGAAAGCTTACAATATTTTTTGGGATAAGCTGATGTCTTTGAAGTTTTATGAATATCAAAATGAGATATCGGCAGCCTGGATTTGGCAAAGAATAAAAAGAGTAGGTCTTTCAAGAGACAACATCTTTAAAGAATCTCTTGGTTATGTGGAAGGTGGAGTAAAAGTCATTATAGATACTTTAGAAAAGACTATAAAACAAATGAAGGGCAAGATAATCCATAAAGGAGTGAAAAAGATATTAGTAGATGATAGCACTTTAGTATTAGAAGACGAAAACAAAGTAAAACATGATGCCATTGTAAGTACCATACCCATAAATTTACTCTATCATCTTATAGATAAAGAAAATATTGCCAATAAATATAAAGATTTTACTTACCTTGATGTAATGTGCGTAGTAATAAAACTAAAAAAACCACTATCCAAACACTTTTGGATAAATATAAACGATGATGAGATTAAAATACCAGGACTCATCCATTACACAACTCTTAGAAAGGATTTAAAGTCCAATATAGTCTATATACCATTTTACCTTCCAAAGGATGGCGATATATTTAAACTTAGTAAAGAAGAGATAAAAAGCATGTGTAAATCTTATACCATGAAGATAAACCCAAAGATAAAAGATAAAGACTTTTTGGCTTTTGATATAAATATCTACAAAAATGCTCAGAGTGTATATAAGCCAAGACATTTATATCATCTACCATCTATAAGGGTTTATAAAAACCTTTATGCTCTTGATACATCTTATTATTATCCAGAGGATAGAGGATTTTCTGAGAGCGTGAAGATAGCTAAGTATGTGGTGGATAGGTATTTGTGATATTATGCCTAAGATTATGGTTTTTTATAATATAAATGATATAATATATCTATGGATAAAAAATCTTCTTTAGAACTTCAATGGTTAGAAGAGATGTCAAAGCTCGATAGCTTTGTGATTAAAACCCCTCTAAATAAACAAGAATTTTGGGCAGAATGGCAGGAAAAATACTCAAAAGCAAGGATGGGACGTATAGCTTCTGTGAGAATGCTAAGGAAAAAAGGATTAAATAGTGAGCAGATAAAGCAAATAAAAGAAAAAGTCAATTTTTACGACAACATATTGGATTATCTCAATGAATTTAGGGGCATAGCTCTAAACTTAAGAGGGTTCTTTTTCACCACCGATAATTTTGAAATAGATGATGAAGATATAGACTTAGACTTTTAATCTGTGCATACGATATTCTTAGTGGGATTTATGTGTAGTGGTAAAAGTACGATAGGTCGCATATTGGCATCAACATTAAACTTTATTTTCTTAGACATAGACCAAGAGATAGAAGATCGTTTAAACATGAAAATAGAAGACATCTTTTCTCAAAAAGGTGAATCGTTTTTTAGGGCTTTTGAAACGGAGGTCTTAAAAGATGTTTCAAAACCACATCGTATTATATCCACAGGAGGTGGGCTTGGTGCAAACCAAGAAGCCATGGATTTTATGAAAAGTACAGGTTTTGTGGCTTTTCTTGATATAGACTTTGATAATTTTTATGAAAGATGTAAACATTTAGAAAATAGACCTCTTCTTAAAAGGCCATTGAAAGAGCTTAAAAATCTATATGATAGCAGGATACCTATTTACAATCAAGCTCATCAGCGTTTTGATGCTTTTAAAAGCCCAGAAACCATAGCAAAGGAGATATTAGCACACTATGAGCAATTTAAAAGAGATAAAAGACCTAATTAGATTTGAGCATACTATATTTGCTCTACCATTTGGTATAAGTGCGTTTTTATTGCTCTCTCACGGCTTTAGTCTTTGGAAATTTATACTCATAATATTTGCCTTAGTGCTTGTTAGAACAGATGCCATGACGATGAATAGGCTTAGTGATTTAGACCTTGATAGGCTAAACCCTCGTACCAAAAACTGGCCTCATGCTACTGGAGCGGTATCAGAGTTTGAAATGAAACTAATTATATTTAGCACTTCTTATATTTTTATGTTTGTGAGCTTACTTCTCAATCATTTAGCGTTTTTACTATCTCCTGTGGTACTTTTATCTATTTATGCATATCCAAAAGCCAAGAGATTTACCTATATGCCTCATATATTTTTAGGACTTGTTTATTTTTTAATACCCATTGGTACAGATATAGCTCTAAACGCCCATGTATCAAAAGAGGCTTTTTTGCTTGGACTTGCTATGTGCTTTTGGGTGGCAGGTTTTGATATGCTATATGCATTACAAGATTACGGGTTTGATGTTGAGCATGATGTAAAATCCATAGCCGTATGGCTTGGGAAAGAAGGTGCTATAAACACAGCAAGAATATTTCATATTATTACCTTTATATGTTTGTTTTTAATATACTTTGTAGACCATAGGCTTGGAATTTTATATCTTATTGGGCTTATGGGAATAGCAGGTTTCTTAGTGTATGAACATAGGCTTATAAAACCAGATGATCTATCCAAACTAAACAAAGCGTTTTTTACGGTAAATGGATATATTAGCATCGTTTTTATGCTTTTAATAATGTTATCTTTAATATGAATTTTATTAAAAGCCAGATAATAAACATAGCCAAACTTTGTTTTGAAGAAGGTCTTGTAAATGGTTCTGCTGGAAACATAAGCTATATATACAAAAACGATATATTTATCACCACAACAGGGTCTTGCTTTGGTAATTTAAAAGAGCAAGATATCATAAAATTACCTTTAAATGCAAAAGAGAAAGGAAAAGCCTCATCAGAGTTTTTTGTACATAAAAGTATCTTCTTAAACACAGATAAAAAAGTTATACTTCATACCCATCCAAAATACACGATACTTGCTTCCTATATGTTTGAGGAGATAACACCTATAGACTCAGAAGGCAAGACCTACTTTGACAAAGTATCTATTTTAAATCTAAAAAATCCAAGTGCATCCAAGGAATTAGAGATGGCTTTGTCAGAAGCTTTAAAATACCAAGACATTGTGATAGTGAAAACCCATGGCGTATTTTGTGCCACAAGCAATCTTATGAAGGCTTATACATACGCTGGAGCTTTAGAGCATTCTTGTTTTGTGCTTTTAAAAGCCAAAAACATGTTAAAATAAAATCAATGGAAGATTATTCTAAGTTTTTGGATGTGGCTAAAAATGCGGCTTTGATAGGTGGTGAGGTTTTAAAAGAGTATTTTGGACATCTTAACATAGCAGACATCGAAGAAAAGGCTGAGAAAGATTTTGTTAGCTTTGTGGACAAAACCTCTGAAGCTAAGATAGTAGAGTATATAAATGCTATTTTAAAAGAACATCAGATTAGAGGAGAAGAAGGGACTTCTGTGAACGAAAGCCAATATAAATGGTATATAGATCCCCTTGATGGTACTAAAAACTACATTATGGGATTTCCGATATTCGCTTGCTCGGTTGGCCTTGTTTATGAGAATGAGCCCATAGCCGGGGCCGTGTATCTACCTTATTTTAATACGCTTTATTATGGAGCAAAGTCTCTTGGAGCCTACAAAAATGGAAAATCCATAAGGGTAAGCAACCGCCAAATACTAAAACATTGCAATGTATGCTACGGCTTTCCGTCGAGATCTAGGAGAGATTTGGACAAATATCTCAGGGCTTCAAAGGAAATTTTTATAGATGTGGNNGAAGGCCTGGAGCTGCGGCGGTGGATATATGCTTCTTGTCAGAGGGTATTTTTGATGGATTGATGGAGTTTGAGCTTCATCCTTGGGATATAGCTGGTGCTTTAGCTGTGCTTTTAGAAGCTGGCGGTGCTTACTCTCTGAGTAACGGTTTTGATAGTCCCACAGATGTTGTGGCTTCTAATAGCCTTATTCAGGATTGGCTTTTAGGTATGGTTAATAAAAATGTAGGAGTAGACTATGAAATACCTTGTAAGCGTTGATTTTTCAGATATTACAAACTTGGTGGTAAGAAGTTCAAAGGTGCTTGCATCAAAACTAAGTAAAGACATCGAACTTTTACACGTGATGGCACCTCTTACATATTTGCCTTATCCAGAAGGACTTTCCATAGATATAGTAGACCTTGATATCATTCAAAAAGCCGAAGACAATGCCAAAAGCATAGCCCAGGAAAAGCTCTTAGCTCTGAAAGAATACTTAGAACCTTTAAAAGTGGGCACAAAAGTAATAGTGGATACACCATTCTCAGAGGTTATCACAAAAGAAGCCGAAGAGCAACAAGCTGAAGCCATCATACTTGGAGGTCATAGTAAAAATCTTGTGGAAAAGATATTGGTGGGTAGTACCACAGAAGATATAGTAAAAAACTCAAGAACAAACAATATAATAATAAAATCAAAAGAGATAGAAAAACTTGACGATATTATGATAGCTTATGATTTTACAAGAATATGCGATGATATGTTGAATTTTGTTTTTGATGCTTTTAAAAGCCTAAAACCAAAGATAACGCTAATACATGTTGATAAAGGCATAAATATAGAATTATCCCCAGGTATTTCTCAAACCATAGAACAAGATATAAATAAAAAGAGATTAGAAAAACTAGAACAAATAAAGCAAAGATTTTCCCAAGGCTTTGAGTTTGATTATAAGATAATAAATTCAAGTGATGTCGCTGTTGCTATAGAAAAAGAGGCTGAAGCTCTAAACCCAGATATTGTTATAATTGCTTCTAAAAAGCCAAAGCTTTTGGAGCGCATGTTTGGAAAATTTGAAACTATGAGGATTTTAAGAGCTACAAAATTTCCTCTTTATATATTTAAATCAGAGGTAGACAATGCTTAAGAAGATTTTGGTATCTTTGTGTTTTTTGAGCTCAATGGCGGTTGCAAATCCTTATTTTGACTATGCGATGTGTCACTATTATTTAGATAAGCCCACAAAAGCCTATCCTTATTGTAAAAAAGCCATACAAGAAATGCCTACTCCACCCGTTTTTGAAGACAACATAAGCATGTATGTAAGAGCTCACGATATAAAAGATGCTATATATGTGGCAAATTTATACAAATACTATTACAAAAACCTCAAACAACCATACATAGATTTATATACCCTTTATACGATGAACGAAGATTATGAAAAAGCAAAAGATATATTAAAAGATGCTTTAAAGGAATTTCCAGAGGATAATTTTTTTGCTCTAAATCTTATAACCACATACCTTCATGATGGGGAAATAGACAAAGCAAATATGATATTAAATCAGTTTTTGGCTTTTAAAAACGAAAATAAAAAAGAAATATTTTATTATATAAAAGCCCGTATTGAATTAGCTCAAGGAGAAAAAGATAAAGCCATAGAAAATCTAAAGAAAGCTATAGAACTAAAACCAAGTTTCACAGAGGCCATAAAAACCTTAGCTTCCATATATGATCAAAGCGGAAATTATCAAAAAGAGCAACAACTTTATGAAGATATACTTAAAAAAGACCCATCTAATATAAGTGCGTTAGAAATGCTTGGAAAGTTATTTTCAAAACTTGGTCTTAGCTACAAAGCTTCCGATGTTTATCAAAAGCTCTTAAAACTAGATCCTAAAAACAGATTTTATCAATATGAGTATGCGGTGAGTCTTCTTCAAAGCATGAGATACAAAGAAGCCACCAAGATACTGAAAAATCTATATAAACAACACCCTAACAACAAAACCATAGGATATCTATATGGACTTGCACTGGAGGCTTCTCACGATGATGTTGGTGCGTTGTCTGTTTATAAACATGTGCTGAGGTTAGATCCTAAAAATCCAAAGCTCTATGAACGTATAGCAAGCATATTGGTGGATGAGGGTAAATACGCAGAGGCAACCCCTTATATAGAAAAAGGTCTTAAGCTAAATCCTTTTAGTGCTAAGTTGTATATTTTTAAAGCTCTTATACTTGCAAATCAAAAGCATTATATAACAGCAAAATCTTTTGCGGACCAGTCTATCAAATTAGATCCTCACGATTATAGAAGCTACTTTATAAGAGCTATGATAGAAGATAAACTTCACCGTATAGACGATGAGATAAAAGATCTTAAAAAGGTGGTAGAGTTAGAGCCCAAAAACGCCGAAATGCTAAACTATCTTGGCTATACCATGCTTTTATATAAAAAAGATATAAAACAAGGGCTTGATTATGTGAAAAAAGCAATTGCGTTATCGCCAAAAAACCCATCTTACTTAGATAGCCTTGCTTATGGATATTATCTTTTAAAAGATTACAAAAAAGCTTTAACATACTCTGAAGAAGCTTACAAATTAAACAAAGATGATTCTGTGATATTAGAACACTTGGCGGATATAAAATTAGCTCTTGGGGATAAAAAAGAGGCTAAGAAACTCTATTTAAAAGCTTTAAAAATAGTGAACAAAAAAGGAGAAGAAGAGCCAGGTCAGAAGAAAAGGCTTTACCAAGAATTAAAACGTTTAGAGTAATATGCGTATTGAGGGCTTTTCAGACCTATACAATACTTCCAACGAAAAAACCATAAAGCAGATTCCAGAAAATACCACAGAGTCTTTCGAAAATATGATTCAAGAAAACACCAACACAAACCCCAAGTTTATCCCCTTTAGCAAAGATGGTTTTATGTCAGATAACTTATTATTGCAGCAGATGTTTGCATTCTTTGATGCGGTATTATCTCCCAGTGATTCGCCATCATCTGATAATAAAACTAACCTTCAAGAAGATCCTAATCCTTTTAATCTTAAAAGCCTAATAGGAAATGATACCGGAAATGTAAAGCTGTATACTCTTGACACAATGCCTCCTGATCTTAAAAATCAGATGGAGTCTGCAGTGTATGAAGTTTCTAGAAAAGTAGGTATACCAAAATCTCTTATATATGCCATCATAGACCAAGAGTCTTCTTTTAATCCTTATACGGTAAATCACAATAAAGACGGTACCACTGATAGAGGCCTTATGCAAGTTAATTACGATCACAATATAGATTTGATGAAAAAATATGGCATTACAGACAAAAATCAGCTTTTTGATATAAAGACCAACATTTTAATGGGAGCAGAGATCCTAAAGGAAAATTTTGCCAAATATGGCTCTTGGCCACTTGCTATAAAAGCCTACAACGGTATAAATAGCAACAACTGGAACTATGTCCAGTCTGTTATATCCAAAATAAAAAAGTATAGCAATATAGGTTAACTACTGGCCTGGACATACCTCTCTTGTTTCGGTTTTCACAAGCTGGCCATTTTGATAGTATTTTGTGGTGACTTGAGTACATCCATTTGATGTTTGGCCTTGAGGTACAGCTTGAATGGTTTGATTGCCGTTGGTATACTGAACAGTTTGATTGTTTTGAGCTGCTTGCTGAGCTGCGTTGTTAGCCACTTGCCCTAAGGTACCACCAAGGATTGCACCCATGGCAGCACCAAGCACGCCACCGCGCCATCTGTTTGAACTATCAAGCATAGTACCAGCTGTTGCGCCAAGTATACCACCTACTGCTGCTCCTTGTTGACCTGCAGGTGATAGCGTGTATTGCCCCGTTTGAGCACAAGAAAACAATAAAGTTGATAAACCCAACATTGTTCCAACAACACCAATTTTTCTAATCATATAACCTCCTATAAAGCATTATACTATAATATAGTGATTTTTTGATGAAAAGGCAAGCCCATTTGTGGGCTTGCCAATGTTTTTATCATTTGCCTTGAGCTGGAGCTTCTTTGTGCATCATTGGCTTGTGATGCCAGTGTTTATGCCACATTCTTCTTTTTGGTCTGCATCCTCTTAGTTCTTTCCAGTTTTGAGCTTTTTCTACACAGGCTTTGTGCTTTTGTAAGAAGTCCATCTTTTTGTCAATCATGTGTAAGATACGGGCCTTTACATGCTCAAACTTTTCTTGAGATTTGGTTTCTTTGGCAGGTGCTTGGGCCAAGGCCACACCTGAGATGATCGCGAGTGACAAAATACCTTTTACTAAATTCTTCATGCTACATACCTCCTTAAGGTTGATGGTTATAATATAATCCATAAATTATGAATATTTGATGAAAACTTTGACTGGATAATCATTACTATATCACCAACGCCAAGATGATATCCAAATGGCCACTAACTATTAGAGTCTAAGCGATCGTTAACTATGTGCTTTTATAAATTTTATCAACATATATATTTAAGATTAGTTTATAATAGAAATTATGGAAGATATAAAAAATGCTGTAAAGAATGTGTTAAAGGAAGGATTTGAGTTTGAGCTATACTTAAGTGAAAATGCTAAGACAAAGATAGATATAGAAGATCTCAAGGTGGATAGGATAGAAGCTTCCAAAGAGATGGGTCTTGGCATAAGGCTTGTGAAAGATCGTAAAGTGGGTTTTTCTTATACCACAAACTTAGCCAAAAAGCATATTCAGGATGCCACTAAGATGGCTATGGATATTGCCAATGCTCAAGAGACCACCGATGATATTGAGCTTTTAAAAGAAGGGAAAATACAAACCAAAAAAATTGAGCTTTTCGATGAGACTGGGCTTTCAAAGGATAAAAACCAAAAGATAAATACGCTTCTTGATTTAGAAAAGCGTATAAAAGGCAAAGACCCTCGTATAAAACTTATAAGAGATCTATCTTATACAGAGTCAAAATATCGCTATATTATGGAAAATTCTTATGGGGTTAACATTGAAGAGACGATGAGCGGATTTTTTATTATGGGTTGTGCCATAGCAAGCTCAGACACAGACACATCTTCAGGCTGTTCTTATGTGGCTTCGAGGTTTTTAGAAGACCTGAACCTTGATATGCTTGTATCTGATATTTTTAATAATACAATAAGTCTTTTGGATCCCAAAAGCTTTGAAACAAGAAGTATAGCAGTGGTGTTTTCATCAGATAGCATGGTATCCTTGCTTAGGACTTTTTCATCCATATTCTTAGGGGATTTTTTAATAAAGAATAAAACCATTTTAAAAGACAAGCTAAATGAACAAATAGCCAATCCACGGGTAAATATAATAGATGATGGCACTTTAAATAGAGCTTTGGGTAGTTCATACTACGATGCTGATGGAAACCCTACAAGAGAAAACATAGTGGTGGAAAACGGCGTGTTTAAAGGCTTTTTGCATAATCTTTATACTGCTAAAAAATTAAATGTAGAGTCTACTTCCAACAGTGTAAGAGCCTCTTATAAATCTATGCCCACCACAGGTATACACAATCTATATTTAAAACCTTCCAGTCATTCGGTAGAAGAGCTTTTGGGAGCTTATGAAGAATGTCTTTATATAACTGAGCTTATGGGTCTTCATATGGCAGATCCCATATCTGGTAATTTTTCACTTGGAGCTTCTGGGGTTTATTATAAAAGCGGGAAACCTGAACATGCTGTGAGAGCCGCTACGGTGGCTTCTAACTTCTTGGAGCTTTTGAAAAAAATAAAATTAATTGGGAATGACTTTAGATTCTTTGGGCATGTGGGTTCTGCCTCCGTGTTGGTGGAAAATATCACGATAGGTGGAGTATGATATGAATTTGTTTACATCGCTATTTGCCATGTTTTGTGCTATATTTTTTATGGTGGGGAGTTTTTATATAGCCTCTGATTATTATTATTATCAGAAAGAAGAGCATATTTCTAAGGACATAAGCATGGCTTTGTATAGTATAAAATCTGGGTCAAACCAGATAGTGCTTCCCTACGGAGATGATATGGTGGTGCTTGTAAAAACTCCAAACAGGGTTATAAAATCCACAAACCTTATAAATCACCCAATAGATCAAAACCTATTTCATGGTGCTACCCAAAAAATAGGTAACGACAACATAATAGTGGGTATAAAAACCAGTGGTTTTGGTGATATAATGACCACTCTTATCACCACACCTATTGCCCTTGGTATGTTTTTAATTGGACTTGCCATAGCCACATGGATCGTATGGAGT
>DDOS01000059.1 GCA_002341805.1 Aquificaceae bacterium UBA2488 | reverse complement strand
ATTAGAGTATGAAATAAATAAACTAAAGAAGATGGGTGTGGTATTTCATACAGGTGTAGTGATAGGAAGAACCATCACGCTCGAAGAATTAAAAGATAATTTTGATGCGGTATTTATAGGGATAGGTGCAGGAAGAGGGAATCTTGGTATAAAAGGGGATAACTTAATACATGTTTATTCTGCCATTGAGTTCCTAATGAATATAGCTCTTGGTTGCCCAATGGCTAAGATAAAGAAAGTAGCTATAATAGGAGGTGGTTTTACCGCAGTAGACTGTGCTATAAGTGCTATAAGATTTGATATGGAAACACATGTGGTTTATAGGAGAACTAGAGAAACTTCTTCTGCTAGAGATGAAGAATGGGATCATATTAAGGAAGAAGGAGCTTATATACATTGGTTAACCCAGCCTAAGGAGGTAATGGGTGATCAAGATGGATATGTGAAAGGTTTGAAATGTGTACGTATGGAGCTTGGTGAACTCGATGAATCTGGAAGACCAAGACCAGTAGAAATACCAGATTCTGAAATTATTATAGAATGTGATGCAGTGGTGTTAGCTATAGGTCAAAAGCCAAATCCAATAGCTTTTGAAAATATGGGATTAAAAACTACCAGATGGGGTACCTTAGAAGTGGATGAAAATTATATGTGTTCGGTAGAAGGTGTATTTGCTTCTGGGGATGTTGTAAATGGGGGTGATACTGTGGTGAGGGCTCTTAAAGAAGGGAAAGAAGCTGGTGCTAAAATTTATGATTATCTTATGAATAAATGTAGGAGGTAAATATGTCCAAGAAAAAAATCCTCATAGGATTAGGCGTTATTGCTGCAGTAGTTTTCTTGTTTAAGGCTTGTGGGTCTTCACCTCAGGGTATTTCTAGAGATATGGTTTCTGACTTTGTTTCAAGCCTAAAAGATCATCGCCCAATGAGAGCTATAAGAGAATTAGATCCAAGTTTGAGAGAAAGCTTAGAAGCAAAGCTTCAAATACCACTTGCATTGGTGGAGATGAAGCCGTATGAAGCTCTTGGAGCCAGTTTGGAAGGCCAGATGTCCTTTGTGAAATCCTGGAAGATTAAAAATGTATCAAAAATATCAGACTCTGAAGTGAAAGTAGTCCTTGAAACCAAAGACAATGAGCGTATGGAAAGAGATATTACTTTTACAGTATCAAAAGAAGGCGATTCTTGGAATATTACTAACATCGGCTTTTAATTGAAAGTTTTAATTTGGCAAAGTGCTTATTTAGGGGATGTGGTTTTGGCCACATCTCTTTTGCAAAATGTTTTAGATTTCTTTGAGCCCCAAGATGTAGGTTTTGTGGGAAGACCTTTTATAAAAGATGTTTTATATGGATATGATATTAATATATATACTTACGATAAAACCTTAAAAGATTCTTTTAATATATTAAAAGCCATAAAACATTACGATGTGGCGTTGTCTATTCATATGTCTTTAAGGACTGCTATTTTATTGTATCTATCTGGTATCAAAAAGCGCATCGGATTTGATAGATCTGAGGCTGAATATCTTTATACAGATTTAGTGCATTATGAGATGTATAATACTCATGAGATTTATAGAAATATCAAACTTTTGGGGCTTTTAATGGGAAAAACTCTAACGCCCAAGAAGCCAAAAATGTTTATAAATGATAGTGTAATCTATAGCGTTAAACAAAAGTTTAATTTACCAAAAGATTTTGTTGTGATATCTCCTTTGTCTAATTTTTTTCTAAAAACCTGGAAACAAGACTATTTTTTAGAAATATCAAAGCATATTGATATGCCTGTGGTGATTCTATCTGATAAAGTTTTACAAGCTTTTGATAATATAAAAAATGTTTATAATCTATCAGGAAAGACTACCTTGGTGGAGTTTATACATATAATAGCGCTTTCAAAACTCGTGATAGCCAATGATTCTTCTTCTATACATATAGCAAATGCTTTTAACAAAAAGGCTATATCTATATACTGTGCTACATCATCTTTATATGGGTTTTATCCTTTGATGGGAGCTTATCTGGAACCAGAGCTTAACTGTCATCCTTGTTCTATAAATCCTAAAAGCTGTAAAACAAACACCTATGAGTGTCTTGGTTTTGTAAAACCTATGGATGTAATCAAAGTTTTAGATAATATTCTTTCATGATATATTCATTCAAAAGTGCTATAATAAAGCAAATGTATTTTGGAGGTAAAAAATGAATAGGAAGCTATTGGCTATGCTATCTTTTGGGCTTTTAAGCATATCATCTTATGCTTGCCCGTCAAAAGTGTATATAAGTAAGGTTTTAAAAGAGTTCAACGCGCCACCTTCTATCAATGTAGTCAATATATCACCTTCTAAGGATTTGAAGGGTTTTTGTGAAGTGGTGTTTAAAACATCACCTTTAAACGCTCAATATTTTTTTATATCCAATGATGGAAGCTACCTAATACAGGGTCAAGTGGTGAATGTAAAGAAAAAAATGCTTGTGGCTCCAAACTTAGATAAATACCAAAAACTTTCTAAGGATATGTTGAATAGATTACAAGAGCATGTTAGTTTTATTTTCAATGAAAAAGCTTTAAAACAAGATAAAAACAAATATGTTTATTTTATAACAGATCCTCAATGTCCTTTTTGCCATTTGGCAGAACCAAATCTTAGAAAATGGGCTAAGAAAAATGATGTGGCTGTGAAGGTGGTGCTATACCCAGTTCAAACCCCAAGCGGTTCTCTGCATCCTGGATCTGTTAAGAAATCCGCAGAGCTTTTATGTGATAACAATGCAAGTTATAGTATGCTTGAGTTTATGTATGATGCCAAGGTGCCAGAGCATCCTTGTAAAAGCGGATTGGATAAAATCCATAAAAATATAGAATTTTTACAAAAGCTTGGAGTGGATGGTACACCCACATTCGTTGGTTCAAAGGGTGTAGTGAGAGTTGGTATTGAGCAAAATAAAAAAGCTATGTACGATGAATTCAATAGTCTGTTAAAATAATAGTATGATAGCTTATTTTGTAATGGAGTGTGCAGCAGAACCATATATCCCCACATATAGTGGTGGGTTGGGAGTATTGGCGGGAGATACGTTGCAGAGTCTTGCAGACTTAAAAGTACCTTCAGTGGGTGTGAGTATTTTGTGGAGAAAGGGTTATACCTCTCAACATCTTACTTCTCATGGTATTCAAACGGATTTTCCTCAAACTTGGGATCCTAAAAAGTATTTAAAACCTTTGGATGTTAAGATAAAAATAAGAATAGAAGACAAAGATATTTATCTAACTGCGTGGAAGTACGATATGATGGGCATATCTGGACATGTAGTACCTGTAATATTCTTAGATACTTATTTAAAAGAAAATATACCAGAGGTAAGGAATCTATTCGATAGACTCTATGTTTCTCAAGGGAAAGAAAGAATGGTTCAAGAGATTATATTTGGGATAGGGGGTTATGAGATACTAAAAGCTCTAAATTATAATATAATGGTTTATCATATAAATGAGAGTCATTCGGCATTTTTAACTATTGGGCTTTTAAAAGATTTAAAAGATATAGAAAAAGTAAAAAACAGAGTGGTATTTGTAACTCACACACCGGTTGCAGCTGCTTTTGACGAATTTCCTGTAGAAGATGTTAAGCAAGCTCTAAAGGATTATATAGATGGCCTTGATATGAGTCCTATAATTGATCATAGTGATAGATTTAATCTTTCATGGGTATCTTTAAAAGCCTCAAGAGTGGTGGCTGCAGTTTCAAGGAAACACAAATATATTTCAGAGAATATTTTTGAAGGAGAGAAGTTAGAATATGTTACAAACGGTGTTCACCATATAAGATGGGTATCTCCTCATCATAAGAAGCTTTACACAGATCAAATAAGAGGATGGGAAGAAGATCCATCTCTTTTAAGACTTGTGGTGAATATATCAGATAAAGATTTTGTGGAAGCTCATCAAAAAGCAAAAGAAGATCTTATAGACCTTGTAAACTCTCAAACCAACGCATCTTTTTCAGATAAGATATTTACTATAGGTATAGCAAGACGTATGACCCAGTATAAAAGAAATAAGATGATATTGAAAGATTTAGATAGGCTTATACACATAGCTGAGCCCTTTGATGGTATTCAGATAGTATATTCAGGTAAGGCACATCCTATGGACGGAGTAGGTAAAGCTATAATCAAAGAGATATTTGATGCTAAAGACTATGTAAGCTCAAAGACCAATAAAGTAAAAATTGCTTTTGTAGAAAATTATGATATGTCTAAGGCGAAGGTTATTGTAAGTGGAGCGGATATCTGGCTCAATACTCCCCAAAGACCTTTGGAAGCCTCTGGTACAAGTGGTATGAAAGCTGCTCTAAACGGAGTACCAAACTTTTCGGTGCTGGATGGCTGGTGGATAGAAGGATGTATGGAAAATATAAATGGATGGTCTATAGGTAAAAAAACTAGTTGGGAAGATGTTTCTACAGAGCCGGAATGGGAGACAGATGATATATACGATCTTTATAACAGACTTCAATATATTATATTACCCACATACTATTATAGTTTTGGAAAGTATGTGAATGTTATGAAGATGGCGGTGGCAACGGTAGGCACATATTTTAATTCGAATCGTATGGTGATGGAGTATATTACAAAACTATACCTTGGTAACACTTTGGCAGAGTGAAAAACTATAAGTTTAGTATATCCTTTGTGGGCACAAACTATAGCGGATGGCAATATCAACCAAATGTACCCACCATTCAAAATGAGATAGAGCAAAAACTCTTTTATATAATAAATAAGAAAAAGCCTATAAAACAAAACATAAGAGCCATAGGATGTTCCAGGACTGATGCAGGTGTACATGCCATTGAATTTGTGTTTAACACTAAGATGGATACAGATAAAGATGTGATATTCTTGCGAAAAGCATTAAACAGTGCCTTACCAAAGGATATAAAAGTTTTAAATGTAGAGGAAATATCTTTAGATTTTAACGCTCGTTTTGATGCTTTTAAAAAAACTTACATATATAAAATATATTTTGGAGAAAAAAACTCACCCTTTTATCAAGACAGGGTTATGCATGTATTTAAACCCACCGACATAAACAAGATGATGGAGATATCACATCTATTTCTTGGATATCAAAACTTCTATGGCTTTTGTAAGCCTTCTGATGAGGACAATACCCACTGTTTTGTAGAAAATATACTCTTTGAAAAAGATAATGATATATTAAATATATCTATTACCGGCAACAGATTTCTGAGATATATGGTGAGAAAGATAATAGGTACTATGCTTGCCTACGCTCAAGGGATTATAACGATAGATGATATATACAGTTTTTTAAAAGCCAAAAACATATCTTCTTTTATGGCAAAAGCCTGTGGATTATATTTAAAAAAGGTATATTATTAGAATTATGGAAGAGGTAAATATAGGTGATATAGTTTTAGATATGTATAAGATTATAGATATACTTGGAGAGGGTGAATTTGGAAAGGTTTATAAGGTAGAGGGTCTAAAAGGTAAATACAAGTGGAAAGAGTTTGCTCTAAAAATAGCAAAGGATGAGTATGCCATTGAATATCTTTGGAAAGAGGTTCAATCTCTAATACTTTTAAGACATTCAAACATAATATCTTTAATTAGTTATCTTTATAAGAAAGAGGAGAAAAGGCTCTATGTGATATATGAGCTTATGGATACTGGAAATCTAAAAGATTATATGACTAAGAAAGATTTATCCATCCAAGAGATAAAAAAGATATTTATAGACATTGTAAATGGACTCGCTTATTTACACAACATGGGCTATATACACAGTGATATAAAACCAGACAATGTGTTTGGCAAGAAAATATTAAAAGGACTTTTGTGGAAACTTGGAGATTTTGGGCTTTTAAAATCAAAATCAGGTCAAGGATTGATATCTGTAAAAGGGACTATTGGATATATAGCTCCAGAGATTNNTTTTAAAAATGAAATATATCAATCCAGTGATATATTTTCCATGGGGGCACTTCTTCATTACATGCTCACCAAAAAAGACCCTTTTGAAATAGAATCAGATATTCCAAAGGTAAAAAGAAACAAATTTTGTTTATATGAAATATCTTATAATATACCTACTAAACTTAGGGACTTTTTGAGGATGCTTTTAGAATGTGAACATCAAAATAGATTTAAGAATGCCGTAGAGTTGAGGGAATATCTTAAAAGCCATGAGGTTTTTGAATGAAAATATCTTATGATTGGTGCAAGATGAGTGGCCAAAAGCTCCATCAGAGCGATGAAGTGTTTATAAAAGATAGTGTTTTTGCAGTGGCGGATGGTATGGGGGATAAAAATACAGGCAAGTTGGCAGCAAAGCTTGCTATGAAGCTACTTGATTGTTTTGATGATATCGAGTTAGCTTTTAAAGAGATAAATAAAGAGATTATAAATAGATTAAGTAAGCACTCAGACAATCTAATATGTGGGACCACTTTAAGTGTTTTAAAACTTGATTTAGAGGGAAAAAAGTTTTACATATACCATGTGGGAGATTCTAAGATATTTTTATTTCGTAATAAAAGCCTAATACAACTTACCAAAGACCAAGTCAAAATAAACTCAAACAAAAAATATGTTAGAGCACTTGGCATAAACTGGACTTTTGAGCTCTATAAAAATGAAGACAGTATTGAGTCTAATGATATATTTTTTTTAACTACAGACGGTATATGTGAAAATAAGGAGATTCTTTATAATATGGATTTAGATTTAAAAACTCCTTCTGAGATAAAAGATTATATAGTGCAAAACTCTAACAGTGTGTCAGATAATATATCCTTTATAGTAGTAAAAATAGAATCTTAAATCTTTCCAACATGGAGCTTATGAAGTATGGTATTTACAATACCGTCTTTTGATAGATTATACATCTCTCTTAGTTCTTTTTGAGAAGCATGCTCTATAAACTTATCAGGTAGTCCTATTCTTAATATGTTCATTTTGATATCATTCTCTTGATAAAATTCTAACAAAGATGAGCCAAATCCACCCATCAACACACCATCTTCTACACTTACAATGGTATTTACTTCGCTAGCAATGTTTAAAAGAAGGTTTTTATCGAGGGGTTTTAGAAATCTTGCATTGATAACATATGGATTTATATCATATTTTAACAGCTCTTCATCTTCAGAAGCTTTTAATGCTTCTTGTAAGAGATAACTATAGGTGATGATGGCTATATCAGAGCCTTTTTTCAATATCTCCCAAGAACCTATTTTTATAAGAGCTGGTTGCTTCTGGCTTTTAGATAAAACAGCTTCACCCCTTGGATATCTTACCACAAAAGGTTTTAAAGAGTTTATTCCAGTATATAACAAGTCAAGAAGCTCTTGGTCATCTTTTGGTGATGATATTATAATATTTGGTATGCATCTTAAAAAGGCTATATCAAAAACTCCATGATGGGTAGGACCATCTTCTCCCACAACCCCTGCTCTATCCACTGCCAAAGTAACACCTAAGTTTTGAAGAGCTATGTCATGGATTATTTGGTCATATCCTCTTTGCATAAATGTAGAGTAATAGGTAAGCACAGGTTTTAAACCTCCTGCTGTTATACCAGCTGATAGCGTAGCAGCATGTTGCTCTGCTATACCCACGTCAAAAAACCTATCTGGAAATAAGTTAGCAAACTCCACAAGCCCAGAACCCTCTTTCATGGCTGGGGTTATAGCTACTATTTTCTCATCTTCTTTGGCAAGTTTTGTGATGGCTTCTGAAAAACACTGAGTCCAAGATTTACCACCAGATATTTTTGAAGCTTCGCCAGATTCTTTCTTGTAAGGGGCTACTCCATGCCATTTAATTGGATTTTCTTCTGCAGGTGTATAGCCTTTACCTTTTTTGGTGGCAATATGCATTATACTGGGCCCTTCTATAAGTTTCAGGTTTTTAAGAGTGGCTTCTAAGGCTTCTTCATTATGACCATCTATTATACCTACATAGTTTAGACCAAGCTCTTCAAACAAAATGCCAGGGGTAGCAAAGCCTTTTACAAATTCTTCTGTTAGTTTAGCAAATCTCTTTGGTACAAAGCCAAGCTTATCTAATATACTTTTTACTTTATTTCTTGTCTCTTGTATATGTTTGCCTGTCATTAGCTTGTTAAGATATGTGGATATGGCACCTATGTTTTTGGATATAGACATCTCGTTATCGTTCAATACTATAATAAGCCTATCATGATGTAGATGTCCTATGTTATTTAGAGCCTCATAAACCATGCCAGCGGTCATGGCTCCATCCCCTATAACTGCTATCACATAAGAATCATCTTTTAATAAATCCTTAGCTATTTTAAACCCTTCGGCAGCTGATATAGAGGTAGAACTATGTCCTGCTCCAAAAGCATCATATACACTTTCTTCTCTTCTTAAAAACCCAGATATTCCATTTTTTTTTCGCAGCGTGTGAAATGACTTTTTTCTGTCGGTAAGTATCTTCCATGGATAAGCCTGATGTCCTATATCCCACACTATAACATCATTTGGTACATCAAAAACTCTAAGAAGTGAAATTGTAAGCTCCACCACTCCTAATCCAGGGGCTACGTGCCCACCGTTTTTAGAAGTGATATCTATTATAAAATCTCTAACTTCTTTGGATAAAGCATCTATCTCTTCTTTTGATAGATCTCTCAAATCTAATACGCTGTTAATATGCTCTAATACACTCATTTAATTAATATAAAATAAAATTTTTATCTTGCAACAAAATCAAATATAATATCAAGACCCAATACCACTGTTAAAAGTGATAAAAATAAACCAACTACAGCTATGGCTATACCTTTTATCCTTGTAGTATCTTCTTGTTTTGTCCACATGTATAAGAATGTTCCTATTATGAATAGTACTGTAAATATGGCTATGCTTTTGTGTAGGAATATCATAATCCAAGGGGCTTTTACTTTCACATAAGAGATTGATTGAGCTTCAAAGCCAGCTATTACAGCAAAAATGCTAAATAATGAAGATAGTGCATGATTAGCTAGGCCATAGAGCATTACTGGTTTTTCCCTTAACACTGTGAAAAATAGTAAGTATGCCACAAAGGCACTGATGGCATAGCTTCCTGTAAACATTGCGAAAAATCCGTGTAGCATAAGATACCTCCTAAAAGTATTAATATATAATTATAATCTATAATATTAACATCTTTTAATAAGATTTTCTAAAGGTTATATAATTTTAACCTTAATTTCCAATTTACTATATGATTAATATTATACTATAAACTTCTTACCTAAGGACTCCCTTATATAAAATGATTCACACTCTTGAGATAGTGTCTACGTTCTCTCCCACTCAAAATTTACTACATTTCTCTCTTTTTTACTAAACTCTATACCCACAAGGTATATCTCTTGATATTTACCTATATACTTTTCATAGTATCTTTTTTCTTTTATCTGATTTAGTGCTTTTTGTTCTTTTGTATCTTCTACCACTTTAAACTCTAATATGCTACTTTCTAAATGCTCTTTACTATCAAACACCCCGCCTTCAAAGCTTATATGTATAACAGGATATACTTTATATACGATAAAATAAAAAATTTTAAATCGGAAATTGAGGTATAATTTTAATTTCTATCAGATTTGCATTCTAAGTGGCTTTGTAAGGCCATCTTTTGAAACTACTATGCCAAAAAATTCTCCTTTATTAGATAAAAGCTTATAAACACCATCTTCTATGTTTAGATGTAATATCTTCCCTTGTTTTAGGCTTTTAACATGATTATCTTCCAAAATCAAATACCTTAGAAAATAAAGAGTGTCTTGAATATTTATAATTTTACCTACATAAGATGTGTCAAATTTTCCTATGGCGGTTCGTTTTATTAGACTAGTGGTGGCACCTACTTTTAACCTGTTGCCTATGTCCTCTATGAGAGTTCTTATATAAGTGCCAGAAGATACTAATGTTTTTATGTAAAATTTTGGTATGTGGCATTCTAAAAGCTCAATACTGTAAATATTTACTTTTATGGGTTTTAGTTCTACGTTTTGACCCTTCCTTGCTAATTTATAAGCTTTTTTACCTCGTATTTTCTTGGCAGAATAAATAGGGGGTATTTGGGTTATCTCTCCTTTGAAAAGCTCTAAAACTTCTTCTATATCGGAGCAGGTTATGTGGGATGAATCTTCTTCGGATAATATATTCCCAGATGTATCTTTTGTGTCTGTGGTAATACCAAGTATACCTTCAGCTTCGTAGGTTTTTGGTAGTACGTTAAGAAACTGTGCATACTTGGTGGCTTGACCCATAGCTATTATCATAATGCCCTCTGCTTCTAAATCAAGGGTACCAGTGTGTCCTGCTTTTGTTTTTAAGCTTTTAGAGAGATTTAGAACAAAGTTAGAGGAGGATATACCTTTATCTTTGTATCCTATGTAAAATCCATCCATTAGCTTAAAAAGTCTTTGAGGTGTCTTTTTAGGGCAAAACTCCTTAGTTTTTTGATGGCTCTTGTTTCAAGTTGTCTCACTCTTTCTCTCGATATACCAAGAGTATCTCCTATTTCTCTTAAAGTAAGGGGTTCGTTGCCGTTTAATCCATATCTTAGCTCTAAAACTTTCCTCTCTTTTTCTGGAAGTTTGTTTATGATATCGCGAAGCTCTTTTTCTAATACATCTTTTATAACACCTTCTTCTACTTCATCGTTATCTGACATACTTAGAAGATCCACAAAAAGTGTATCTGGATTGTCTCCCACAGGCGTATCCAAAGATAACGGGGTCTTGCAAATTTGCAGGCACTTCTTGACATCTTCTTCACCGATGATAAACTTGTGTTCTTTGTTCATGGATTCTTCAAGCTCTTCTTCGGTGGGGGCAAATCCGGTATCTTTTTTGAACTCTTTTATAATATTTTTGCGGTTTATATAATCAGCTATCTCTTTGTAGGTGGGTTCTCGCTCAAACTCTTTTAGAAGTTCGTTATAAGCAATACCTACAGCACTTATAAGATGAGAATGCTTTACAGGTATTCTAACGGCTCCTGTTTGCTGGGATAGTGTTTGCATGATGGCTTGTCTTATCCANNAACATTTTTATCTGGATCAAATCTGTAAGCTGCTTCTAAAAGCCCAAGATTGCCAGCAGCTATTAACTCCGAAAAAGGTATGCCATATCCTGCATATTGTTTCGCTACACTAACCACAAACCTTAAATTTGCTTCCACTAAAGCTTTTATGGCTTCCTTATCTCCAGCTCTGGCTCTTTTAGCTAGCTCTTTTTCTTCTTCTGGAGTTAAAAGTTTTACGTTAGAAACCCTTTTCAAATATTGGTTTATAATCTCTTGGTCGCTATCCGAATACATAAATCACCCTAATGGAACTGTCACATAAAATCTTTGAGGGCCTCTTGCCACCAAAAGCAACACACTGCCATCACTCTTATATTTTGCCATTAGATTCTCAAAATCTGACACGGAGTTAACGGGTTGATTACCAACCATCAATATTATATCACCTGGTTGTAGATAACTTGCTATTGGACTTCTTGGATCTACATTTACCACATAAACTCCAGAGCCATATGTAGAAGCTTCTTGAGGAGATAGATTCCTAATGGATAAACCAAAATCTTTGGTGACTTGTGTTTGATTCTCTCCAGGATTGGCGTAGGATAGATTTGGATTTGATGGCATTTTACCGATGGTTACATTTAAATCCATAGGTTTACCAGCCCTTATTATATGAAAAGTGAGAGTAGTCCCTGGCGTTGTCTCCATCACTAAAATCTGTAATTGTCTAACTCTGTTTATGGGTTGATTATTTATTCCTACTATGACATCTCCTANNCAGGGCCATTTGGAAATACTTGAACTACAACAGCGCCATTTTGAGCTTTTAATGCTTTGGCTAAGCTTGGGGTTATCTGTTGGATCTCTACTCCTATCCAGCCTCTTTCTATTTTTCCATTTTTTATCAACTGGCTTGATATCCATTTGGCTAAGTTTATTGGTATGGCAAAACCAAGTCCCTGACCGCCTTCCACCATGGCAGAATCAATACCTATAACTTGTCCTTGAATATTTACCAAAGGACCGCCGCTGTTACCAGGATTTATGGCGGCATCTGTTTGTATATAGTTCTCATATTGGGTAAGACCAATACTTCTATGAAGAGCAGATATCACTCCCATCGTTACAGTCCTATCAAGCCCATAAGGGTTGCCAATGGCAAGCACTATTTGACCGGGCTCTAATGTATCTGAATTACCAAGCACCGCCACCCTATCAGCTGGGTTTTTGATGCCTTCAGCACTTACTTTTACAACAGCTAAGTCTGTTTTTGGGTCTGCGCCCACCAATGTAGCTTTGTGCTGTATGTTGTTACCAAAATTTACTAAAATGCTTTTACTGTGTGCTATGACGTGATTGTCTGTGAGTATAAAATATGTATTATCCTTTTGATTGTATTCGAATATAATACCAGAACCAAGAGCCTTTGTCACTTGAGGCACAGAAGGCATTGGAAGTGGTAGTTCAAAACCAGGTATCTGCGGGAAAAGTGGTACATTGGCCTCTTGGGTGGAGAATATGGTTACCACTGATGGAGATACTTTTTTCACGATTTGCACAAGCTCATCCTGCATCTGAGCCAAGAGGGGCACATTTAAATTTAGTTTATAGGTGCTGTTTGTGTTTTGGGGTATCGCTGCATGCTCTGTAGCTCTTTTCTTTACACAGGATGTGCTTATTAAAAGCATGAACATCATAAAAAACATCAAAACTTTTTTCATATCATACCTCCAATAAAAATGATAACACATTAAAAGAAGAATTTTCTAACTTTGCTAAAGATTGTTTTACCAAAGACGGGCTTATATTTTCATGACTTTTTTTGACTTTTGGTTTACCAGTTATGTTTATAAACTTAAGTAATTGTAGACCCTTTAAATTTATAGAATATCTTTTTTCTTCTAAAAATACAATTCTTCCCTTTAAAAGCTCTAAAACCTGGTCTTTTTTAACAAAAGGATAAATCCACCCCTCTAAACTGCCCTCTATAGGAAAAGAACAAGCCAGGTATTTACTTGACACCCTCATAAGCTCTCTTATGGCTAAATTTATATTGCATAAATGTATGGAAAAATTACTAACCACTAAATCAAAACTTTTGTCTTTAAAAGGTAAGCTTTCTATATCTCCCACCACAAAATTTTTATGGTAATCTCTTAAGGATATATCTATATCTATAGCTGTATAATTTTTAAGATATGTGCTTAAAAATCCAGTACCTGCACCTACATCTAAGGCATTGTTATAACCTGTGTGTTTTATAATATTATATAGATATTCTGCACTTTCTTTTTGTATAAGGGCATATTCGTTATAACGTTTATTCATTTATAGCTTTTAATATAATGTCAGAAAGTTCATCTGGACTCATGGAAGATATACTTCCTTCTGAAGATTCAAAAAACTCAGACACCTTTCTATGGATTTCATCAAAATAGGAGAATTTTAGATAAGATTCTAAGTTGTTTATAAGCGTTGGTGGTGTAGAAAAGAAATCTCCGTTTATAAGGATATACTCCAATAGTTTTTTAGATGAGTCTATTTTAACAGATATCCTAAAGGTTCCTGCTTTTGTTCTAAAAACTTTTGATTTTATATTTTTATCAGGTTGATGGTTAGCATATACCCATTCCTTAGTATTTAAGCTTTTGGCAATATTATCTACCATATCTTCTTCTTTTTGGGATAGATTATCTTTATAAAGTTCAAACACTTTTGAAAACTCGCTTTCTATGCCCTTTGCGATATCTTCAAATGTATGGCTAAATCCAAGTTCACGTTTTAAAGAGGTGACTCTATCTTTAACAGAGGATATATTTTTATCTATAAGTTTTTCTTGGGGTATTTTTAATAAAGATGCCATTTTATCTGAGTCAAAATCTATTAAGATAGTCCCTTGGTATAGAAAAGCACCATCTTGAAGCACTCCGCCTGTACCAGATATCTTTTTACCGTTTATCTCTATGTCGTTTCTTGGTCTATATTTGGCATTTAAACCAAAGCTTGATATAGCTTTTGCCACAGTCTCACACATATATTTAGAAAGCTCTTCATAATCTTTTATGGAGAAATCTTTTAAAGAAGCCACTATTTCCCAACCTATTTGCTCTTTGTTAAAATATATCGTACCTCCACCCGTTTTTCTTCTTCCTATATCTATGTTTTGGCATTTTTCTAGGTAGATCTCCTGATGAGGATCTTGGTGATAGCCTATCAAAAGGCATTCTGGGTCAAAACTTAAAAATCTTAGTGTATTTGGTATCTCGTTTTTGGCTTTTAAGGACAATAAAACACCATCCAAAGCCATGTGATAATACCAAGGTTTGTTAAAAGTATATATAACCCTCATTTTTTAATGGATTCAAGCTCTCTGGCGGCAGCCAATAAAATAGCCTCTGCTGCTATTTGCCCATCTACTTTTGCAACACCTTTCATCTTAGATATGGTTTTTTTCAAAGAGATTACTTCTAAT
>DDOS01000016.1:30513-34814 GCA_002341805.1 Aquificaceae bacterium UBA2488 | reverse complement strand
GCGGGAGGTGATAAAGAAGATTTTGATTTTATAAGCCCGATACTAAAGGATTTGGCATATGGCGAAAATGGATTTGGCTATGTGGGAGGAGCTGGAATGGGACATTTTGTAAAGATGGTGCACAACGGTATAGAATATGGCATGATGGAAAGTATTGCAGAGGGGCTGGATCTTATAAGAGTATCAAAACCAGATGTGGATTTAAAAGAGGCCCTTAGGATATGGACTAAGGGGAGTGTGATAGCTTCGTGGCTTGTGGAACTTGCTTATAAAGCCCTCAATGATTTTGGAGATTTAAAAGACATAAAACCTTATGTGGAAGATACGGGTGAAGGAAGATGGACTTCCTTGGAGGCTATAAACTCAGGTGTGGCTTTGCCTGTCATCACAGAATCTCTTTTTATGAGGTTTAGATCAAGGGAAGAAGAGTCTTTTAGAGACAGACTTTTAGCCGCCTTAAGATATGAATTTGGACAACACAAGCTAAAGAAAAATGAGTGATTTTGTATTTGTTTTGTTTGGTGGAAACGGCGATTTAGCTTGGAAAAAGATACATCCAAGTCTGTCAAAGCTCTACAAACAAGGTAAGATAAAACCTCATAAAATAATATCTTGCTCAAGAGAAGCAAACAAAGAGGAATTTTTATCAAAAATAAGAGAGCATTTTGGAGACCAGTATGCTTCTATATGCGATTATATAAATGTAGATGTAACAAAGCTTGCCGATTTTAATTTTATTAAAAGTTTAGAAAAACATGAAATCATATTTTACCTTTCTATACCACCAAATTTGTTTGAAATAGCTATCAAAAACATAGGACACATACTACTTGATATGCCAAACAAACGTAAGATTGTGGTGGAAAAGCCCTTTGGCTATGATTTAGAATCCGCTAAGAAATTAAACAATCTACTTCACACATTTTTTATAGAAAAAGAGATATACAGGATAGACCACTTCCTTGGTAAAGAGTCTGTGCAAAACATCTTTAGCTTTAGATTCGCCAATTACATATTTGAAGGAATTTGGAACAAAAACTTCATAGACCATGTGCAGATATCTGCTTTGGAAGATATCGGGGTGGAAGGAAGATATGCCTATTACGATAAGTTTGGGGCTTTTAAAGATATGATACAAAATCACCTTACTCAGATGGCCACCTTTGTGGCGATGGAACCCCCATGCTGTATGGATGCTGAAGAGATCAGAAATGAAAAAGTGAAAGTGTTAAGAACTATGAGGATATCCTTAGAAGATGTAACCCTTGGAAGATATGAAGGTTATACCTTAGAACCAGGTGTTAATAAAAGCTCAAAAACAGAGACCTTTGCCGCTGTAAAGCTATATATAGACAATTTAAGATGGTATGGAGTACCTTTTTATCTTAGAACTGGCAAAAAGCTAAAATCAAAAACCACACAAATAATAATAGCGTTTAAAAGAATGCCAGGCTCTTTTGAAAAGATCCTTGGATGCTGTCCCAAAGAAAATAAGATTGTAATAAAGATAACTCCCACCACAGATATAGAGCTAAGGCTTGATGTTAGAGCCCCAAACGCTGATTTTCTATCTTGTCCTTTGGAAGTGTCCATGAGTATGGAAGGCTCCAGAGAATCTTCAGAGGCTTACGAAACGCTATTACTTGATATCATAAACTCAAACCAAACACTATTCTTAAGAGAGGATGAAGTAGAACTTGCGTGGGGTTTGTATCAATCCATATTCGACTCCTGGGAAAAGAAAAAGGATGTAGAGCTTTACGAAGTAGGTTCTTTTGGACCAAAATCTGCCAAAGAGCTTATCAAAAAAGATGGAAGACAATGGTATATCTTTTAGAAAATTTAAGAGCTTATGAATTTAGCTCTTTAGAAGAATCTTCTTATTTTTTACTTAATCTCTTCTTAAAAGCCAAAAAACTAAAGCTAAATATAGCCTTAGCAGGTGGTTCTACCCCTATGCATCTATACTCTTTGATGTCAAAATACGATTTCCCAAATTTTAGGTTTTTTCTAACCGATGAAAGGTATGTGGAAAATACCCATAAAGATAGCAACTATTTTAATGTTTCTAAATTTTTAAAAGTAGAACCCATATATAAAACTGGGGATATACTAAAAGATTGCGCAGTCTTTTCAGATACCATAGAAAAACATCCAATACATATAGCCTTATTTGGTATTGGAGAAGATGGGCATTCTGCATCCATATTTCCAGATAAAAAAATACCTCATAGATGTAAAAACACTCTTATAAGCCAATCAAAGGACCATAATCGTATATCTTTATCTGAAGAGGCTATAGCAAATGTATGCCAGATTATATTTTTTGTATCAAAAACCAAAAAAGATATCGTTTACAAGCTTTTAACAAAAAAAGATACCATAGCAAATGAGTTTATTAAAACTTACCACAAAAAACCTATACTTATTTTTGATGGATTTAGTATAATATTATAAGGAGGTATGTATGGTTAAAACAAAAGACCTGATTGTTAGATATTTATCGGTAGTAGTTATGTTGTTATCGGTTATGTCTATTGGCATATCAAAAGCCCAAGAAGTGTATGTAAAGCCTGGTAATTTTTCCTATTTCGAGGCTTATATACCCACATTTATAATCGCANNGGATGCTTATGGAAACTTCATAAAAGATTTTTCCTATTACAATAAGAAGTTTTTAGTTAGCATCAGCGGAGAGCTTTCCGTGGACCCAGCTCTTTTTTCAACTTCAGATTTTCAAGATGGTTCTTTTAGTATAACCATAGAAGACAAAAAAGCAGGTACTGCAACATTGTCTATACTATCAGACAATTATCCTGTTGTGATAAAAAACGAGGCCAATGGAAGTATGTTACCAATGGTCACCATAAATGTGATAAGTGGGCCAGTGGCTAAGTTTTCTATAGAAGCACCTTCTTCTTTCGAAGCAGGTAGGGATTTTGTGGTAAAGGTAATAGCCTTAGATAAATATGGCAATATTGTAAAAAATTATAGCTCCAGCGGTTCTGATGTGGTTTTAAATCTAAAAACTCCTATAGGTATATTACCTTATACCATACATCCTTATAAGTTTAAAAATGGCGTAGCAAGTCTTATATTAAGATACGATACCCCTTCAAAAGTATCCATAAGTACCTATGAGATTTCAAATCCAAAGGTGGCTAGCCAAGATTATTATGTGGATTTATATCCACCAAAACCATCAAGATTTAAAGTGGATATACCAGAACATTCTATAGCTGCAGGTGAGCCCTTTAACGTTTACATAACTGCCTACGATGNNCGATGAAGACGGCAACATAATAAGAAACTACAACATAGTGGGTAAAGATGTTTATTTAAAAGCAAGTGGTACTGGAAAACTTATACCCAGCGTGATACCCCCCGTGGATTTTGTGAATGGTGTTGCAAAGGTAAACCTTATTTATACAAAATCAGAGCCTATCGCCATAAGCGCTTATATACAAGGACAACAAACCGAAACTCCAAAACCTCCTAAGAAAGAAGTTAAAAAAGAAGCTCCAAAAAAGATATCTGTTCCAAAACCTATAAGCAAAAGTACCAATATGAATGCAAATCCTTATGAGCAAGTGGCAACGCTGGAATTTCCCAAAGCTTATGGTAATGTGAAAAGATACGACTATCGCACGAGATTTATAGATGGTAGAAGAATAGGCATAATAGATGTATTTTTTGACAAAAAGATAAAACACCGTATAGCAAAGACCGTGAAGCCTATATATTTTAATGGAAAAGCTTACGGCAAGCTAATAGTGCAAAACGGTAAAGATACGGTAGTATTGGTCATAGTACCAGAATCCGCAGATCTATATGTAACAGACATAAGAAAAGATGGTAATAAAATTCTTGTAACCATCAAAAGAGGCAAGTTGTAATGTTTGATTTTAGCGAAGAGCAAATCAAAAGATACGCAAGGCATATAATACTCCCAGAAGTAGGTGGTGCTGGTCAGAAAAAGATCCAGCAAGCCAAAGTCCTTGTTATAGGAGCAGGTGGCCTTGGTTCTCCTGCCATATACTATCTCGCAGCAGCAGGTATAGGAACGCTCGGTATAGTGGATTTTGATAATGTGGATTATTCTAACTTACAAAGACAAATCATTCATACTGAAGATAGAGTAGGTATGCCAAAGGTAGAATCTGCTGCTANNAAACAAAGATGTAAACGTTATCACCTACAACACCATGATAAACAAAAGCAATATAATGGATATTATAAAAGACTATGATATCATATTGGATGGCACTGATAACTTTCCCACAAGGTTTTTAATAAACGAT
>DDOS01000016.1:20899-30482 GCA_002341805.1 Aquificaceae bacterium UBA2488 | reverse complement strand
GAGCATTCTCCTTGTTATAGATGTTTATTTCCAGAACCGCCTCCTCCAGGTCTTGTGCCCACTTGTCAAGAGGCAGGGATACTTGGTTCTATAGGTGGTATAATGGGTGCCATACAAGCCACAGAAGCCCTAAAACTCATCATAGGTTGTGGTGAACCCCTCATAGGCAAACTCCTTATCATGGATGCTATTTCCATGGACTTTAGAAAGGTAAATCTAAGGAAAGATAAATCTTGCCCACTTTGTGGTGAAAGCGCTCACATAAAAGAGCTCATTGAGTATGAACAAACTTGCGATGTTCATTTTNNTAATATGGAGAAAAAATGGCGCACCAGTATAACCCTTCATCAAGGCGAAGAAACCTATATAAGAGGTTATAGACTTTTGGATTTAGTAGGAAATTTAAGTTTTGCTCAAGCTATTTATTTGATATTAAAAGGTAAGCTTCCATCTGAAAAAGAAGCTAAGATGATGGATGCTATGCTTGTTTCTGTTATAGACCATGGTATTGCTCCACCTTCTGTAATAGCTGCAAGAGCAGTGGCTTCTGGTGGTAATACCCTAAATGTGGGTGTAGCTGCTGGAGTAGCTACCTTTGGTTCTGCTCATGGCGGTGCTTTGGAAGATGCTATGAAATTTTTCCAAGAGAATATAGATAAAGATGTATCATCTTTGATAAAATCTTATTTTGACGCCAAAAAGCCCATAGCTGGTTTTGGACACAAATACTATAAAGATTTTGATCCTCGCACCAAAAGACTTCTTGATGTAGCTAAGTCTTTGGGCTTTTATGATAAATATTGTGCCTTTGCAGAAGCTATAGAGCAAGAGATATATAATCAAAAAGGTAAAAAACTCGTGCTAAATGTAGATGGGGCTATAGCTGCCATCGTATCTGAAATGGGCTTTGATTGGAGGCTTGGCAAAGGATTTTTCATCATAGGAAGAGTACCAGGATTAGTGGCTCATGTGTATGAAGAACTTACCAAAGAAAAACCTTTTAGTAAACGCCTAAACGAAGAGGAAGAAACCGAATACACAGGCGTAGCACCAAGGAAATTGCCCCAAGAGTATAAAAAAGTTTGATGATTCTAAAATTAAAAGTAAAACCAAGTGCCAAAGAAGATGCGGTGAAAAAACTTGAAGATGGAACCCTGATGGTTAGCGTCAAGGCTCCCCCTGTGGATAACAAAGCCAATGAAAGATTGATAGAAATACTTTCGAAGTTTTTAGATATTCCTAAAAGTAGGATTTTAATAAAAGCTGGGAACACGTCAAAGCATAAGCTTATAGAGATTTTATGATAAAAAAACTACTTATAGCCAACAGAGGAGAGATAGCAGTTCGTATTATGAGAACTGCAAAAGAGATGGGTATAAAAACGGTAGCAGTTTATTCCACCGCAGACAAAAACTCTCTACATGTGGAACTTGCGGACGAAGCCATATGTATAGGTCCCCCAAAATCCTTAGACAGTTATCTAAGCATACCAAACATAATGGCAGCTGCCGAAGTCACCAAAGCTGATGCCATACACCCAGGTTATGGTTTTTTATCTGAAAATCCCACATTTGCTAAGATAGTCCATGCCAGTGGTATAAAGTTTGTAGGACCACCTCCTGAAGTGATAGAACTCTCTGGAGATAAATTAAAAGCAAAAGAGATGGCAAAACAAGCAAATGTTCCTATGGTGCCAGGAAGCGATGGAGCAGTGGCGCTAATGGATGCTAAAGAGATAGCAAATGAGATAGGATATCCTACTGTATTAAAAGCAGCCGCTGGAGGTGGCGGAAGAGGCATAAGGATAGTAAGAGACGATAGAGAGCTTTCTGAAACCATTCAAACAGCCATGAGCGAGGCAAAATCCGCTTTTGGGGATGATAGAGTATATATAGAAAAGTTTCTCACAAATCCAAAACATATAGAAGTCCAAATTTTATCTGATGGTAAAAACATTATAACCCTTGGAGAAAGAGAATGCTCTATCCAAAGAAGACATCAAAAACTCATAGAAGAGGCTCCTTCTAATTCTATAAATGATAAAGAAAGAGAAAAACTATATCAATACGCCATAGCTTTTGCCAAAGAGATAAACTATGTAGGAGCAGGAACTGTTGAATTTTTATATGTGGACGGAGATTCCTATTTTATAGAGATAAATGCCCGCATCCAAGTGGAGCATCCTGTTACCGAGATGACCACTGGCATTGATATAGTAAAACATCAACTTCTTATAGCTGATGGAGAATCCTTAAACATAGATAGCAAAAAACCAAAAGGCTACGCTATAGAATGCCGTATAAACGCAGAAGACCCTGTTAGTTTTATGCCATCGGTGGGAGCTGTTGAAAAACTAAGACTTCCTGGTGGATTTGGCATAAGAGTGGACACACATCTATATCAAGGATACACAGTACCCCAGTATTACGATTCACTGCTTGCTAAGATAATAGCCTACGCAGATACCAAAGAAGAAGCTATAAAACGTATGCAAAGAGCCTTAGAAGAGGCTAAGATAGAAGGTGCTTCCTTAAAATCAAACATAGATTTACATAAGAAAATTTTAGATACCACAGAGTTTAAGAAAAGCGAACACCATGTTAGATTTTTAGAGAGCATGCTTTGATTATCTTCTTACAACAGGATATCGCCAACCAATACCAAAAGCCCTCTCATGCAACTTTGGACCAATAGGTGCTTGACGCCTTTTGTATTCGGCTTTTAGAAGCATATTATAAACTTTTTTAACTATATCTTTATCAAAGCCTATATCTTCAACATCTTTTGATTCTTCTATTAAAAGCCATAAAATTTTGTCAAGAATTTCATAAGGTGGTAGTGAATCTTCATCCTTTTGATTTTCTCTTAGTTCTGCACTGGGTGGTTTTTCAATGATATGATTTGGTATAATCTCTCTGTCTTTGTTTATATATCTTGCTATCTCAAAGATTTCTGTTTTATATAAATCCTTTATGGGAGCAAACCCTCCTGACATATCACCGTATATAGTGGTATAACCCACTGCAGATTCTGATTTGTTAGAGGTGGATAACACTATCCTATTTTCTTTGTTTGATATATAAAATAGTATATTTGCTCTAATACGGGCTTGTAGGTTTTCATCCGCTATATCAAAAGTATCGTAGTTTAACACATTATAATAGTTATTTCTAAGAGATTCTATAGATATCACTTCTAACTTAATACCAAGATTATCACACAATCTTTTGGCATCCATATAAGATTCATCTTTGTTAAATTTTGTAGGCATATATATAGCTTTTACATTCTCTTCACCAAGGGCTAAAATGCTTAGATATAACACCAAAGCAGAGTCTATTCCTCCAGAAAGCCCCAAAACAGCTCTTTTAAAGTTTTGCTTTTCAAAATAATCTCTTATAGAAAGAATTATTGCCTCTATTAGCTCTTGCTCTTTGTCTAAGGATGGTTCTATGCAAGAAGCCAAAGTGTAAGGCTTTTCTAAACATATACTTATGTTTGAAGGTTTTATATGTGATAGTTCATCCCATCTTTTATCGGTTCTTCTTTTTATATGAACTTCGTTTATATCAAGAGCTGTCTCTAAAAGACCCTCTTTAAAGGCTTTAGCTTTTGCTATAATATCCCCTTTCGGATTTATCACCAAAGACTCTCCGTTAAACACAAGCTCATCGTTTGCCCCCATTAAATTCACATATGCCACAAAACAAAGATTATCTATAGCCCTAGCTCTTAAAAAAGTCTCCTTTAGATTTTGTTTTTTTAGCGTATATGGAGAAGCGTTTATATTTACAATCACTTGAGCTCCTGATAGCGCATCTATCCTTTCAGTACCATCTGGATACCAAATATCCTCACATATGGAAAAACCAATTCTTATATTGTTTATATCTATAGTTAAATCCTTGGTGCCTTGTTTAAAATATCTTTTTTCATCAAATACATTGTAGTTAGGCAGGAACTTTTTATCATAAAAGCCCAATACGTCACCTTTAAATATAATCCCAAGGGAGTTATAAATAGAACCATCTTCTCTTACAAAACCAACCACTATCACGGTTTCAAGGCTTTTAGAAAAATCTAACAGCTTTTCAAAGTATATTTCATTTTGTCTTAAAAATCTTGAGCTATACACCATATCAAGGGGCATATAACCACAGATAGAAAGCTCTGGAAAAGCTATTATATGGGGTTTTTGGGATTTTAATATAAAATCTTTTATCTTATTAAAATTGTATTCAAAATCTCCTACGATGGTGTTTATTTGAGCAAGTCCTATGTTAAGAATGTTTTTCATTTTCCATGTCCTCTTGATATATTACCACTCTATTCTTAGTGGTGCGTTTTGCTATATAAAGAGCTTCATCGGCTTTCTTGATGGCACTATCCACAGTGTCCTCTTGAGTAATCTGATATAGGCCACCACTACAAGTATATTTCATAGAAACTCCGTTCAACTCATGGACAGAAGCCTCAAAATTTGTCCTTATTTTATCTGCTACTTTATAAGCATTTTCTATATTTGTATTATAAAATAACACTACAAACTCTTCACCACCAAATCTTGCTGGGATATCAGACTTTCTTATGGTATTTTGTATTATCTTTGCAAAATCCTTTATCACCACATCTCCCATATCGTGTCCGTAGGTATCATTTACTTTTTTAAAATTATCAATATCGTATATAGCTACACAAAGAGGCACACCTGATCTTTTAGATTGTTCTATGATATCTTTTATCTCTTCAAAGAAAAACCTTCTGTTATATATACCAGTGAGCGGATCTTTATAGGCCATATCTTTAAACTTCTCTTTATCTTTTTCAAGCTCTCCCACAAGTTTTCTTATCTCAATAGCCATAGCGTAAGTTATTTGTTTTAACCTAGATATTTCATTTAATTTTGATGTGTCTTTTTGTAAAATGGGATCTTGATCCACCTCTTCTAAATGTGTAAAATCTTTGTCTTTTAGCTTTGTGGCCACCATCAGCAAGTTCTTTATATCCTTTATGATATGTGATATAATAATTATCATCATCAATAACAGAATGGATGTGAAGCCAATTCCGTATAGCGTAAGCACCATAAACTCTCTANNCTCTTGTTTATATATCCAAGAGATGTTTTTTATAATAAAAATATTGCCAAGTTCTATACCAGACATGTTTACTATTGGTATTTCCATAATAAGATAATAATAGCTCCCAATGTTTTCCACTTTATAAGATATTATCTTGTTGATCTTAGAATATAAAAAAATGCTTAAAGCATCTTTATCACTATAAGCATCTATAGAATAGCTTTTGGTAATAACCTTACCTCCCACATAATTATCCCAAAAACTCCTATCCTTATACAACTTTCTAAGCACATGCATGTTTAAAACTACCACCCAGCTTACATCTTCTAACTTAGATAGATAATTTAGAGGCTTGTAAACATATATCCCAATATATTCACAACTGCTATTTATATTCTTATACACACCTACACTTAAGTATCTATCCACTATAAAATCTGAAGAATCTTTAGAACAAAGACTTTGATTTACTTTTAATGTGATATCTGGACTGTAAACACCACTTTTTAACATCTGTTTGTGCTCGTCCATAGTAGCCTTATATATCTTGTAGGTGTCATAATATTCTTTTATAATCCTTGTTTGAATCTCTTTTTTGGTGATTATTCTGTTTCCCACAAGCACAGATACATAAGATATCAACGATAATAAGCCTATGTAAATAGCTATTTTTCTAACGAGGCTCATTAAAACCTTGATATATGTTTTTAAGATCTTGGCCTAACGTAAGATACTCTCCATATACTACTTTTATAATATTTCCCTTTGGATCCAACAAGTACGAGGTGGGAAGTCCTGTTATGTTAAACTTAGAACCAAGCCCTGAACTATGAATCGCTATATCAAAAGTATAGTTTTTGTTTTTCAGAAAATCCATAAGATCCGACTCATTATCATCCATACTAATGGCTAATATCCTAAATCCATATGGAGCATACATGTTATAAACTTGTTGAAAATAAGGAAGCTCCGCTTTGCAAGGTGGGCACCAAGAAGCAAAAAAGTTTACAAGGGTATAATGTCCTTTAAAATCGTTTATGTTTATTTGCTCGCTTATAGGTTTGCTATTTTCATAAACCAAGTTGATGCTAAAATATGGCATTGGGTTCGAGTTTTTATAGGTGACAGCTTTTGCTTGATCATTATCGTAAAAGCCGTAATAAGCAGCTATTATTAGAAGTCCCAAAGCAAGTATATATACTATGTTCTTTTTAAGGCTTTTCATAACAGATCCTTAAAAAAATCTTTGATTTTCTGTAAAAATCCACCTTTTCTTAGCCTAATGTCTGATGATCTTATAGGGGCTGGTCTTTGAGAGGGAGCGGGATTATAATTTAGATTTTTATTGTTTTGGGCTATTTTTATGATACCACAAACGCAAGTATAGGCAGGGTCTTCTAATTTTTCTTTTAGACCTGTGATATTAAGAGGATATCCAATTCTTGTGGCCATATCAAAATAATGTTCTACAAAATCTTTTATACCAAATAGCTTAGCACCACCTCCACTTATTACCACTCCAGCATTTATATTTTCGAGTCTGAAATTAGAGGTATTTATCTTCTCCGCTATCTTATCCATAATCTCTTCAAGCCTTATTTGAATCACTTCAGCCAACTGTCTTTTTGGTATCATGGTCTCTTTTTCTTCACCTCTTGGTTTTATCTTTATTTTCTCTATTTCATCCACCAAATCCACAAAAGCTATACCACTTTCTAACTTTATTCTCTCAGCCTCTTCCACGGATATTTTCATAAAGTGAGATATATCCCTTGTGATATGATGCCCTCCAATAGGCACGGTACCAGAAACCGCTGGCTGAGAGTTGTAGTACAAAACAAAATTTGTGATAGAATGGCCTATATCTATAAGGAGTACACCCTCTGCCCTTTCTTCTTCTGTGAGGGCTGACTCTGCTGATGCAAGACCAGCAAATACCTTGCCCATAAGCTTGTATNNCGACGCCCACAGTTCTTTCCACATTTCTTAAAAGGGATATACCCGCTTTTATGATATGTACTTCACATTCAAGTCTTGAACCCGCAAGTCCTATAGGGTCTAATATACCTTCTTGATCATCTAATATGAAGTTTCTTGGTATTATATGAAGAATCTCGTAAGACTCTTCCTTAGCTTTTGCCACTGCTCTTTCTAAAAGCCTGTCTACTACGGCTTCTTCCACATCTGAAGGCTGAGGAGATATATTCATAGTGTCTTTCTCATTTTGGCTTTTAATATGTACTCCAGATACAGATATCACTACATTGTCTATCCTATGGCCAGACATCTCCTCGGCCTCTCTCAAGGCTTTTTGGATAGATTTTGATGCTAAATCTAATTTAGTAACAGAGCCTTTATCTATCCCCTGAGATTTTGACTCCCCTATACCTACTATATGAATATCTCCATAGTTATCCACTTCCGCCACTAAAGCCACTATCTTGCTTGTACCAATGTCTAACCCTACAATGGATCTCAATTTCTAATCCTCTTACATATATTTGTTAGCATAATAATATTATACAAAAAAATCTAAGTTTTATCAAATTTAATATCATTCTTCTTCAAGTCTTATGAGTACTGGTTTTTCTTTTACCACCGAAAGATTCTTTATTTCTTCTATGGCTTTTGATACATCAAGCTCATAAGCTTTGTGGGTGAGAATAACAAGCGGCACTATAAGGCTATTTTCTTTTTTGGCTACTTTGCATACCATCTCTTTTTGAAGCACTGAGGCTATGCTTATACCATATTTTGCAAATACATTTGTGATAGAAGCCAAAACCCCAATTTTATCTTCCACTTCAAATCTTATATAATACCTTGTATAGAAGTTTTTATTTATTTTTAAGCTTTTATTGAAAGCTAAGAAACTCCTTCCCGAATGCTTCGCTATATCAACGATATCTGAGACCACCGCTGAGGCGGTTGGTTTTGAACCTGCCCCTTTTCCGTATAAAAGTGTTTTACCCACAAAATCTCCATCTATCAGAATAGCATTGTAAACCCCTGAAACCTTTGACATCTGCTCTTGGCTTTTTATAAAAGCTGGGTGCACCCTTACCTCAAGCTCATTATTTGTGGACTTTGCTACCGCCAAAAGTTTTATGGTGTATCCAAGCTCTCTTCCAAGCTCTACATCCAAGAGATTTATATTTGATATTCCTTCTATATACACATCCTTAAAGTTTATATGGCCTCCATAAGCTATGGAAGCAAGTATGGTAATTTTATGAGCAGCGTCTATACCCTCTATATCAAAAGTTGGGTCTTGTTCCGCATAACCAAGAGATTGGGCTTCTTTTAAAGCTATATCAAAATCCATTCCATCATCAAGCATACGAGTGAGTATATAATTTGTAGTACCATTTAAGATACCATGTATGTAGTTTATTCTATTCGCTACAAGACCCTCTTTTAGAGCTTTTATAATAGGAATACCACCTCCAACGGAAGCCTCAAACTCAAAGCCTACACCATATTTATAAGCTTTTTCGATGAGTTCTTTGCCATGTAAAGCCAAAAGATGCTTGTTGGCACTTACCACATGCTTTTTATTTTCCATGGCTTTTTCTATGATATCTTTTGCTATATTAACTCCACCTATTAACTCCACCACAATATCAGATTTATCAAGAAGATCTTCAAAGGAGTTTGCTCTTAGATTATCATCTATATTAAAAGGCCTTTCCCTAGTCCAGTCTTTGTCTAAAACCGCATTTAAGCTTATGTCTATACCAGTTTTTTCCTTTATAACATCCTTATTTTTGATAAGAAGCTCTGCTACTCCAGAACCCACCGTGCCATATCCTACTATTCCCACTCTATACATATTTTTATTATAACTCACTTGTTAGGCTAAACTTCTGATGAGTTCTTTTATCAATTCTATATTTGTTCCTTCTCTTAGGATTGATATTTTATCTTTGTGAATCTGTAGTATAGTAGAAGGTGGACTTTCTATGATACCAGCATCTATATAAAGGGGTATCTCATCTTTAAAGTAGCCAACGGCCATGTCTATGGAGGTTGCAGGCAATTCTCCTTCTTTGTTACAAGAGGGAGCTAATATTGGGCTTTTAACAGCATCAAGAAGCTCTTTTATAAAACCCTTCGTAGGTATCCTAAAACCAAGATTTTTCTCCTCATCTTTTAATACTATGCTCAAACCTTCTATGTTAGCTAATGTTTGTATTTTATTATCTACATAAAAGCCATAAAACTCCAAATAAGATAAATCTGGCAAAAGTCTTAAAAAGGGCTTTTTAGAAGGTCTTCTTATCTTATGAAGGTATTCTATGGATTCGGGGTTATCCAAAGCCAAAACCCCATATATGGTATCTGTGGGAGCGCATATAGGTTTATTATAAAATAAATATTTTTTAGCTTTTAGTATAGATAGACTATCATCTTTTGATATTATCTCATACATCAAAACAAGACCCTTTGCTTTTTTGTATTGGTATCTTGAAATATATTTTCTATATCTTTTATTATAGATT
>DDOS01000016.1:20081-20889 GCA_002341805.1 Aquificaceae bacterium UBA2488 | reverse complement strand
TATAACTTATCTCTAAATCTCTAAATTCTATATCAAAGGGCATATGAGGTTTTATCTTTTGTATATCAAGCTTTATAAGTTTATGAGCTAATTCAAGGTCTTCTTTAGAAGCTTCTTTAAATACCGATGTTATTTCATCCCAGTGGTTTAATATATTTTCCACAGAGTTATATTTTTCTAAAAGCCAGATAGCTTTTTTAGGACCTACCCCTTTTATGCCTTTTATATTGTCCACCGCATCCCCTATTAAAGATAAATAGTCTGCTAATTTATTTGGAGGTAGCCCAAACTTCTCAATTACAGCCCTTTCATCAAATACTTTGTTGGTAATAGGATTTACCACTATAACACGCTCATCCTCCACAAGTTGCATTAGGTCTTTATCTGGAGTATAGATATAAACTTTCGCATTCCATTCCTTAGATTTATAAGCTATGTAGGCTATAATATCATCTGCTTCCAAGCCAGGTATTTCTAAAAGCCTTATACCAAGTAGTTTTATTGCCTCTTTTATAAGAGGAATCTGAGATACAAGCTCGCTGGGGGTTTCTTTTCGGTTTGCCTTGTACTGGTCATACATTTTATCTCTTATGGTGGGGGCAGGTAGGTCAAATACGGTGGAAAAATATCTTGGTTTTTTAGCTTTTAATAAAGAAAATATAGCCTTTAAAAACCCGTAAAAAGCTCCTGTTTCCACACCATCTTTTGTTTTTAAAGAAGGCAATGCATAATAGCTTCTATATAAAAACGAAGAGCCATCTAATAGATATATATCATTCATTAGGTATTTTTCTCAAAATCCTCTGGT
>DDOS01000016.1:16644-19982 GCA_002341805.1 Aquificaceae bacterium UBA2488 | reverse complement strand
AGCATCGCTGGGTCTTGAATCTATTATGATCTCTTCTAATTTGTCAGCACTTTGAAGATATACGCTTGCTATATAGGTTTTATCTTGTATAGAAGATATGGTTACCATTTTCAGAGTATATTTTAGAGCGTCTATAAGATTTTTCATAAGATCATAGGTCATGGGTCTTGGAGAAATCAAACCTTGCATACTACTAACAATACTATTTGCCTCAAATACACCAATCCATATAGGTAAAACTAAGTTCTCATCGTCTTTTGCTTTCAAAAACACTATTGGCATCTGGGAAATAGGATCTATACCCATTCCACTAATATAAGCTTCAAACATATTAAAAACCTCCTTCAAAAAATAATATCTCTTTTTTAAAAAAAGGCAAGGATATGATTTAGGGGCACAAATCATAATAGCATCTTTTAAAATATTTTATGGCTTTTATAATGGTTATCATCATAACTTTATCAAATATTTGCTAAAATATTTAAATGAAGAAGTTTATATTATTAGGGATTGTTTTGGCCTTTGGGATATCTTATGGGGGTGCCGAAGATTGCATAAACGCCTTCAAGTCAAAAGATTATCAAAAAGCTATAAAAATAGCTAACTCTGGATTGAAATGGGATAAATATGATTTTAACTATAACATGTGCGGGGCCATGTCTTACCTCTCCTTAGGAGAGCCTAAAAATGCTCTTGATTATCTTCTTGATGCTGTTAAAAGCGCCAATACAAGATATCAAAAAGAAGCCCTTTATAACTACATAGGTGTTAGCTATGATATGATAGGGGATAAGTCCAAAGCTCTTGACTATTACATAAAGGCTTATAAGATCGCAAAAGACATTGGAGATACCAAAGGTAAGATAGACAACTTATCAAATATAGCTCATATTTTTTACTCCGAAGGATATTATGACCAAGCCCTAACCTACTATAAAAAAGCCCTAAAAGAAAACCAACATGACCCTACTATATTAAACAATATCGCTCTTTGTTATGCAAATATGAATGATTATAAAAAAGCCCTGAGCTATTATGCCAAAGCATCTTACGCTTTTGATCAGCAAGGAAATTATGTACATGAAGGAGCCACATATCTAAACATGGGTGTTTTATATCTAAAGGCCTTAGATTTTTCAGATGCGAAAATCTATTTAGAAAAAGGTTTAAGCTTAGTAAAATCAAGTAAATATTGGTTAGCGGTAGGATATCAATACATGGGATGGTATTATGATAACAAAAACGACAAAATAAAGGCAAACTCTTATTATGAAAAAGCCCTTAACATAGCATCATCCATAGGCGCAAAAGGCTTAGTGGATTCTATACAAAACAACATAAACCAAGAGGAGGTAGCTTCTCAGTGAGTATAAAAACCAAGCTTTGGATAATTCAAATATCTATGATTATAGGTGCTTTTGTAGCCCAAGGGCTTATTTATCTATTTAATCAAAGCATTGTAAACAACTTTAGCACTTATGTAAAAACCACAGATGATGAGAAAAAACTTTATCAGGCCCTTGTTTATATGCTAACGCTAAAAAACGCTTATACCACCATTATGTTAAACCCCCAAGATCAAAAAGCCCATAAGATGTATGAAAATGCATATAAAGGCCTTCAGAAGATTTTACCTTTTATAAAAGATCAAAAACTAACCTCTTATATAAATAGTTTTGAGGCTTTTACCAACGATGTGGTAAATAATGTAAACACTCAAAATCAAGCCATGTATATATCAAAAAGCGTGAGCGCCCAGCAAAATATATGGGTACCGTTAAGGAAACGTTTTGATGTTATCATTAAAAGCAACGAAACTAAGATTATTCAAAAAAAACATGAAATATTGAGTTATCTTGGCTCTATCACAAAATATATATTCTTTGCCATAATGGGTGTAGTGGTATTTCTTATAATATTTAATTACATCTTGCAAAAAAGCATTCAAAATGCTGTGGATAAATTAGAGATAGAAATAGAAGATATCACCCAAAATATGAAACTTGAACCCATAAAAGGCAGCTTTAGCAAAGAGATGAAGATAATAGCAGATTCTTTGTCCAATTTTATATTGGAGATAAGAAAAGCCCTAAATGAAATAAGGGATGTATTTGCAAATCTATCCGAAGGAAATTTATCGCTAAAATTAAACTATGACAGCAAAGGAGATATAAAAACCATAACAGATTTTGTAAATTCATCTTTGGATAGGCTAAGAGAGGCTTTTAAAAATACCGAGAAAAACATATCCCAAATGGCACTAATTCAGTCTGATATATTGGGTATCACCATGGAACTTGACGATGCCAAAGAATCTATGTCTAAGCAGCTTGAACATATTACATCAGCTACAGAACAAAACTTCCAAGCCATATCCTCCATAGCTAAAAATACTCAAGAGTCAAAAAATATAGCCAACGAGGTCATAAGTAGCTTGGAGATAGGCAAACAAGAACTTTTAAATACCCAAGAAGCTATAAAAGAGATTAAGAATATGGGAGATCAAATAAATACGATCACCGAGAGCATATTATTTATAGCAGATCAAACAAACCTCTTGGCCCTAAATGCCGCAATAGAAGCGGCCAGAGTTGGTGAAGCAGGTAGAGGTTTTGCGGTGGTGGCAGATGAGGTAAAGAAATTAGCAGAAAGAACAAGCTCTTTTGCAAAAAATATATCAGATCTAACTTTATCCATATCAAAAGCTATAAACCTTGGCGATGAAAGAGTGGAAAACTTAACCAAACAGTATGAGAAAATTTTGGAAATATCAAAAGCTTCCGCAAACATATCTGATGATATAGCAAATGCCACCGAAGAGCAAACCCAAACTATGAAAGATATAAAAGAAGCTATAGTAAGTTTTAAAGACCTCACCGATAATATGAAAAATATAGTAAATAGTCTATCTTCTTCTGTGGAAACGATGGCTGATGCAAGCTCCACACTAACAGACACCGTAAAGAGGTTTAAATTAGATTGATGGATATCATAGTACTTTTATCTGGTGGAATGGATTCGGCCACCCTTTTATGGAAAGCCAAAATAAAGTTTGAAAATATATATGCCATATCCTTTGATTATGGCCAAAAACATGTGATAGAATTAGAGTATGCCAAAGAACTTGCCAAGATGGTAAATGTTAAAAAGCATTTTATAGTAAACATCCCTCATTATAAAGAAATAAATTTTAGTTCTGCTCTTTTAAATATCTCAGACAAAGAGATACCAAAAGGAGAGTACAGCGCGAATGTGCCTATCACCTATGTACCCATGAGAAATCTGACATTTTTAGCCATTGCCTCAGGCGTTGCGGATGAGCTTGGTATAGAAAATAT
>DDOS01000016.1:824-16617 GCA_002341805.1 Aquificaceae bacterium UBA2488 | reverse complement strand
CCTCAGCAGAAGCCGCTATTAACGCTGGTTCATCTTTTGTGGTGAACACTAAAAAACGTATCCATGTATACGCTCCTTTTTTAGGCTTTTCAAAAAAAGATATAGCAAGACTTGGGGCATCCCTTGGTGTGCCTTTTGAAAAAACCTATAGCTGTTATGAAGGGACGATACCCCCTTGCGGAGAGTGTGCTACTTGTAAGCAACGTCAAGAAGCTTTAGAAGGTATATTATGAATATATTTTTACTTCCTTTAAAAGCCCCAAAACAATACGAAGAATTTGTTGATAAAATAAGAAACTTTTACAAATCAAGAAATTATACAGAAGTGTTTACACCAATACTACAAGATGAGCCAAACTTGGAAAAGTATATAGAAGCCATAGAGTGTGATATAGAATCCTGCGGTGAGAAAAAATACATGTATTTACACACATCTCCAGAGCGTTCCATGAAAACCCTATTAAAAGAGTATAAAAATAACATATTCCAAATAACCAAGGTGTTTAGAAATAAAGAGTGCGGAAGTAAAAACAGTGTAGAGTTTACGATGCTTGAGTGCTATAATGTAGAAAATTTAGATGTAAAATCTGAAATAAAAGACATTGTTTTTGAGCTTTTAGGAGAAAAAGAGATAAAATATACACCCTTTCACGAAGCTTTTGAAAAATACACAGGGGTAGTATTTTCAGAGGATGAAGATATATTAAAAAATAACCTTATATCGTTTGGTTATGAGTTTGACGATAAAGACTCTTGGGAAGACATAGTAGACAAAATGCTCTCGGAAATACAATCAAACTTTGGGAAAGACTCTTATGAATTTATTATAGATTTTCCTTGCAAAATGGGGGTTTTATCAAAATGTAAGGGCGATACATCAGAGCGTTTTGAGCTTTTTATAGAAGGTATAGAAATAGCTAACGGTTGGATTGAAGAGTCTAATTTTAATACTATTAAAAGCCTAATACAAGAAGTCTCTAAACATAAGAACATAAGAAATATTGAAGACCTTGCCAAAGATTATCATAACGATTTTGAGTATGCAGGCTATTCCATAGGAATAGATAGGCTTTTTTCTTTGTGCTTAACATCTCCTAGCAAGAAGTCTTCCACTTCTTTAAGTGGAAGATGAATTGCGCATTTTCCACTTGATAAATTTCTGGTTTCGGTATATATTTTATATATGCTATGGCTATCTTCTGGTTGTGCTCCTATAGAGGTCATAAAGAGATACATAGAGAACCAAGGCAAAGAATATGCTTAAAGCCTACAAGTACTGCATATATCCAAATAAAGCTCAAAGACTACTATTAGCGAAGACCTTTGGATGTATTAGGTTCTATTGGAACAAGACATTAGAGATAAAGCTAAAGGCCTTAGAAAACAAAGAAAAGATACCACAAGTTTTGCCAGCAGCACTCAAAAAAGAGCATGATTTTCTTAAGGAAATAGATAGCCTTGCATTGGCTAATGCACAACTTCAACTTGAAAGGGCAGTAAGTGACTGGTTTAGAAAGAAAGCAGGGAAGCCAAAGTTCAAGAGGAAGAGAGATAAGCAGTCTTATACTACTAGCAATGTGAACGGGAATATAGCAGTAGACTTTGAAAAAGGTCACGTTAAGCTTCCTAAGGTAGGCTACGTAAAGACAGAGCTACACAGAACTTTCACTGGCACTATAAAATCAGCCACCATTAGAAGAACGAAGTCAGGCATATACTTTGTGTCAGTGTTAGTGGAAGGAGAGCCAAAGCGTGTGGGAAAGAGTGAGAGAATATGTGCTATAGACTTAGGTGTAAAGGATTTTGCCACCATATGTTATTCGGATGGTAACATAGAGAAGATAGAGAATCCCAAATACCTAAGCAAAGCTGAAAAAAGACTTGCAAGAGAGCAAAGGAGATTAAGCAAAAAGCAGAAAGGTTCAAAGAACTCTGAAAGACAAAGACATAGAGTAGCAAAGTGTCATGAGAAGATAGCAAATAAAAGAGAAGATTTCCTTCACAAGCTGTCTAAGAGAATAGTTGATGATAACCAAGTCATCATTCTCGAGGACTTAAACGTGAAAGGTCTTCTTAAGAACCAGAACCTTTCTAAGTCAATATCCGATGTAAGTTGGAGTACATTCGTTAGATATCTCCAGTACAAAGCTCTGTGGTATGACAAACAGGTAATGTTTGCAGACAGATTCTACGCATCTTCTAAGCTATGCAATGTATGTGGATATAAGAACGATTTCCTAACACTCAAAGATAGGCACTGGGCTTGTCCTGTTTGTGGAACAGAGCATGATAGGGATGTGAATGCAAGCGTAAACCTGCTAAATTATGGTCTTGTCCACCTTAAGGACAGTAGGGCAGGAACTGCTCGAACTTACGCTTGTGGAGATAGCTCTGACAGTGGAATGGCAGCAATGTCAGTCTACGAGTCATCTATTGATGAAGCAGGAAGCTCTATGCTCTATAATGCGTGGCATACTTATAGCATGGAGTAGTTCACATAAAATATGTTAAAATAAAAGCATGAACTTAAAAATAGCTGTATTAAAGGGTGATGGCATAGGACCTGAGATAGTGGATAGTGCCTTGGAGGTGCTACAAACTATAGCTTCTAAGTATGGCATAAATTATGAGCTAAAGGAAGGGCTTATAGGAGGCATCGCTATAGATAAAACTGGCAATCCTTTACCCGAGGATACAATAGAAACATGTAAAAATTCCGATGCAGTGTTTTTAGGAGCCGTGGGAGGACCAAAATGGGATAATTTACCCACTCATCAAAAACCAGAAAAGGGTCTACTTGGTATAAGAAAAGCCTTAGACTTATACGCAAACTTAAGACCTGCCAAAGTATTTGATGCTCTTATAGATAGCTCACCTCTTAAAAACGAAATAGTGAAAGGCACAGACCTTATGGTGGTGAGAGAGCTCTCCGCAGATGTGTATTATGGAGAACCAAGAGGTATAAAAACCTTAGAAAACGGAGAGAGATATGGCTTTAACACCATGTCTTACAAAGAATCTGAGATAAAAAGAGTGGTAAAAAAAGCCTTTGAAATAGCAAAAATTCGTCGCAAAAAACTTACCAGCGTAGATAAAGCAAATGTATTGGAAGTTTCTGGACTCTGGAGAGATATAGTAAACAAAGAGCATAAAAACTATCCCGATATAGAGCTTGAACATCTTTATGTGGATAACTGTGCAATGCAACTTGTAAATAGACCTGCCTCTTTTGATACTATAGTAACAGGTAATATATTTGGGGATATACTATCTGATGAAGCAGGAGTGGTGCAAGGAAGCCTTGGTATGCTTCCATCTGCATCCTTAGGGGATAGATATGCCCTTTATGAGCCAATACACGGCTCTGCCCCAGATATAGCAGGGAAAGGCATCGCAAATCCTATAGCCACAATCCTGTCCTTAGCAATGATGTTTAAATATACTTTCAAAAGAGATGATATATCACAAAATATAGAAGATGCTGTGGATATGGCTCTCTTAGAAGGGGCAAGAACCGCAGATATATATAGAGATGCGGGCTTTAAAGTGGGTACCAAAGAGATGACTAACGTCATCATCAAAAACTTGTGAGGGTTTTATGAGAAAATTTTTGTTGGCTTTGGCTTTGATATCTGGCTTTTCATATGCAAGTGATTTAACTTCATTTTTACAAAAGCTAAAAAACGAAAAATACAGCGTAGTGGATGTTAAAAACGATGAAGTATATATAGCAGGTAAAGATTTTCATCTTGGAGAAGTCCTTGTTATAAAAGAGCAGTCTGGGAAAATACTAAATCCTTTAAGTCATGAGTTCCTTGGATACACTTATAAAGATGTGGCCAAAGTAAAGATAGACCATATTTACGATAATTTTGCTACAGGTAAGATAATAGAGGGTAAAAAGCCATCTGTGGGAGATGTGGCTCAGATAGATACAATGAACATATGCTTTAACGGTTCTCAGGATAAACTATATCAAATAGCTGCTTTGTTCCCCACAGTAAGATCTGGCAGTGATTGTGCAATAAGCATAAGGGAGTTTAAAAACGGTTACGGCATAGCCTATTCAGGGGTACCAGGTGGATTTGTAAAGAAAAGCATATACGCTGCTATGGCTCAAAATCCAAGCATCCAAAAAGCTTCTATAAAAGATTTGCATCTTTTGGTGACTTCAAAATTTATAAAATCTGTGGGTTCTTTAGTGCTTTCTGCAGATAGTGGAGATCTGTATGGCAACGGCAAAGATTATTTGGTGCTTTTAACAAGAGATAATTTACTTATATATCAAATATTAAGAAACGATCTTGTGAAAATAGCCTCCATGAGTCTTCCTGCAGGACATCCTATATCTGTTAGCGTTGGCAAAATAGGAGATTCCAAACAAGATTATATATTGGTAAATATGTTTAGCGGTTCTGATATGTCTTCTTTTATAGTGAAAATGGTGGGAGATAGTCCCGTTGTTGTGGCTAAGCATATACACTATTTTATGTCTATATTGGATAAAAATCATCCCCACAAGACTTTTTATGGACAGGTTTTTACCGCCGACAACAAATTTGGGGCAGTTTATAAGCTTGCTTTTGAAAATGGACAAATCAAAAAACTTGGTGTAGCGGAAATGCCAATGGGCTTTAGAATTGATGGAGCAAGCATGTATAAAGGAGATATCGTATTCGTAGATAGCTCTCATAGGCTTAGAATCTTCAAAGGGGATACTGAGCTTTATTCATCCTCTGCTATTTTTGGCGGTTCTTATGCTTTTGTGAATCTACCCTTCATAAACACAAACACCATAAAGTATGTATTTTATGAAAGGGGTACACCGTCAGATGTTATAGGTCTTCCAGCTTTTCTTATAGGAGCTAACAAAGAAAGCTCCATGGAAAGATTTTTTGGTATTACAAAATATTCTTATGGTAATTTATACGCTCTTGATGTGGAGGGCAAAAACCACGAGCTTGTTTATATGAAAAAACTAAGGGGTACATCCTTTGAAGAGGCTATAGAAGGTATAGTAAGTACCAAAGAAGGCACGTTTGTAATAACAGGGAAAGTGGGTACCATACCTATAGAAAACAATTCTGATATTTATAAAGTAAGCTTTAAGGTGTTGTAATGATTGAAATAGGCGTACTAATAGGCATATTTTTAGCGTTATTTCTATTGTTTGTATTTGGTCTTAGGTTCTTATCATCTTACAAGATGTCAAAGCTAAAGGGTAATACTTTGGATAAGTTTAAAAGCGATAAAAAACTTATCCTTTACTTTTATTCAGAAAAATGTGGGGCATGCAAGATAATGGGCCCCATAGTGGATTCTATAAAAGAAGCAAAAGTAAGAAAGATAGATGTATTTACTCAAGAAGGGGCAAAGCTTGTCCAGGAGCTTGGTATAATTGGCACACCCACCACCATAATTTTAGAAAAAGGCACGGTATTACAGGCTTTTGTGGGCGTCAAGAAAAAAGAAGATCTTTTAAGTGCTTTTAAGCAATAGATATATCTTTGTTTTTAAAATATCTCAAATCTGTTAGAAAACCAAGGGATTTTGATACCTCTTTTTTGTAGGAGGGTATTTCTTCTCTTATATTTGACATTAAAACAAGATGCTCTTGATTTTTTAAATCCACATTGTTAAACTGCAAAAATCCAGATTGGGACAAACCAAGCACATCTCCTGGACCTCTCATCTTAAAATCTTCCATAGATATTTCAAAACCGTTGTTGGTTTTAACCATAATTTTAAGTCTTTTTAGTGTATCGCTTTGTTCTAAGGGTTTTTGGCTTTTAACCATATCACTTTGAACTGTTAGAAAACAATATCCTTCCAAGCCTCCTCTTCCCACTCTACCCCTTAACTGATGAAGCTGAGAGAGTCCAAATCTATGAGCATCTTCTATTACGATGGTGCTGGCGGTAGGTACATCTATCCCCACTTCTATAACGGTGGTGGAGACCAGTATATCCGCATTTTCTTTAAACTCTTCCATTACTTTCGATTTTTCAGCATCGTTCATCTTACCATGCAAAAGAAGAACTTTCTTGTCTTTAAAAATATCTTTCCACTTTTCGTATTCCATGGTGGCAGCTTTTAGATCAATTTTCTCGGATTCTTCTATGAGAGGATAGACTATATATATTTTTCTACCTTTTGATAGTTCTTTATTGATATGCTTTATAAGAATATCCATATCCTTTGGGTCATCCTGATAAATTACATAGGTTTTGACGGGTTTTCTATTTGAGGGCATCTCGTCTAATACGGATATATCCATGTCCCCAAATATACCCATAGCTATAGTCCTTGGTATAGGTGTGGCACTCATATAAAGCATGTGAGGAAGGATGTTATGATTTTTTTGAAGAAGTGCCTGTCTTTGGGCTACTCCAAATCTGTGCTGCTCATCCACTATCACAAGCCCAAGCTCCTTAAATGTGACATCCTCCTGGATAAGAGCATGCGTTCCTATTACTATATTTATAACACCCATAGAGATGAGTTTTTTGGCATCTGTTTTAGAGGTAGATGATGTTAAAAGCCCAATATTGTATCCAAGCTTTTCAAAAAAGTTTTTGAAGCTTTTAAAATGCTGATTTGCCAAAATTTCAGTGGGTGCCATCAAAGCTACCTGCATGTTGTTTTTTAGACAAGCCAAAGAACAAGCCATAGCCACGGCGGTTTTACCACTTCCCACATCCCCTTGAAGAAGTCTACTCATGGGTTTTGAAGAGTTCATATCTATTGATATCTCTTCGATGGCTCTTTTTTGAGCATTTGTTAGGCTAAATCCCATATGAGATTCTATCTCTTTTATAATGTTGTCTTTATCCGCTTGTATAGGAACAGAGTTCAAACTTTTAATCTGGGCTCTTCTTTTTAACATAGCAAGCTCAAAGATAAATATCTCTTCGTATAAAAAACGTTTTTTGGCTTTTTGAAGCATAATATCAAAGCTTTTAAAGTCTTTAAACTGAGGTTTGTGCATTATATTAAAAGCCAAAGACAATTCTATAAGTCCATGTTTTTCCAAAAAAGATTTTGGAAGTATCTCTTCCACATTTTGCCAATAGGATTTGTAATAATTTAAAATGAGTTCTATAGCCTCTTCCAAAAGTTTTCGCTTTTTTGAAGTGGAAGCATCCATATCAAGCTGGGTATTTCTGCCAAGTGGATAAATAGGTTTTATAATGTTTATCTCTTTGGAGTTTTCTGAGAAGATCTTAGGATGAACCATATATTTCTGACCTCTAAACTCTTTTAGCCTTCCATATGCTACAATTTTTTGCCCCTTTTTATACCAATTTACAGAGCTATTATCCTTTGATTTAAATTTAAGATGTATATAATCTTTATTTTCTTTTGCTAATATGCTTAATGGATATTTTTCTGAAGGTTCATAAGAGACTTTTTCTATCTCAAGGGATATTGCTCCCGTCTCCTCTGTTTTTAGACTGCGAAGGGTTGTCAAAATTCTGTTTTCATAGATATAGGGAAAATACCAAAGGACATCTATGAGAGTATTTAGATTATAGCTTAGGAGTATGTGTTTTTGCTTTTTATTTAAAAAATCCATGTCAGATATTGATATGTTTAGGTTTATAACTTTTTTAGAAGATACTTTTGGTTTAAAATCATCCTGAAGACTTAATTCCTCCATAACAGTTTCTAAGATAGATTTTCTTTTTGGTATAGTCACATCATCCACATATTTTAACAATTCATATAACTCCTTAGAGATATAGGGTTTTAGATTTTGTATCAAAAACTGACTTATCTTTGTTCTTGATAGTTTTGCCTCATCGGATAATAGGTCTTTTATGATATCTTTTATTTGATTTATTTCCATGGAGCACCTATATCAAAGTGTTTTTCATAGGAGACGCTTCCTTGAGAAGAGCCGTTTCCATAGATTTCAAAATTTAAAGATGTGTTTGGAGTTAGCTTTACATCGGCTCCGTAGTAGGTATCTAATGGGTTTTTGCTGGTACTCATATGGGCTTTTACATTTAGATTTTTAGTGAGTTTTTTACTTAGCTCCATGTTTGTATTCATATTGCCGTTTGAGCCTTGAGAAGGGTATACACTTACATTTACATTGGTGCCAAAAATTTTGCTCACTATACCAGAAGGAGAGTATTTTGAAGCTTTTGAAGCAAGCTCATTTATAGGTATGGCGGTAAGCCCAGATTGGTTTAGTATAAAAGAGGATAAAAGCTCTTGCTTTGGCATAGGTGGATCTGAGTATATATTAAAATGCAAATCATCCGTATATCCATACAAAGATATATACGTATTATAAGAGCTTCCTGGAGACATCAAAAGAAGGTTTATTTTTTTGGTGTTTGGAGTGGCTTGAAGCTCACCCGTTCTTATATAAAAATCCCTTTGGGAGTAAGTAAGCTCTCCGCCAAGAGCTTTTAGGTACAGTTTATACCAAAGATGTCCTTTGTTGGATTTTAAATCTCCCCATGTGTTAGCATAGGCATTACCCTCTGGAAGCATGATACTTAAAGGTACCAAGTTTTTAAAGCTTATATTTAAATTTAGATTTTTAGGTAAAGATGCGCTCTTGCCTGAAGAAGATGTTTCAAAGCTTTTAACATAGACAAGTCCACTTGGGTTTATATCCCCTGTTAAATTTATGTTGTTTGTCTTGGTTAGATTTAAATATCCATCAAAAAAGCCTTGATAATAAAAGCTGTTGGCATAATAATAGATAGGTAGCTTAATAAACTTAGAATAGATTGTAAGGGTTTTATCGTAATCTATATTTATAAGAAGTTGATGTTTATTGTCAGAAGATGAAAACACAAAGCTTGTGGGTCTAAGGTCATCTTTTGATATATAAATAGTATTGTTTATATGGGCATAAAGGGGCAATGATATATATTTTGATAACAATAAAACAGGTTTTTGGCTTTTAAGATAAATAGAGATATTTTTATCCACATTTAAATTATAAAAGATTTCACCTTTTAGCAAAAATGGAAGCTTTGATTTCATAAAAGAGAGTGTATTGGCAATATCCATAATCCCTGTTGATTTTATATAAACACCGTTTTTGTATCCAAATGTTAAACTTCCGTTTAAAAGGTCTTTTATGTTGGTAGTGTTTGATGATATATAAAAAGGTTTTAAGCTTAAAAGCCCAAAAATAGGCTCAGTGGCAAGGATTGGCTCTTGGTATAAAAACACTTTTAGCCCTTTGGTTTCCCAGTTTATCTTGTTGGTATCATCTGAACTACCCACTATATCAGCAACTTCAAAGGCTAAATTGTTCATTTTTACATTAAAACCCTTTACATAAAGCCTATAAACTCCGTTTTGATTTTTAATATAAGCCTCTATTGGAATTTTGGCGTTGTATTTTTTATATAAAGCATATCCTTTGGCCTCTAAGTTTGTAATATTATCTATATCTCCATTGATATTTATGTTTAAAGCCATAAAACTGTTAGATCCAGTTAAGTTTACATTGAAGATGGTTTTATTAGATATATTTATATTTGATGTAAGAAAAAAATTTTTCTCTTCTAAGCTTGGCATGAGGTTTAAATCCCCAGATTTATAGCTAAATAAAACATTACCCTTAGCATTTTTTACAAAATTATAATCTAAATTGTTTAAAACTATATTCCCAGATATATTATCAAGTTCTCCAGACGCATTTACAATACCATCAGCACTCATATTTTTGCTAAAAGCCACAAAACCAACATCTGTTATATCTATATTCTTATTTTTTATATTTATATTTCCACCTTTTAGGTTTGCCATATAGAGGGTATTTTTAATGTACTTATAAAGGCTTATATTCTTTGGGGTTATATCTGCAGTTATAACACCGTTTTGATATGTAACATTTGCTTTTAATATATTAGAATCACTTGCCAAAGCAAGGGTTTTATCTTTGTATAAGAAGTTTATAGGAATCTCAGCTATATCTATATATTTGGATTTTATGTTTTTGGCTTTTAGAAAACCCTCCATATAAAAGTTTGGATATAACATACTTTCCGTAAACCCACCTATAGAAAAGCTTGCATAAGAATTTTTTATATTAAAAGTATTTAAATGAGATAAGCTTTGTATGGTGTTATCTTTAAATAAGATATTTCCTCTCACACTTTGAGACCCATATAAAGCATAAGAGAGCGTTCCTTTGTTGTGTTTTTTAGAAAAATCCACTTTGCCTTTTATAAACCCCATAGGAAAATAAAAGTTTTTTATGTTAACATTTGAGGTTTTTATATTAAGCTTCAAGAGCTTTTTATCCACACTATAAAATACATAACCACCTGCTAAAAGATAAATAGGCACATTTGTATTAAAATCTTTGTTGTTTAGTTTTAGGCTTTTAATATCTATATTAAAATCGTTAAACCTATCTTTATAATTTATATTGGCTAATATAGAAGCATTTGATAAGATCCCGTCAAAGCCAACACCGTTATCATTTACAAAACCTCTTAATGAAAATTTTGAATTCTTGAAAGGCCTCATCTTTGGTATATTTATATAATTTATATTAAAATCCCCTTTGTAAGATATATCTTTATTGTTTATAAAAGCCTCAATGTTACCCATTAGTATAGATGTATCAAAAACAGGTGTTTTAATAGGCATTATAAAACCACTTGCCAATGCATGACCTATTCTATTAGCCCACCAAAAGTTTAGGTTAAAATCATATAAGTTTGACACAGCATTCACATTTTTTGCCACAAAATACCCATTTTTAAGATAAGATTTTGGCACATACACGTATAACTCATGCCTTGTACTATTTGACATATAAATATAATGAGCGTATTCATCTGTTTTTAAAATACCGTTTTTTAAAGATGCTTGTGGTATAAAAAGAGCAAAGGATTGGTTAGAAAATCTATCAGCACTTTCTATATAAAGATTATCCACTTTTACATCAAGATGTTTATAATATTTTTCATATAATTTAAGGTTAAAGTTTGGTACATTGGAAGGTTTGTTATATTGAGCTACTAGTACTATGTTTAACTCATTCACATATCCATGTAGTATTAGGCTTTTAAGATAAAGAGTTCCATATTTTACATAAAAAAACCTTGGCTTTGATTCATAAAACATATCTCTTAGACTAACCCCGTCTTTATATATATTTATAAGACCAATATGTATATTAGCCCCGTCTATATGCATGGAAAAATTTTTTATATATAAATGCCTATTTTTAAAACCAATACCAATATGATGTTTATATATATAATACCCTGGATATAGTATTAAAAAATATATTCCAAGCACAAAAAACAAAAACTTTAAAAGCTTTTTCATTAAAAAATATTATAGCATATTAAAATGTCTTATGAATGTGATGTTTAAAAAATATTATCTCTCTGGACCAAGTAAACAATTTCTAGTAAGTCCTTTTTTAGCAAGTCCTGGTGGAAGACCGTTTACAAAACCTCTTTTATTACCTCTTTGCCATCCTGGTGGGACTTGACAGCTATTTTGATTTTGATAAGTGGTTATGTTATATCCACCGTTTAGCGTTTGTCCTATATTGGATATAGAATTTCCTATGTTTTGAAGCATATCTCCTATAGTTAGAGCATACGAAAAGCCGTAAAACAATGTTAATACTATCAAATATTTCATATAATATATTTTAAGCATATTTTATGAAAATTAGATGAATATTACCATACTTGGCTTTTAATAAAAGTATAAGCAATATCAAAAAGCTCATCATCAGAATTTGAAATTCTATCCCCAATTTAATTTAGAAGGTTTTCTTAACAAAAAATTAACAATAGGGTGCTAATATAATAAAAATCAATTATAGGAGGTTTGGTTATGGCAAAGGTTTCAGGCACAATCGCTGAGGCGCTAAACACTCAACAGTTTAGCATCTTTCATATTAGGTCCATGTTTGCCTCTGGTATGGGGTTTTTTACATCCGCATATGACCTATTTATAATAGGTACTGCTCTTACCCTTATAAAAGATGAGTGGCATTTATCAAGTTCTCAGATAGGTCTTATAGGATCTATATCTTTGATAGCTACTTTTGTTGGGGCTTTCTTTTTCGGGAAATTAGCAGATATGCTTGGAAGAAAGTCTATTTATGGTGTAGAGGCTATACTTATGACCTTAGGAGCATTGATGTCAGCAATCTCTCCAAATGTTTCATTTCTGCTTATATCAAGAGCTATACTTGGTTTTGGTATAGGCGGAGACTATCCTCTATCAGCGGTAATAATGAGTGAATATGCCAATGTAAAATCAAGAGGTAGAATGGTTACACTTGTATTTAGCGCTCAAGCTTTGGGTTTGATATTTGGCCCTATGGTAGCATTAACGCTATTAGCAGCTGGAATAAATCATGATTTAGCTTGGAGAATAATGCTTGGACTTGGAGCGCTCCCTGCGGCTAGCGTAATTTATCTAAGAAGAACAATACCAGAATCCCCAAGATGGTTAGCGAGGGTAAAAGGTCAAAAAGACACTGCCGTAAAAGAGCTAACTTCTTTCTCTTTGGGAGATATAGCTATAGAAAAAGCTGATGACCCTATAGTTAAAAAATCTTTAATGGATTATATAGTTACTCTTATAGGAACTGCTGGAACATGGTTTATCTTTGATTACGCATATTATGGCAACACTATATCAACCCCCATTATTATGAAAGACATAGCTCCTCATGCGGATATTATTCAAAGTACCGCTATAAGTTTATTGCTATTTGCAGTAGCAGCAGCTCCTGGTTATTTTGTGGCAGCAGCTACAATGGATAAGATAGGGCATAAAAAACTTCAAGCCATAGGATTTCTAATAATGGGTGCATGCTTTTTCCTAATAGGTGCTATACCAGGCATAACAGATATGTTTTCTGCTTTCATAACACTTTATGGGCTATCTTACTTCTTTGCAGAATTTGGTCCAAATACCACAACTTTCGTGCTATCTTCGGAAGTGTTTCCAGTGAATGTACGTACCACCGCCCATGGTATATCAGCTGGTGTAGCAAAAATAGGTGCTTTCATAGGGGTTTATCTATTTCCTATCATATATCACGATCTTGGACTTGCTAAAACTTTGATGCTGTCTGGGTTATTCTCTTTTATAGGATTTTTATTAACAATATTTACTATACCAGAACCAGGTGGAAAATCCCTTGAAGAAATATCTAAAGAAGATACACCGTCACCTGCCTCCACTTAAACATTTTAGCCCCGTTTTGGGGCTTTTAAAAACCTCTAAAAATCTTTTAAAAAGCTCATCTACATCAAAACAATCTCTTGTATCACATATATTGGGAAAACATGGACTACATGGCATATCTAAATACATTTGAATGCTATCTCCAACTGGTTTCCATACTATATGATCGGTAGGACCATAAAATATAAAAGTTTTCACTCCCACATAAGAAGCCAAATGAGAAATACCAGAATCAAGACCTATAAACATCTTAGCTCCTTTTAAACTATGGGCTAAATCAACTATATCAAATGATTCATATATATTTGATGTATAATTTTTAATCCAGGCGTCTATCTCTCCCACAAGATATATTGTTTCAAAACCAAATTTGTTAAGATAAGACTCTATTTTCTCAAAAAGCAAAGAACTTGGTATCTTTTTAAAGGATCCACTTGATGGATGCAAAACAACCTTGTTTTCTAATGGGCTTTCTTTATAAGAAATTGGAAGTGTTTTTGAAAAATTACTATTTAGATTTAGGCTTTTAAGATAATAATCCACAATCCATTCTCTTTTGGATGGGAAAGGTGGTATATGATCATAAGAAAATATGATTTTTTGCTCAAAATCTAAGTTTGGTATGTCTGAAAATACTTTATCCACCCAGCCTATATGTTTTGCTAATTTAAAATAATCGGTATTTCCTACTGCAACTATATATTTGTTTTGTCTTTTTAAAAGCTCTAAAACAGGAAATGTAAGAAGTGTATCTCCAAGAGCCCCTCTTCGGTAAAAAAGAATCACACTTTAAGACCCCAGCCATGCATAGGCTGGGAAAGTGCTTAAAATTATTTCTTCTTGTGAACTATTTTCTTGTGAACTACTTTCTTGTGCAATCTTTTGTGCACTACTCTTTTGCGTACTACTCTCTTGTGCCATTTTTTGTGAGCCACTTTCTTGTGCTCTACTTTGTGGTGTGGTGCTGCCATCACCAATGGAGATACTGCAAAAGTACCTGCTAAGAGTAAAGATAGAAACTTGTTCATAACTAACCTCCTAAAAAATTGATAGTTTTTAATATAATTAAAAAATTATGAAAATTTGATGAAAATTTGATGAAAATTTATAAGTATAGATAGTCTTCTCTTTCTGGGCCTGTGGATAGCATAGACACCTTTATATTTAGATAATCTTCTATAAAGTATATATAGTTTAGGGCTTCTTTAGGAAGAAGTTTTTTATCTTTCAAAGCTTTGGTGTTGGTTTTCCAGCCTTTTAGGGTCTTATACACTGGTTTTAGGCTTTTCATAGAAGACAAAGAAGCGGGGAAATCATCAAAGTCCTCATAAGCTATACATACTTTTATCTCATCAAAGTTATCAAGGACATCCAATTTTGTAATTATGATTTCATCAAAGCCGTTGGTATCTTTGGCGTATCTTAAAGCCATCAAATCAAGCCAACCGCATCTTCTTGGCCTTCCAGTGGTAGAGCCATACTCATGTCCATAATCTCTTAAAGCTTGGCCTATATCATCTGTTAGCTCTGTGGGGAATGGACCAGAACCCACTCTGGTGGTATAAGCTTTTGATACACCTACAAAGTTAGCATCTTTGAAAAATTTAGGATGAAGCCCTGTGCCATTAGAAAGTCCCAACGTGGAAGAATTTGAAGAAGTGACATAAGGATAGGTGCCTATGTCTATATCGAGCATAACTCCTTGAGCCCCTTCAAATACAACGCTATTTGCGTTTTGTATGCTTTTAAAAGCATTGTAAATATTATTTTTTATAGGTTCGAAAAGCCCAAAAACCTCGTCTATAATCTTATTTTTATCTAAGCTAAACTCTTCATTGTACAATCTACATATATCTTTGGTAAATTCAAGATTTTCCTCAAGTCTATCATGAAATATGCCTTCATCTTTTAAGTCTATGATTCTTATACCTTTTCTGGCGTATTTCATCATATATGTAGGACCTATGCCCTTTAAGGTGGTGCCTATGTTTGACTTTTTCTCAAAAAGTCCATCAATAATTTTGTGATAAGGAAGTATTACATGGGCTCTATCGCTTATTATAAGCCTACTTAAGACATCTATTTCAGCTAAATCTTTCAACTCTTTATTTAAAACCTCTAAATCTATCACCATACCTTGAGCTATAACACCTTTTGTATGAGAATGGAGCATACCAGTGGGTATAAGATGTAAGATATGCTTTTTACCATTCACTATAACAGTGTGTCCTGCGTTGTTGCCCCCTTGATATCTTGCCGCCATCTCATAGTCTTTTGAGAGCAAATCCACGATTTTACCTTTTCCTTCATCGCCCCATTGAGCACCTACTATCACTAACTTATTCATAACCTATACATTATAACAGAAAGTTTATACAACTTGTGCAAAAGCTCATAAAAGCCATTTACGGCAATGTCCATAGATCTCTCAATGATAATAGATTAGAATAGAGTTTCATATCTTTTAAAAAGCAAATGATAATTTTAGGTTTTTTAGGTTTATAAGCATATTATAAAACACACAAATTGTTTATGAAATTATTTATGGTTTATAATGCTTTGGCGGAGAGGGAGGGATTCGAACCCC
>DDOS01000016.1:0-810 GCA_002341805.1 Aquificaceae bacterium UBA2488 | reverse complement strand
CGGCCACTCAGCCACCTCTCCTAAGGCATAAGATTATAATATAAATCAAATCGTTTGTCAAATCTATATGAAATACCATTAAAGCCTCACTCTCTAAATAATCAATTGACAGGCTTATATAGGCTTTTTAAATGAAGAGCTTACTATGTGATATAAATCATAAGTTGATTTGGAAATAAAGGTTTTGTAGTATAATAGTTTTTTATTATGGTGAATGTTGCGATAGTAGGTGCCACTGGTGAAGTGGGAAGAATGTTTTTAAAGGTTTTGGAAGAGAGAAATTTTCCTGTTAAAAGCCTAAGACTTTTTGCCTCCGCAAAGTCAGAAGGGCTTGAGTTAAGCTTCAAAGGTCAAAAATACAAAGTGGAAGCTTTGGAAAAACAAACATCTTTTAAAGGTATAGATATAGCACTTTTCTCGGCTGGTTCTTCAGTGAGTAAAGAGTGGGCTCCAAAATTTGCCAAAGACGGAGCTGTGGTGATAGACAACTCTTCTGCTTGGAGAGTAGACGAAAACGTACCTTTGGTGGTACCTGAGGTAAACAAAGAAGATATCAAAAAACATAAAGGCATCATAGCCAATCCAAACTGCTCCACCATACAGATGCTTGTGGCTATAAAACCTATATATGATCACTATGGTATGTCAAAGATAATAGTATCCACATATCAAGCGGTTTCTGGAGCAGGAGCGAAAGCCATAGAAGAGCTAAAAGTCCAAACGGAAAACTGGTGTCAGAAAAAAAGGATTGAGCCAAACAATGTACTTCCAAAGCGTATAGCTTTTAATGTAATACCTCAAATAGATGTA
>DDOS01000012.1:1010-5380 GCA_002341805.1 Aquificaceae bacterium UBA2488 | reverse complement strand
TGTGGAGTTTTGAGGATACTCTTCTAAAATCTTTTCTATATTCTTATTTACAAAGGAAGTCTTTATATCTTTTGTATAATCAGCATATACATTTTTTGAGGCTTTTAATATATTGAACATGTTTATCTTATCTTTTGCGGAGGTGTAAACTCTTGGAGCAAAATATACAAACTCTAATTTTTTGTCTATGTGTTTTTTTAAACCTTCTAAGTCTTTTATAAGATCTATTTTGTTAGCTACTACAATAAGACCTTTCCCTTTTCTACTCACAAGGCTTGCAAGTCTCATATCTTGTCTTGAAACTCCTTCTGTGGTATCTATCACCAAAGCACATATGTCTGAGTTTTCTATGGCTTCTAAGCTCCTATTCACTGCAAAAAATTCTACTCCATATTCGATATTTGATGCTCTTCTAATACCAGCAGTATCCACCAATATAAAATCTTTATCTTCAAAGCTAAATTCTATATCCACAGCATCCCTTGTGGTTCCTGCTATGTTTGAAACTATAACCCTGTCTTCGTTTAAAATAGCATTTAATAAAGAGGATTTACCGCTGTTTGGTTTTCCTATAAAACTTAATTTAATAAAATCTGATTTTGTTATATCTTCTGCGGGTTCTATATCCTTGGTTAATGCTTCTAAAAGCTCAAAAACACCACTTCCGTGTAAAGCAGATATCTCAAAAATATGTTCAAATCCAAGCTCGTAAAACTCATAAGGATTTGATTTTTTGCTATCAGATTTATTAACTGCTACATAAACTTTGTCTTTATATGGATATAGAAGCTTAGCTATATCTTTATCTTCAGGAGTTAACCCTGTTTTGCCATCCATTACAAATATGATTTTATCAGCTTTTTTGTAAAGATCTAATACCCTTTGTTTTATAGTTTTTGATAACTCTTCCTTAGAGTCTATGAGACCACCAGTGTCTATAATCCTAAAGGTTTTATCCTGGAAAGTGGCTTTTGATTCAATGGCATCTCTGGTAATACCTGGTATGTTTTCTACGATAGATATTCTTCTTTTGGCTATCTTGTTGAAAAGTGTAGATTTACCCACATTTGCTCTGCCTGTAATTAATATATTTTTCATATTAATATTATCTCATAAAAAGCCGTTCAAACATATTAGATTTTAATTTGAATTCTTTATCGTATTTGGCTTTCAAAAACATAAGATTATTTATCTGCTCTTTGTATATGTTCCAAAACACATCCTTTGAAACCCGAGCGTCCTTTGCCATATAGATAAGACAGTTATATTTTTGGATAATCTCATCAAATTTATTTAGCATGTTTAACACTCTATCGTTTACTGGAAAATCCATTGCCAGGGTAAAACCCTCTTTAACAAAGGAAAATACTCTATCCTTCGCACTTTTTAGACGTTTTAATACCACCAAATATGGATAAATTTTATAGCTTTTTATGATATCAAATATCTCATATACAGCTTCTTCTTTACCCACAAATTGATACTGCAAAAACCCTCTTTTACCATAAAGTCTATTCCAGTTTTTAACACTATCAAGTGGAAAAAAATATTCAAAATAATCTACATAAGAGTCTCCATCTTTCATCTTGTGAAAATATCTCATGTTGTAGGCTTTCATATCCATATCGTTTATGATAAAATTTGGTGCAAACATAGGGATATTTATAGTATTTTTTTCATTAAAAGCCCTAAAACTTAGTTTTAAATCAAGAGGAAGTGTTTCATAATTAGCATAATCCCCAAACATTAAAACAGATTTTTCTGTAAAAGCATCTATCCAAACCACAGAAAATTCAAAATCTTTATCATATTTTTTTAGTAATTCCATAGTGTTAGAAAGCTTATTTGTTTTTATGATATGTTGTTTTATGTATTTACTTCCTTTTACGATGTGAAGTTTGGCTTTTGTGATAATCCCAAGAAGCCCCATACCACCCATTGCTCCATAAAAAAGCTCAGGGTTCTCATGCTTAGAGCATTTATATTCACCTGATGGAGTGATGATATCAAAGCTTTCCACAAAATCCCCAAAAGATCCTCTTGAGCTTTTACCGTGTATATCGTTTGATATGGCACCGCCTACGCTTATAAGAGCAGTACCAGGAACAATTGGAAGTGCATATCCTTTTGGTAGTAAAAATCTCAATATCTTATCAAGCGTGATTCCTGATTGGACTTCTATAAACTCTTTTTCAAAATCTATATTTATAAAAAAATCCAACAAAGTGGTATCATAAACGTTTTCATAGATAGCTTCATCACCGTAGCTTTTGCCATAAGCTCTTGGTATAAAGCTTTTAGAAAAATCTATCTCATTTAATATATAAGACTCTATACAAGGATAGTTTCCCCATCCGCAGATATTAGTTTTTAGGTAAGTATCCATCTAATGGTTTTGCTTGTTCTATAAGAAGAATTGGTATATCATCTTCTATTAGATACACTAACTTACAATCGCTGCATATGAGAATGTTTTTTTGTTTGTTATACAAAAGCTTGCCCTTACATTTAGGACAAGCCAAAATATCTAAATATTCTTCTATATTCATATCACAAGAGTTTTTATGCGTTCTGCTGCTTCTCTTAATCTATCTGTATCCACTGTTAAAGATATTCTAAAATACCCTTCTCCAGATTCTCCGANNCCACTACCGGGAGTTACCACCACTGCAACTTGATCCAATAAATACTCAGCAAACTTGGCAGAGGTAAAAGCTTTTGGTACTTTCACCCAAAGATAAAATGTGGCATCAGATTCAAATACTTCTAAATTAATGGCTTTCAAAGCTTCTGTCATCACAACTCTTCTTTCTTTATAAATATCTCTTAGATTTTGAATGTAAGAATCTTCTAAGTTAAGAGCCGTGATACCTGCTTCTTGGATAGCCTGAAACTGTCCAGAGTCCACATTGGTTTTTATCTTACCAAGACCTGCCACGAGTCCTTCATTGCCTACCGCCATACCTATACGCCATCCAGTCATATTGTAGGTTTTTGATAAAGAGTGAAATTCTAAGGCCACATCCTTAGCGCCATCAAATTCAAATATAGACTTTGGTGGATGGTTTATATAAATTTCTGAATAAGCGACATCGGAAGCTACGATGATATTATATTTGTGGGCAAACTCTATAACAGATTTATAAAAATCATCAGGAGCTGTAGCTGATGTGGGATTGTTTGGATAGTTTATCCAGAGTATTTTGGCTTTTTGTAAAATCTGTTCTGGTATAGAAAATATATCTGGTAAAAAGCCATTTTCTTCCCTTAAAGGAAGCATATAGGGTATACCATCTGCAAATATAGTGGATATCTTGTAAACAGGATAAGCAGGGTCTGGACACAATACATAATCCCCTGGATTCACAAAAGCCAATGGGAAGTGAGCAATACCCTCTTTTGAACCTATTAGGGTTATCACTTCTTTATCAGGGTCTAGGCTTACATTAAACCTTCTTTTATACCAATCGGCTACTGCCTTCCTAAAAACATACATACCCTCATAGGACGGATATCTATGATGCTCTGGGTTTTCCAGAGCTTTTTGACCTGCCTCTACAATAGGCTTAGGTGTTGGTAAATCTGGGTCACCTATGCCGAGACTTATAATGTCTGCTCCTTGAGCAGCCTTTTCTTTCTTTTTTTTGTCAATCGCCGCAAACAAATATGGAGGTAAGACTTCCAATCTTTTAGAAACGCTAAATCTCATATTTATATTATAAAATATTTTTAAAAGCCATAAACAAGAAATTAACCAAATCTACCAGTGATATAATCTTCGGTGAGCTTTTCCTTTGGGTTTGTGAATATCACTTCGGTTTTATCCACTTCCACAAGCTTGCCAATATACATAAAAGCTGTGTAATCCCCTATGCGAGCCGCTTGCTGCATATTGTGAGTAACCGCCACTATGGCCATCTTATTTTTTAGCTCCATCATAAGCTCCTCCACCTTAGACGTGGATATCGGGTCTAAAGCTGAAGTGGCTTCATCAAAAAGTAATACTTCTGGATTTACTGCTATAGCTCTTGCTATCACAAGCCTTTGTTGTTGACCTCCTGATAGTGAAAAAGCGGTTTCATGAAGCCTATTACCCACTTCATCCCAAAGAGCAGCCNNCTTTATGGCGGATTCCACTCTGTCTTTTAATTCTGTTTTATTTTTTATACCCATTATCTTGAGTCCAAAAGCTACATTGTCAAATATTGACATAGGAAAAGGTGTGGGTTTTTGAAATACCATACCTACTCTACTTCTCAATGTTATTAGGTCTGTATTTTTTGATACTATGTTTTCGCTATCCAATAAAACTTCCCCCTCATATTTAACACCATGCTCAATATCATGTATTCTATTGAGGCATCTAAGCA
>DDOS01000012.1:0-1003 GCA_002341805.1 Aquificaceae bacterium UBA2488 | reverse complement strand
TAAGGGTTGTTATCTTCTTGTCTGGTATGTTTAATGTTATGTTTTCAATGGCTGGTTTTTGGCTTTTAGGATAAAAAAAATTTAAATTTTTAATAACTATTTTTGGATTGTCCATGTCTCACACCTCAACCTTTATTAATTTTAGCAATTCTTCTAACTACATACATAAACGGTGCCGTGAAAGAACCACCATGCACCAAATATTTTGCTATGATTACAAGTATCAACACGCCGAAGGTAAGCACAAAACTTGCCGCCCAAGCTTGTTGATGCCAGTTTTCGTATGGTCCTGTGGCATATATAAATATTGTAATTGTAAGAGTAGCCATTGGTTTCAAGAGATTGAAAGTGGTATGATCGTTATTAAAAGAGGTAAATAAAAGTGGGGCTGCTTCACCAGACATTCTTGCAAGACCAAGAATTACACCCGTCAGTATACCGTTTTTTGCTGCCCTCATTGTAACCCTTGTGATTACATAATGCTTGTAAGCTCCTAAGGCATAGGCTGCTTCTCTCATCTCTTTTGGTACTAATTTTAACATCTCATCCGTGGCTATTGTTATATAAGGAAGAGATAATATAGCTAAAGCAGCAGAACCAGATAGTCCATTAAAAGTATGAAGCGGTGCTACCAATATCACATAAACTGCAGCACCTATTACAATGGCAGGCATGGATACAACTATGTCTGCTAAGTTTCTTATGAATAAAGCTATGCCTGAACCTCTTGCGTATTCGGATAAGAATATACCCGCTAAAATTCCTATTGGAGTTCCTATGAAGGCCGCTATTATGGTTATCAAAAACTGACCTACAAAAGCCATTCTCAAACCACCACCAGGAATGCCAGGTGGGGTTGGGTCTTTTATAAAGAAGTTTAAATTTAGGTATTGATATCCGTGATACAGTATGGATAGCAAGATCCAACCCAAGAAAAATATTCCATAAACAGCCGCCATGGTAGATAAAATCATCATTATATTACTTTTTATAACTCTTGATT
>DDOS01000039.1:251-9632 GCA_002341805.1 Aquificaceae bacterium UBA2488 | reverse complement strand
TTCTAATTGAGCTTCTATACCAAGAGGCACATGAACCGCCATTTGGTCTCCGTCAAAGTCCGCATTAAAAGGTGGACATACCAAAGGATGAAGCTGAATAGCTTTACCCTCTACCAACACTGGTTCAAAAGCTTGTATTGACATCCTATGGAGGGTTGGAGCCCTATTTAGAAGCACAGGGTNNCACTTCCTCTAAGCATTCCCAGACTTCTGGATGCTTTTGCTCTATCATCTTCCTAGCATTTTTTATAGAAGTGGCATAACCCTTCTCTTCAAGTCTTCTGGCTACAAAAGGTTTAAAAAGTTCAAGAGCCATTATCTTGGGTAGTCCACATTGATGCATTTTTAAAGATGGTCCCACCACTATCACAGAACGGCCAGAATAATCCACCCTTTTACCAAGAAGATTCTGCCTAAAACGTCCTTGTTTACCTTTTAGATAATCGGATAGACTCTTTAGTGGTCTATTGTGCATACTTACCACTTTTCCTCTTTTACCATTATCTATGAGTACATCCACCGACTCTTGCAACATTCTCTTTTCGTTTCTGACTATAATATCAGGAGCATCGAGATCTATAAGCCTCTTTAATCGGTTATTTCTGTTTATAAGCCTTCTATACAAATCGTTTAGGTCTGATGTGGCGAATTTTCCACCATCTAATGATACCAAAGGTCTTAATTCTGGTGGAATCACTGGCAATACAGTTAAAATCATCCATTCTGGTCTGTTTCTGGATTTTAAGAAACCATCAGCTACCTTTAAGGTTTTCACCAGTGTTTTAAGTTTTGTATCAGAAAAATCTTTCAAAACTAAATTTCTAAGATCTTCTTGTATCTTCTCGAATATAGGAATATTTGGATTTTCAGACCTTAGATATCCAAATCTATATTTTATAGCATCTTTTGATGTATACCAGTCCTCTCCAAGATCTTCGCTGGATATCTCACCGGTTTTTATGTTTAAGTATATCTTCTCATTTATAATATCGTGAATAATATCTTCCAAGCTCATTACCATGCCATTTAGATTATTGGATATGCCTATGCTATATAGCTTTATTCTATCAGCTAAGAATAATATAAGCTTTTCGTACAATCTTTTATGCTCTGACCCCATCTTTGGTCCTAAATCTTCAAAACCAAATGTATATGGTTTTAGTATTTTCTTTAGCTTAGATACCAGAGTTTGAAGATCTAATATGGAAAGAGCATACTGGGCAAACTCTGCTCCCATTCCACTTTCATATCTATTGTCCACACTATAGGCAAACTCTTTTTCGTATTGCTCTTCGGTAACTACATGGAGTTTTACATGATAAGTGATACCGTCTTTTATAACAGGTATGGTATTTTCGGAGTTTGCAAAGGTTTCTTCGTTGTCTGGAGTAGGGTACTCTATCACAAGATAAGATTCAAAATATATAACCTTTTCTATATCCCTTGTGGACAAGCCAAGGAGTACACCTATCTTAGATGGCGATGATTTTAAAAACCAAATATGAGCACAAGGTGTAGCTAAATTAATATGACCAAATCTCTCACGTCTTACATAGGATTTTGTAACTTCCACACCACATCTGTCACATATGGTTCCTTCGTATCTCTTGCCCTTGTACTTTCCACATAAGCATTCATAGTCCTTCAAAGGTCCAAATATCTTTGCACAAAATAAACCTTCTTTTTCTGGCTTTAAAGTACGATAATTAAGGGTTTCAGGACGTTTTATCTCCCCACGACTCCAATGGGATATTTCTTCAGGAGATGCTAATAACAATCTTATCTTGTTAAAAGGCAAAAGGCCTCTTTTCATTTACGTTCCTCCTCTTTATCCAACTTGATGGTATCGCAATTTTCAGCCATACCATTTTCACAAACAACGTTAAGACCAAGAGACTTCAATTCTCTAACAAGCACTTTGAAAGATTCTGGAACTCCAGGAGAGTAGAAATATTTTCCTTTTACTATGGACTCATAAACCTTGTTTCTACCTTCTATATCATCGGACTTTACGGTTAACATCTCTTGCAATGTATAAGCTGCTCCATGAGCTTCCAACGCCCAAACTTCCATCTCACCAAGGCGTTGACCACCAAACTGAGCTCTACCTCCAAGAGGTTGTTGGGTTACCAAGGAATAAGAACCAGTAGAACGTGCATGTATCTTGTCATCCACCATATGAATAAGTTTCATCATATGCATATAGCCTGTGGTTATCTTAAAATCAAAAGACTCGCCTGTCCTCCCGTCGTAAAGCACAAACTTACCATCCTCTGGCAATTCCGCTTCTTTTAGAAAAGTCTTCAAATCTTCTTCAGTACAACCTTCAAAAGCAGGAGTTGCTAAGGGTATACCATTTTTGCCAAGGTATTCTATGACAACATTAAACTCTTCGTCTTTTAGGCTTTTAAGAAAACTCTTAATAAAATTTTTATTCTCTGCATTCTTGTCGTCAATAGCATATATATTTGCTATATGGTCTATGATCTCATCTTTGGTGTAGTATTCATCTAGCATCTCTTGGATTTTTTTACCTATGCCTCTTGAAGCCATACCAAGATGCGTTTCCAAGATTTGACCCACGTTCATACGAGAAGGCACACCAAGAGGATTTAATACTACATCCACAGGTGTCCCATCAGGTAAAAATGGCATATCTTCCACTGGCAATATAACCGAGATAACCCCTTTATTACCGTGCCTTCCTGCCATCTTGTCTCCAACCCTTATTTTACGCTTCTGGGCTATATAGACTTTTACCATCGTGATAACGCCACTGGGAAGATCGCTTTGTTTACCTACATTATCTAATCTATCTTGATATATCTTATCTATTATTCTACGCTGAGCTTGGGATTTATCTCTTATATCCTCAATCTTCTTAATGAGCTTTTTGTCAGAGAAGAAGTTATCTGGCTTGGTAACAACAAAGTTAACGATATTAGAGAACAGTGCATCATCTATAACAGTACCTTCTTCATAGGTTTTCTTGGCAAGTTTTATAGGTTTTGTTATGGTTTTACTAATTACAAGCTCCTTAACGATTTCATTTCGTTTGTCGGTAACGATATTTCTCATGAACTCTAATTCTCTTTTGATCTTTTCGCGTTCTTCATACTCTATGTGTTCTATAAACGGGGTTTTCTTACTTTCGGTGGCTTTTCTGGTGAATATCTGCACATCTATCACAACACCTTCTATGCCAGGTGGGCATTTCAAAGAGGAGTCCTTAACATCCCTTGATTTTTCACCAAATATCGCTTGAAGCAATTTCTCTTCTGGGGTAAGCTGAGTTTCACCTCTTGGGGTGACCTTACCTACCAATATATCACCAGGTTTTACATGGGTACCAACCTTTATAATGCCATACTCATCCAAATAAGCCAAAGCCTTTTCTGGTACATTTGGTATTTGTCTAGTTATCTCTTCATCGCCTATCTTTGTTTCTCTTGCTTCAACCTTCAATTCTTCTATATGTACAGATGTAAGTACATCTTCTTTCACAAGCCTTTCCGATATCACTATGGCGTCTTCAAAATTATAACCTCTCCAAGGCATGAAACACACTAAAAGGTCTTTACCCAAAGCCAGTTCACCCATAAAAGTAGACTGGCCATCCGCTATGCAATCTCCCTTTTTAATCTTCTGACCCTTTTGCACTATAGGTCTTTGATTTACAGAGGTATTTTGGTTAGTTTTGATAAATTTTAAAAGCTTATAAACATCAATACCCATATCAAGAGGGTCTCTTTGGTCTATCTCCTCTGGATTTACCTTTATCACTATGGTTTTAGCATCTACTTCTTCTACTATACCACCTCTTTTAGCTACCACCACAGCACCGCTATCGAAAGCCACTTTGGTTTCCATTCCAGTACCTATGGCAGGGGTTTGGGTAAATATAAGCGGTACTGCTTGACGTTGCATGTTAGAACCCATCAAAGCTCTGTTTGCATCATCATGCTCTAAGAATGGTATCAAAGAANNATTTGTCTTGGAGATACATCTATGTAGTTGACATCCGAAGGCTTAACAATTTGTATATCATTTTTATATCTCGCTATAACCCTATCATCTAATATTTTGCCTTTTGAATCCGTGGGTGTACTTTGGGCTATAACATAGTTTTCTTCTTCATAAGCTGCTAAAAACTCCACTTGATCCGTCACTACACCATTCAACACTTTTCTATAGGGAGTTACCAGAAATCCATACTCATTGGTTTGAGCGTAAGTGGTCACCGATGTCACAAGACCGATGTTTTGACCTTCTGGAGTTTCTATAGGGCAAAGTCTTCCGTAGTGAGAGGGGTGAACGTCTCTTATCTCAAATNNGGATAACCTTCTCCTATGGGTTAAAGAAGACAATGGATTACCATTATCAAGATATTGGGACAGTTGACCACCTTTCAAAAACTCAAACATAGAGGAGACTAAATATCTGGAGTTTACTAAGTCTTGAGCTTTTATAGTAGGGTCTTCTGGGTTTATCGTAGCTACCTTATCTCTGAAGGTTTTCAACATCCTCGCTATACCTATGCGAGCCTGGGTTTCTAAAAGCTCACCAATAGGTCTTACTCTTCTATTTCCAAGATGGGCAATATCATCCTTCCTTTCTTTACCAAATCTCACTTTTAAAAGATATTTTACGGTATTTACCAAATCTTTATAAGACAAGAATCTGGCATCAGTACCCATATAATCTCTGACTTCTATCCTGTCTTCGGCCTTTAAAAGCTCAGAAAATATATCCTTTGTTAATATAGTACCCTCATTATATTTGCCATACTCTCTAGCTAACTCAAACACTGGAAACTCATCAAATTTATCAAAATCCTCATTGGTCAACAATCTCTTGTAATTGTATATTTTTGCATTTATCTTTACTCTACCCACCTTAGATAGATCAAACCTTGCTATATCTGTAAAGTACATGCTAAAATAAGCACGGGATCTTTGGATTATATCGGATATATCTGTAACAAAGCCTTCCATAGATCTCAATTTTACATATATATCCTTTAGACCAATATCTCTTAAAGTAAACTGAGAATTTATCCTTATCAAACTTTTACCATGTTGATCTTTGGCTTTCGTATCGTTTATCAATGTTTCAATTACAATCTTACCATAGAAACTTTTTGTGGTTTTTTCAGAGTGTACTGCTGTTAAAAGCTCAATATTTATCCTCTCATCCTTTAAAAGTCTATTGAGCGAGTTTATATCTTCTATATATCTTTCTTCCAAAAATTCTTCTTCTTTTTCGGTACCTTCTATCCTGGCACTATATCTCAAAACTGCAAATATATAGTTAGATTCTAAGTCTTCCGGTTTATAGACTTCTCCTGTGTTAGCCTCAAGTATAACCCCTTCTTTAACTATGAAAGCTTTCACATCTTCGTAAAATTGAGATAATATATCGTAAGCTGTTTCTAATCCAAAAGCTCTGAAAATAGATATGGCACTTACGCGTTTTTTATCTATCCTTGCAGTTATTATATCCGAATTGGTGGATAGTTCGAACTCAATACGAGAACCTTTGTCTGGATGTATACTTGCAGTATATATTTTCCTTAAAACTGTGCCCTCTTTTTGCCTATCTTCTTTTTCAGAATAAAATACCCCTGGAGATCTTATGAGCTGATTTACAACAACCCTTTCACTACCATTTATTATAAATGTACCAAGTGGGGTCATCATTGGCATTTCGCCAAAATAAATTTTCTTAGGTGTATCCACTACTTCTCCAGATTTAGTTTTTCGCTTTAATTGGAGCATTATCCTAATCGGAGCTGAATAAGTCAATCCTTTTTCTTTACATTCTTCTGAAGTGTATTTTTCCTTATAAGATAAAATGGTTTTACATTTCGGACATTCCGTATTGGCACCTGCCAAAAAATCTATATCTGATTTATATCCACACTTATTGCATTCCCAGTTTCCTATCTCATAGCCTATGTACTCTACGGTAATATTTTTATTGTTATCTTGGAATGGGAAGGAGGTTTTTAGAATATATTCTAAGCCCTGCTCGTTCCTTTCAGAGGGCTTTACATTAAATTGTATAAAGTTTTCAAAGGATTCTAAAGGGATCTTGACTAAGAAAGGCATGTCTAACAATTCTTTACGTCTACCAAAAAACTTCCTTNNTTAAGCATAACTTCACCACCTTATAAATTTTTCAACATCACAAAAATAAAATACACCCCTCAAAAGGGGTGTGGTCATCCTTATCAATAAAGCTATTCAAGCCAAACAATGTTATTACTTCACTTCTACTTTGGCACCTGCTTCTTCTAATTTCTTCTTAATGCTTTCAGCTTCTTCTTTTGGTATAGCTTGTTTGATTGGCTTTGGAGCGCCATCCACTAAGTCTTTAGCTTCTTTGAGGCCTAAGCCGGTTAGCTCTCTAACAACCTTTATAACATTAAGCTTATTTGCTCCTGCCTCTGCAAGAATCACATCAAATTCCGTTTTTTCTTCTGCTGCTGGAGCTGCCGCCGTACCTGCTGCTGGAGCTGCTGCCACCATAGCTGCTGCAGATACTCCAAATTTCTCTTCAAGCTTCTTAACAAGCTCAGCAACTTCTAACACCGTCATGCTTCCTATTGCATCGACGATTTCATCAATTGTAAGTGTAGCCATTTTTACGTACCTCCTTAAAATTTACTTAAGAATTTTTAGTTTCAACAGCTTTTAAAGTAAGAACAAGCTTTTGTGGCACAGCTTTCAATGTCATAATAAAGCCAACCACTGGTGCTTGCAATACACCCATAAGCTTTGATACAAGAACTTCCATGCTTGGAAGATTAGCTAACGCTTCCACATCTTTTGGTGATAGATGCTTATTTCCAAGTAACCCACCTTTTAGAAACTTAGTTGGGCTGTCTTTATCCATGCTTTTACAAGTATCAAATACGATCTTAGCAACTTTAGCTGGATCTCCATAAGAAAATACCACCGATGTAGGCCCTATAAATATATCTCTATGGTCGTGTATTATTGTATTTTCAAAAGCTCTAAAAATAAGCGTATTTCGGCCGACAATCATCTCACCGTTGTTATTTTTTAGATTACTGCGTAAAGCATTTGATATATCTGCAGGAACTCCATTGAAGTTAAAAAATATAACCAAATTTGATTTAGAAAGCTTTTCCTTATAGCCTTGCACCGTATCTATCTTTTTGTTAAGGGTATCTTGATTCATATCAAACTCCTTAAGCTACCGCTTCTTGCAAACGTCTTAGCGTATTTGAAACATCCACATCCACAGAAGGACTCATAGATAAAGAAAGAGCTATACTCTTCACATATTGCCCTTTAGCACCTGGTGGTTTGGCTCTCACCACTGCATCTATCGCAGTATATATATTTTTCAAAAGATCTTCTGGTTTGAAACTAATCTTACCCACTGGAATATGAACATTACCTGTCTTATCCACTTTGAATTCGACTCTTCCTTTTTTTGCCTCTTCCACCGCAGCTTTTACGTTGGTGGTAACAGTACCTGTTTTAGGGTTTGGCATCAATCCTCTTGGACCTAATACTTTACCGAGCTTACCTACCTTTGGCATCGCATCTGGAGTGGCTATAACCACATCAAAATCCACCCAGCCTTCTTTGAGAATCTTATTTATAAGATCTTCTCCACCTGCATAATCAGCCCCAGCATTTTGAGCTTCTTTTATAGTGTCACCTTCTGCTAACACTAAAACCTTCAACTCTCTACCAAGACCTGCTGGCAATACTAAAGAACCTCTCACCATTTGATCTGCATATTTTGGATCAACACCTAAGTTCATCGCAAGCTCTACCGTTTGGTCAAACTTACGGCTTAGTACTTCACTCATTTTTCCTAAAAGCCCAACACTTTCTTCCAAAGAATAAAGCTTATTGGGCATAACAAGCTTCGCAGCTTCCAAATACTTTTTGCCTTTTCTCATAGCGCTTACCCCTTATAACCTTCTATTTCAATACCCATGCTTCTAGCAGTGCCTGCTATTGTTCTCATAACATTGTCTATATCTTGAGTATTCATGTCTTTGGCTTTTAATTGGGCTATCTCTTTCAATTGACTTAAAGTAATCTTGCCAATCTTTTGTCTTTTCGGGTCAGAAGCCCCCTTTTGAATCTTTGCAGCTTTCTTAAGCAAGAATGACGTAGGAGGCGTCTTCATTATAAAGGTAAAGCTTCTGTCTGCATAGATACTTATAACCACAGGCACAACAGTACCTGGTTCCATATCCTTAGAAGCAGCGTTAAACTGCTTNNGCTTCACAAACTCCATTATGTTTATACCGTGCTGACCTAAAGCAGGCCCAACAGGTGGTGCTGGTGTAGCTTGCCCAGCTGGAAGCATCAATTCTACATTAGCAACTAATTTTTTTGCCATAGCACGTTCTCCTCATATTTTTTCCACTTGGGAAAAATCTAATTCCACAGGCGTTAATCTACCAAATATACTTATCAATACATTTAATTTTTCTCTATCCGTTTGAACTTCTTCTATTACTCCAGAAAAGTTCATGAAAGGTCCTTCTATTATCCTTACTTGTTCGCCTTTTTCAAATATAGATTTTTTAGCTTTAAAGCCTCTTTGGGCATGGGCCAATATCTTTTTCACCTCTTCTTCTTTAAGAGGCACTATTTTACCGCCTACAAGCACTGGCTTATACACATGTGGAGCTTTTTCAATAGCTCTTAAGAGTTTATCGTCCATAACAGCTTTTATAAGTATATAACCAGGAAACATTTTGTTATCCAAAATGATTTTGGCTTCTGTTCTATTTTCTTTGCAAGTTATCTTCTGGCCTGGTTTTGAAATTTCTCCTGCTTTTATGCAATCACTATTACATTCTTCACCCATTTCAGATGGCACCACTTTAACAGTTCCATCTTCTACTCTAAAAATAGTAACGCACTTTTTGCCAAATATATTTATATCTCTATTGTTGCCTCTTAAAGACAGTCTATATTTCTCTTTACCTAAAGCTTTTATAACGACTTTTTCCTCTGCAGGTAAAACCACATCTTCCACTAAATCTTGAATACGATCAAGCTCTATAACTTTCATTAAAGACTCTTTAGCGGTAGTTTCTTTACCTGCTTCCACCTGCAGAGCATACCATAACTTATCTGTCATAAACTACTACCCCAAATTCCAAATATAAACGATAAAATCTTCACAAAAGCCAAATCCACTATCCATAAATAAATACCAAAAAACAAGGAAAATATTATAACACTAATCGTGGCTCTTGTGACGAGTTTTTTATCTGGCCACGCAACTTTCTTTATTTCTTGTTTTACGCTTTTTAAAAACTCTAAAACTTTATCCATTTACGCTATTACCAACCTTAGAGCGGGGCACGGAGGAGTCGAA
>DDOS01000039.1:0-228 GCA_002341805.1 Aquificaceae bacterium UBA2488 | reverse complement strand
GAGCTAGTGCCCCTATTTTACTTCCCTATGCACTACGTGCTTATTACACCAAGGACAATGTTTTTTAAGCTCCATTCTCTGAGGATGCTTCTGCCTATTTTTAGTGATTGAGTAATTTCTTCTCTTACATTCAGTACAAGCTAAAGTGATTATTTCTCTCATGTTTTACCTCACTCTATTATCTTGGTGACTACACCAGCACCAACAGTTCTACCACCTTCTCTTATG
>DDOS01000064.1:7552-11538 GCA_002341805.1 Aquificaceae bacterium UBA2488 | reverse complement strand
AGAGGCAAACACTATGGCATCTTTTTTTCTACCCATCACGAGGGGTCTAAATCCAGAGGGGTCCCTAGCGGCTATTAGCTTGTTGTTTATAATCATCAATATACTATAAGCACCTTCTATTTGTCTTAACATACTTACTATATAAGGCATTATGTCTTCATCTAACACATGATATCGTAAAGATTCATCTTTTCCCACTATGTCTAAAAGCCCTAAGAATACTTCTGTATCAGAAGAGCAAGAGAGTTTTATGTTGTTTTGATGTAACATTCTTCTTATGGCATGGTAGTTTGTAAGATTACCATTGTGTACAATGCCCACTTCTCCAAAGAGTTTTGTATTTCTCACAATAGGTTGGATGTTTGATGTGGAATCATCCCCAGCAGTGGAATACCTTACATGGGATATGGCTATATGGCCTGTCAGATCCTTTAGCTTGTCCTTTGAAATGGCATCAAGCACAAGGCCTTTGTTAGCAGTTCTATGTATTAGCTCACCATCGTATGAGCATATACCAGCGCTCTCTTGGCCTCTATGCTGAAGGGCATATATACCAAAGTAAGCAAGCGTCGAAGCTTTTATGTCTTTATCCTCTATTCTCAAATGAACACCAAACACACCACACATTGATTATAATATAAATGATTTTTAGGAAAATTTTATGGCAAATTTTATAACTACTCTTAGGATACTTTTAGGGCTCTTGGCTTGCTCTTTTATATTGAGTGAGCATTATAGCTTAGGATTTTTGGCTTTTGTGCTTGGAGCGATATCTGATTGGTTTGATGGGTCTGTGGCAAGGTCTAACAAAGAGGTCTCTGAGTTTGGAAAAGTCTATGATCCTTTTGCGGATAAAGTGCTTGTCTTAAGCGCTATAATGGGGCTTGTATATAAGCATATGCTAAATCCCTACATGGCTACCTTAGTAATGTTGAGGGAGCTAACGGTATCTTTTTTAAGAAGTATTGCAAAAGACAAAGACAAAGGAGCTATTCTGAGTGGCAAGATAAAAGCATTTTTTGAGATGCTAAGTATAAGTATAATCCTTCTTGGGTTTATCACAATAGGTAATATGCTCTTTGGTATTGGGCTTTTATTTGCATATATATCACTTTTTGCATATATTAAAAGATGGTTATGAAATTAGAAGAATACATCGGCAAGAAACACACCGCTCACGGGCTAAACTTTTATATAACACATTTTGATCTATTGGCAAAAGTACTTGATAGAGAACACTATGCTTTTTTAGTGGGTGGATGGGTAAGGGATAGGCTTCTTGGAAAACCAGTTAAAAACAAAGTGGATATAGATATTATAACCACCCAAGACCCAGTGGATTTAGCCAATAGACTTAAACAAAAGCTATACGAAAAGTTTAATATAGATGCAGATACTTTTGAGTTTGATAAAAAGGACAAAAACATAAAACGCTCTCACATAGCAGTACTCACTTTCAAAGAAGGCTCTTTTAAATACCGGTTTGATATAGCACCTTTGGAAGTGCCTAAAAACCTAAAAACCCTTTTTGGATTAAAGCGCCCTTCTATAGAACAATGGGAGAAGATTTTAGAGCAAGACCTAAAGGATAGAGATTTCACTGCCAATGCCATAGCCATAAACCTTGATGATGTTTTATCCATAGGTGCTAAGCAAACGATTTTATTTGATCCAACAGGTGGGATAAGAGATTTAGAACAAGGTATACTAAGGCCTATTTCCTATGAAAACCTCAAACAAGACCCTATAAGGCTTCTAAGAGGCATTAGAATTGCAAAAGAGCTTGATCTCGATTTAGAATATGAGTTTTTAAGCTTTTTAAAAGAGTATCATCATCTTATCTCATTATCTGCTAAAGAGCGTATTGGAGTAGAATTTTTTAAAGTATTGTCTTTGAAAAACTCCCATGAAGCTATGGATATTCTTTTTGAAACAAAACTTATATACGATATAATCCCAGAGCTATATCCTATAACATCTGTTAGCAATCAAGGTAAACATCATATATATCCATTGGAACAACATACCCTAAAAGTATATTATTATGCTAATATGCTACTGGAAGAAGAAAATCCTAAGATTGATTTTGATATAGAGCTTTTAGATTATATTAAAAGCCAAATACCAAGTTATGAGTTTTTGGGAGAGTTTGGCACAAAAGAGGCCATAAAACTAAGTGCACTACTGCATGATATTGGAAAACCATCTACCATGAAAATAGATAAATCTGGTAATATAACATTTTATGAGCATGATAAGGTGGGTCAAGATATTGTAAAAGATATTGCAAACAGTTTAGGGCTGGGAGAAGATTTATCAAGATTTTTACAAAAGCTTGTAAGGATGCATCTTAGGATATTCTTTTTAAGGGAGTCTTTGGAAGAACTTACTCCAAGAGCTTACGGGAAAATCTTAAGAGAGGCTCAAGAAAATATATATCCACTTATGATACTTACTATTGCAGATGGGCTTGGTTCAAACGATGATAAAACCCTAATGGACAGACTTCAAAAAACTCTCAAAAGTATAATAGATTTTAAAAACACAATGCCAAAACATATAGAACCTCTTTTAAGCGGTGAAGATATTATGAAGATTTTAAATATACCAGAAGGCAAAAAAGTAGGAGAGATAAAAAATAAGCTCGTAGACTTACAATATGAAGGTGTATTAAAAACCAAAGAAGATGCCATAAACTGGTTAAAATCTCTATGAAACTTTGGGAGCTTTACGAAGGAAAAGATTATAAGATAAACCCCACTTTAGAACGTATTTTAAAAGCCACTGATTATATCGGAAATCCTCAAAAACACTATAGGTCTATCATAGTGGGTGGGACAAACGGCAAAGGCTCTACCTGCGCTTTTTTAGACTATCTATTGGTTCATCATGGTTTTAAAACTGGATGGTTTGTCTCTCCTCATTTGGTCTCAGAAAATGAACGCCTTAGAGTAAGTAATATACTTATATCAGAAGATGAGTTAAGTTATTATGTTAAAAGCATAAAACCTGTGTTTGAGAAGTTTGAGCTAACATACTTTGAAGCCATCACCCTTATTGGGCTTCTATATTTTAAAGATAAGAATGTGGATATTGTAGTTTGGGAAGTGGGTATGGGTGGACGATGGGATGCCACAAGAGCTTCAGAAGCTTTTTTGGGTGTTTTGACAAACATAGGCAAAGATCATATGAAATGGCTTGGAAATACAGTGGATCTTATAGCAAGGGAAAAGCTTGAAATAGCAAATGCCACCAAGATATTTCTAATAGGAAACAACAGATTTCCATTATACCCAATGGGCGTAGAAAAAGCTCTTGAACAAAACACAAAACTCTTTGTGGCGGGTGAGGATTTTGAATATCGTGGATATATAGATAAACATAATACCATAATAGAAGATTTTAGATTTTTAGATTATCATTTTAAAAGCCTAAAACTTGGGCTTTGGGGTACTCATCAGATAGATAATGGGGCTTTGGCATTATCTTCGTTTTTGAGCTTTTATGAAAAACCTGATGAAAAGGCTATAAAAAAAGCTATATCCTCCACCTATTGGGAAGGGCGCATGGAGATATTAAGAGAAAACCCTCTTATTATGATAGACGGGGCTCACAATGTAAGTGCTTTGGTAAAGGTTATAAAAGATGTAAAAAGATATTTCCCAGATATACGCCTTGTGATGGGAAGCCTAAAAGACAAAGAATGGCAGAAAGAACTTGATATATTAAAAGAGTATTTTGACAGCATCACATTTGTACCTATTCATTATAAAAGAGGAGAGTCCATAGAAAATATGAGTTCTTATGCTAAGGGTATTGGGTTTAAAGTGGATATATTAGAAGATGCAAAAGATATAATAAATTTAAAAGATGATGTATTTGTATTTGGATCTTTATACTTACTTGGGGAATTAAAAAGGGTTATTAAGGGATAGAGTCTTTTTCTATAAATACCTTTATTTCGTTTATGGCTTGTTCTAAATCTG
>DDOS01000064.1:1218-7526 GCA_002341805.1 Aquificaceae bacterium UBA2488 | reverse complement strand
CATTTGGCGGAATTGCTTTTGGGGTGGCCTTTGGCCACTATGAAATCTGGTTTTATTTTGACAATCTCTTGGGTTATAATATCTTCTTTATTTGTTTTAATGTCTGGGGCTTTTAATATAAAATCCAACATAAAATTATCATATATTAAAACCATATCCACATGTTCAAAATCGCTTAGTATGTCAGAGTTAGAGAGTGCAGCTATCCTAAGGTGGTTTGCATCTTCGTCTGGCTCATAATGTATAAATATCATATCCACTTGGGGTATAGCCTTTGTTATGGATTTTTCGATATTGTCTATGATGGCATGAGATTGGTTTAGATTGTTGGCTTTTATAGAAACAGTACCATCTATAAAAAACTTATCTCCGGATTTTCTAATAAGGAGCCTTTTTATGGATTTTACATTGTGATCTTGTAAAATTATATATTTTATTTGCTCAAGCATCTTAGAATCCACAGAGGCATCAAGTATTACAAAAATCTGTTCTTTCAAAATACGAAATCCTGTATATATTATAATAAGCACTATAATGCTTGCAAATATTTTATCTAAATTGAGGTGAAACATCAAGGATAAAAAGTTTAGTATTATAATAAAAGCTCCAAAACCGTCCACAAGCATATGCTCACTATCCGCATGAAGAGTGGGAGAGTTATGTTTTTTGGCGGCTATTTTCTCAAATATAGAAAATACCACCGTAATTACCATAGATATCACACCAACGCTAAGTCCCCAAATTATGTATTGCCTTTCTATCTTGTAGTGAGAAAATAATATATCAGAAGCTATTTCATAGGCAGCAAAAAATAAGAAAAAAGATATAAACATAGCCCCTATGTTTTCAAGCTTGTATAATCCATAGGGAAATCTTTCATGCTTTTTATCAGACATATAAACGGATAAAAACCCTATAAAGGATGCCACACTATCAAGAATAGAGTGAATACCTTCCGCTTTTAGGGCCATACTCCCAGACAAAAATCCCACCACAAGTTTTATAAAAGCCAAAAAAAGCATTAGGAATATAGATATTAAACTCCAATGATATTTTTTCATGTGTTAAAAGGGTTTATTTTACCTTGATATGAATCCATTTTTTCAAGCTCTATTTCTACAGCTTTTCTCACTTCAAGTTTTTTAGAAAATGTACAATAATCTGGTGCTATCAGCCTGTCTGGCTCAACTTCTCCAGTGATTCTATGGATTACCATATCTTGAGGTAGTATTTCTATAATTTTTGCTGCTCTATAAGCATATTCTTCTAATGTTAAAAGCCTAAAAGGGTTTTCAAGATAATCCTTTGCCATTTTAGTGTTTTTTATAATGTGGAGAGGATGTATCTTTATCCCATCTACTTTTAGGGCCACCACAAGCTTGGCGGTTTCTAAGTTATCCTCTAAGTCCTCTTGAGGAAATCCCACTATCAAATGAGCACATATATTTATACCTTTGTATTTTTTAGTCCTTAAAACAGCATCCACAAAATCAGAAGCTCCATGAGCTCTATTTATCCATCTTAATGTGCTAAAATGCGAGCTTTGAAGCCCATACTCTATCCAAACATCTAACCTATCTGTATAAGACTCTATAAGCTCTAAGACCTCTTCAGGTACGCAGTCTGGTCTTGTGCCTATATCTATACCCACCACGTTCTCAAATTCCAAGGCCACATCGTAAACAGATTTTAGAAAATCAGCATCTCCATAAGTGTTTGAGTAAGATTGATAGTATATATAAAAGTATATATGATCTCCGTATCTTCGTTTGGCTTGTTCTATGCCAGTTCTTATTTGATCCCTTAAGTCCATAACGGGTGATATGTGAGCCGGTCTTGTGCCAGTTAGGCAATAGGTACATCCACCCACAGCCTTAGTGCCATCTATGTTTGGGCAGGTAAATGGAAGTGCCACTGTGATTTTTTGCACTCGACGGCCATACTTTTCCTTAAGATAATCCTTAAGCGTATACATCCTTGACGTTGCTATCATAGTTAAAAAATATATACTAAAAATTTATTTTTGCATGAAAAAATTTATCAGGCTTTTGCAAGATTAGACAATGTTTCTACGCTTATAGATTTTATATCATATTTTTTACCCATTATGTATTCTAAAAGCATAGTGGTATTCTCAGATACATCTGTAAAGTAAAATTCTGTGGTTGAATCGCCTTCATTTTTCACAATATCCTCTATGGAAGATACTATGCTATCGCAAGAACTAACCAAATTTATATCTAAGAAATCCTTTATGTCTTCCTCCAAAAGTGGATAGTGAGTACATCCTAATATGATTGTATCTATTTGTTTTAGGCTTTTAAAATCCCGAAGATAAAACTCCACTGCTTTTTTTGAAATATCTGTATTTATAAGCATCTCTTCCACAATGGGTACAAAGAGTGGGCAAGCTTTAGCATATGTTTTTATATTAGAAGCCTCTAAAAGGTCTTGGTAAGCTTTGCTTTTTATAGTGGCTGTTGTACCTATAACTCCCACATGCTTAGTCTTTGATATTTTAAGGGCTGCTTTTACTCCTGCGTCAATAACCCCGATCACCGGTACATCAAGCATATTTTGAAGTATATCTATGGCATTAGCACTTACGCTGTTACAAGCTATCAAAATCATATCCACATTTTGAGATAGCAAAAACTGAGCACTCTCTTTGGCATAAGTGATAATGGTCTCTTTAGATTTTATACCATAAGGCACTCTTGCAGTATCTCCAAGATATACAATATCCACCTTATCGTAAGCATTTCTCACAGATTTCAAAACTGTAAGTCCACCCACTCCTGAGTCAAACATTCCTATTCTCATAAAAGTATTATATCAAATGAGCTTATCTTGATGGTGTTAATATAGATATATAATTGAAAATTAAGCTTTTAAGAATATGTTAAAATAAAAATATGGATTTAAAAGATGTAAAAGAGCTTATTGCTTTGGCAAGAAAAAGTATAGAAACAGAGTTTTATAATCAAGAACCAGCTGTGGGTGAGGAGATAAAGCAAAAATTCTCTAAACCTCTTGGGATTTTTACCACATTAAATACTTTAAATCATCAGCTTAGAGGATGTATTGGATTTGTGGAGGCAAGATATCCCCTTTGGCTTGGAGTGATTTATACCGCTCGTTTGGCAGCTTTTAAAGATCCAAGGTTTGAACCTTTAAAAAAAGAAGAGCTTGATAATATTTTGATAGAAATGAGCATTTTGAGTGTGCCAAAACGCATAATGCCAGATCCAAAATACATTTGCATAGGAAAAGATGGGCTTATTGTAAAATATGGTCGCATCTCAGGGCTTTTATTACCTCAAGTAGCCACAGAGTACAACATGGATGCAAAAACATTTTTAGAACATACATGTCTAAAAGCAGGGCTTCCAAGGGATTGTTATAAAAACCCTCAAGTGGAAGTATATTCTTTTGAAGCAGAAGTATATAAAGAATTATCTCCAAAAGGGGATGTCATAAAAGAAGAATCTTTTTCATGTGGGAGTTAGAAAAGCTAAAAGATGAGCAGATAGAGTGTTCAAAAAAAGTAATAAAAAAAGACTGTTTTAAAGATTTTAATACAATAGGAGGGATAGATCTCACTTTTATAAAAAGAGATTCTAAAACCATAGGAATAGGTGCTCTTGTAATCCTTGATAAGGATAAAAATATTTTACATATACACACTCACAAAGATTATGTAAATTTTCCTTATATTCCAGGGTTTTTAAGCTATAGGGAGTTTCCCATTATAAATCATATTATTAAAAGCTCAAAAACAAAACCAGATATATATATGATAGATGGAAATGGCATACTTCATCCAAGGATGTGTGGACTTGCCTCTTATGTGGGAGTAAACCTTGATATCATTACCTTCGGGGTAGCTAAGAAAAAACTCCTTGGTGATATAAAAGGTGATTATGTGGTATACAACGATAAAATCCTTGGAAAAACAATATATCACAAAAAATCCAAAAACCCTATATTTGTATCCATAGGCCATAAGATATCCTTGGAAAGAGCTTGTGGAATCACAATATATTTTTCCAAATACAAAATACCAGAACCCACAAGACTTGCTCATAATACATTATCAGCTTTAAGAAAGGAGATAATCTTTGATATTTAAAAACGCTTTTTTATTTTCCATAGGGGTTTTTATAAGTAGGATTTTGGGATATTTTAGAGATGCTATTTTTGCATACTATTTTGGGGCTTCTTATCTATCGGATGCGTTTTTTATAGCTTGGAGGCTTCCAAACACTTTAAGAAGGCTTCTTGGAGAAGGTGGATTAAACGCCTCTTTTGTGCCTATTTATGGAGAACTTTACAAAAAAGATGAAGCTTTGGCTAAAAACTTCTTTGCCTCTTTGTTTTGGTATTTGGCTTTTATCAATATAATGATAATACTAATCGTTATAATCTTAGCTCCATATGTGGTAAGGATTATAGCTCCAGGGATTACAAACCCCCTTGTTTTAAATGAGGCTTCTTTTTTAATAAGGTTTCTAATAATAAATCAGCTATTTTTTAGTATAAACGCCCTTTTGATGGGAGTCTTGAATGTGCATAACATATTTTTTAGAAGTGCTTTCACTCAAGCTATTTTTAATTTTAGTATGATTTTGTTTATGATTTTGTTTTCTCATAGTCTAAGTATAAAAGCTCCTATGTTTGGGGCTATTATGGGTGGGTTTTCTCAAATACTTTTTTTATTACCAAAAGCCAAAAAACTTGGACTTTCTATATATACAAAAACCCTCAAAAACCCATATATAAAGGGCTTTTTTAAAAGGCTAATACCTGCCATGGCAGGTTTTGGAGTGGCACAACTATCTTTTTTTGTGGATACATTCTTAGCCTCTATGCTTGGAAAAGGTGTAATCTCTTATATGTATTATGCCAATAGGTTATTTCAGCTTCCACTCGGGCTTATGTCGGTGGGTCTTGCCAATGCGCTTTTGTCTTCTTTGTCTTTGGGAGATAATAAAAAACTTAGAACTTCAGAAACCTTTGCGGTGCTTAGTCTTTTAAGCATACCATCTTCCTTTGGGCTTTTCGTATTATCAAAAGATATTATATCTGTTTTATATCATCATGGACATTTTAACCATCAAGATACTATAAACACCGCTCATATTTTATCGGTTTTGGTGTTTGGTATTATATTTTTCTCTTGGCAAAAAGTCTTATCCAGTACATTTTTTGCTTCAAAAGACACAACCTCCCCCACATTATCCACATTTTTTGGAGTATTGTCTGAAGGGATATCTGGATATATCTTTGCATTTGTATTAAAATTTTCCTTCATAGGGCTTGCTATGGGCACAGTGGTATCATCCATCGTATCTTTTATGTTTTTATTTATAAAATCAAAAAGCTCATTTGTGGATTTTAAACTTATAACCCCGCATCTTTTAAGGGCTTTGGTTGGTTCTTTTGTTATGAGTGGTTTTATCTTATTTTTTAAAAGCTATATACATATACATTGGCTAAGACTTTTTATCTTTATACCATCTGGGGCTATTGTTTATCTAATGGCTCTTTTTATCCTAAGAGAACCTTTTGTTTTGTTGGCTTTTAATAAGATAAAGAAAAGATTTAAAAGCCATTAGTTAAAATATGATAAAATATTTACCCATGCAAGAGGTGTTTGAAGTTTTAAACATGCTTCAGCAAGAAGCGGTATTTATAGTGTCTGTTGATGAGGAGAATAAAATTTTATTTGCCAATAAGAAAGCAATTGAGATTTTAAAAAGATGTAGCGATGACCTAAACAAAACCTACGGATACAACATAGATTTTTCAAATCCAGTAGGGCTATCAATATACACTTTTCATAAAGACCCTGATAATGTTAGAAAGTTGTTAAAAGCCTTAAAACCAGGAGAAGTAATCAAAAATACAAATATAGTTATAGGAGAAATGAGGTTAGAAGCTTACAGAAGTGCTATATTTGATGATGATGGTAATCCTATTTATTATGTATCAGTTTGGAAAGATGTGAGTGCTAATGTAGAATTAGACGAAGTAAAGAAATTAAATGTTAAAATCCAGAGGCTTTCTAATTTTAATAGGCTTTTAGGAGAGATAAATCATTATATAAATATGTTAGAGGATGAAAAAGAACTCTTGCAAAAGATATGCGATATAACTATACAATTTACCAATGCAAAACTATCTTGGATAGGAAAACCAGATGAAAATGGAAAAGTTGAAATTTTAGCAGCGTCAGGAGAAACTAAATATCTTGATGGTATATTTATATCTTTAGACGAAAGTATCCCAGAAGGTAGAGGCCCGAC
>DDOS01000064.1:744-1199 GCA_002341805.1 Aquificaceae bacterium UBA2488 | reverse complement strand
CTGTAGATGATACATTAAAATCAGAATACACAACACCATGGCAAGAAAGAGGTAAAAAGTTTGGTATAGGTCTTAATACTACAATACCTATACTTAAAGATGGTCAAGCGTACGCAATATTTAATTTTTACTTACCAGAGAAAGAGTACTTTGACGATGAGTTAAAGAAAATATTAGAAGAGATAGGTAAGAATATAAGCTATGGACTTGATCGCCTAGAGCTTTTAAGAAAAGAAAGGGAACTAAGCAAACTAAANNGTAAACAACTCCACCTCTGGAATAATAATAGGAAGATATCCGGAAAGAATAATAGAATACGTAAATAAAAGGTTTGCAGAGATGCTTGGATATGAACCACAAGAGTTGATAAATCATCCTGCTAAAGATATATTCCCAAATGACGAAATATTTTTAAAGGTTTACGACATAGCTATAAAAGATGTGTTAGAAAAAGG
>DDOS01000064.1:0-647 GCA_002341805.1 Aquificaceae bacterium UBA2488 | reverse complement strand
ATATCAGCTTGAAAAAGAGCTTGAAAACCAAGCTATGACGGATATACTCACAGGTATTCCAAATAGGCGTGTTTTAGAAAAAGAGCTTGAACGAGCATTTAAAAGAACAAAAAGAAGCAAAAAACTCTTAGCAATATGTATGCTTGACCTTGATAACTTTAAACCTATAAATGATACCTATGGACATGATGCTGGAGATGAAGTGTTAAAAACAATTGCAAATAGATTGAGTTCTATTCTTAGGTTCAAAGATATGGATATAGTAGCCCGTCTTGGAGGAGATGAGTTTATAGTGCTTTTAGAAAGTGTAAACACTAAAGATGAAATATGTCCTATATTAGAAAGGATTGAGAAAAGCATAAAAACTCCTATAAAATTATCAAGTGGTAATGTAGTATCTGTAGGCATAAGCATAGGTGTTGCCTTATTTGATCCTAATAAAGACAACATAAATAACAAAGAAGATCTTATAAAAATGGCAGACTTAGCTCTTTACGAAGCAAAAGCCCACAAAGAAGATAGATTATCAAGCTATATTATCTATGAAGATAGTATGAAACGTTAATTTCAACCTCCTTGACATTCACATAAAAATCTTTTAAATTTATTGATACAATATAGCAGGAGGTATTTATGCAAATAGCTTT
>DDOS01000005.1:41815-42195 GCA_002341805.1 Aquificaceae bacterium UBA2488 | reverse complement strand
GACTTGCATTTTTCTATGGAGGCATGTCTAAGAAAAAAGATGTACTAAACACCATAGCTTTAAGCTTTGTGGCTTATTGTATAACAAGCGTTATATGGGTAATGTATGCATACTCTTTGGCTTTTGGCACAGATATACATGGTATTATAGGAAACTTACAATATCTTATGATGAACAATGTCACTTCAAACTCGCTACATCCAAGTACTACAGTACCAGAATTCATATATTGCGGATTCCAACTTACATTTGCTGCAATCACAGTGGCACTTGCAAGTGGATCCTTGATAGAGAGAATGAAGTTTAGCGCATGGCTTTTGATAGTGCCTTTATGGATAACGCTAATATATGCTCCGATAGCTCACTGGGTATGGGGTAAT
>DDOS01000005.1:40415-41785 GCA_002341805.1 Aquificaceae bacterium UBA2488 | reverse complement strand
AAACGCTGGTGTGGCTGGTCTTGCGGGTGCTCTTATTCTTGGAAAACGTAAAAATACTCAGCTCATACCAAATAACACGGTGCTTACCATATTGGGTGCAGGATTGCTATGGTTTGGATGGTTTGGGTTTAACGCTGGTTCTGAAGTAGCTGCCGATGGTATCGCATCAAGCGCTTGGCTTGTAACTAACACCGCCACTGCTATGGCCTCTATTGCTTGGATGGTAACCGAATGGCTTCATATTGGCAAACCCACCAACCTTGGTATGGCCTCTGGTGCTATAGCTGGTCTTGTGGCTATAACTCCTGCTTCTGGTTATGTGGATGTATGGGGTGCTATAGTAATAGGCATATTAGCTGGAGTGGTGCCCGTGTTTGCAGTAAGCTGGTTAAAACCAAAACTTGGATATGATGATGCATTAGATGCCTTTGGTGTGCACGCTGTAGCTGGTTTCTTAGGTGCCATACTAACAGGTGTGTTTGCAAATCCTGCTATAAACCCAGCTGGAAAAGGCCTTTTATACGGCAACCCCCATCAAGTGATAATCCAGTTTATAGCTGCTTGTTCTACAATGGCTTACTCTTTTATCATGAGCCTTATAATCTTCAAGGTAGTGGATATGGTAATAGGTATAAGAGTCAAACCTGAAGAAGAAGTAGAAGGTCTTGATGCTTCCGCTCATGGTGAATCAGCTTATAATTTTTAAGGAGATTATTATATGAAAAGCAAGAAACTTTTACTAATGTTAGCCCCTTTTGGGGCCATTGGCATGGCTTTTGGGTTTGATGTAAACGCTGGTGCTCTTGGCAAATTGAGTGTTGATGGTGCTGTATCTGGTTTTTATATATACTCAAATGAAGTACCACCAAACTCAAATACAGACACTGGCATAGATAAAAAAAATCGCTACGATATATCAAATGGGCTTGTGGATATCTCAAAACCAGATGGTATATTTAGATTTACCGTAATAGCTGGTGCTTACAATATGCCAATGATAGGTATGGCACTAAACAAAACCACCCAGTCAAACGCTAATACTGATTTATTTTCCGCTTTACCAGTGGCATATGTGGAGATTGACCCAAATGCTTATATCTCTATAAAAGCTGGAAAACTACCCACCATGATAGGCTATGAGTCTATGTTTGATTATCAGGATACAAACATTCAAAGGGGACTTATTTGGAGCATGCAACCAGCAGTATCTGATGGTATCAGATTTACCTATACGAAAGGTATTTTTACAGGCAATATCGAGATAAACGATGGGTTTTATTCCCAAGAAAAACCAGCTTTAGAAGGCTCATTCTCTTTGGCTCCAAACTCAAATGCCTCTATTGCTTTTAATTTTATATATCCAGATAAAA
>DDOS01000005.1:20851-40388 GCA_002341805.1 Aquificaceae bacterium UBA2488 | reverse complement strand
TTCTTGGGTCTTACACCTATAAAAACCTCACTTTAGCTCTTGATGCTATGTATATACATGTACCTACGGATACAGATCCCGCAGTTGATACTACATCAAACCATGCGGAAGGTGAAGCTTTTTATGCCACATACAATATAAATCCAAGCTGGAACATAAACACAAGATTAGAATATGTAGAAGAAGGCTCATCTGGAACTGATATAATAGGGTTTGGTTATCCAGGTACCCATGCAGATGATATAACCATAACCCCAGAGTATAAATACAAACAATTTTTTGTGAGATCAGAAGTCTCCTATGTGCATCTTTATAACATATCTGGCGATGTTTTTTCAGATTCTTCAAGTGTGCCAATCTACAACAAAAACTATCAATGGCGCTTTGGTGTTGAAGCAGGCTTTGTCTTTTAAGGTTTAAAGTATGATAGAAGGGGAGTGGGATGGGAGTGAAATTTGAAAATTTTAATGTATTCTCAATGTATCAACTCATCTTCTCTTTAAAAACCTTAGATATCATAGGATTTGAAGCTCTTTGTAGGGCAAAAGACCAAGATAGAATGGTATTTCCAAATGAGCTTTTTCTACGAGCTAGACAAACCAATAAAATTTTAGATTTAGATATAGTGTGTAGAGAAAGTGCATTGCTTCATAGAAAAGATTTACCAGAAGATAGAGTATTGTTTTTAAATGTGGATATAAGCTATATAAAAGATGTCTCAAATATAGAGAATATTGTGAAACTAATTAGAGAATCTAACATAAATCCAAACTATGTTTGTATTGAGCTTTTAGAATCAGAACAGGAATTAAAGGCCATATCAAAAGCTGTAAAAATTTTTAGATACTATGGGCTTTTGGTGGCTATAGATGATTTTGGAAAAGGCGGTTCGGATTTCCAAAGACTGTCTTACATAAAACCCGATATCATAAAAATAGATATGAGTCTAATAAGGGATATCCAGTTTAATCATAATAAACACATAATCGTAAAACATATAGCATCTATTGGTCATAGTTTAGGAGCTTTGATATTGGCAGAAGGCATAGAACAAAAGGAAGAGTTTTTCACATGTATGGATGTGGGTATAGATATGTATCAAGGATTTTTATTATCAAAGCCAAACACGCCTGATAAAATAGAAATAAATACATTAAAAGATACATTTGAAAATCTTGTGTATGAATCCCAAGCAAAACGTTTGGAAAATTATAGAAAATACAAAGAAAAACTATCTATATACAAACATATTTTTGATAAGATAGCAAACGACGCTCTTACTCTAAGCACTTTTGAAACCTATATAAAGACCTATGATTTTATCCAGTCTATATATCTTCTGGATGAAAACGGTATAATGGTTTATGATACTATTTACCAAAGGAACCACATAAAACCTATATTTAAACCTGCCAAAAAATCGGACAATCTATCTTTTAAAGATTATTTTATGATTGCTAAAGAATTTAAAGATAGTGATTATTATATATCAGAGCCATATATATCCCAAATCAGCGGAAGGTTTTGCATCACCATATCAAAAGTCATAAAAGGTTATGTACTTTGTGTAGATTTTAGTATGTAAGTAGCAAAACTTGTATATCGTGACATACTTGGAGGGCGTGACATACTTGGAGATCGATAAATATTTATCTTATTTTTTTATATTTCTATGTTATAATGTTTAGCATGAACAAGGTGAAAAATATTAACGGGCTTTACACTTATAGATTTATCCCCCCCCCATAATAACTATTTCTTGTTTTCATGCTTTTAAAAGCCAAAAAATGTTAGGAGGTGTAGTATGTCTTTAAAAAATCTTGGAGTAAAAACCAAGCTTTATGTGCTTGGAGCTATTTTGGCAATTTTTGGTATGGGATTGGCAGGATTTGTGTTCTATCAATCTCATAGTTTAGTGGCGCAGATGGATCAAGAAAAAAGATGCCTTAAAGTAGCAGATCCTCTTTATGAGATTCTCATAGAACTTCAGTCCGCAAAAATGAATAATAAGGCATTATCTTTAGGAGATAACACTGCTAAGGATGCTCTTATGAACGATTTTTCAAATATGGACAAAATACTAAATCATCTAAAAATCCTTGAACGCAAGTATGGTAAAGCCCTTGGTATGGGTAAAAGCTTTGATAATTTTTTGACTATGTATAATAAACTTCAAGAAGATTCTACTCATCTAACTCCAGAGCAAGTATCAGATAGATACGATGCTCTTTCTCAATTTTTAATAGATAAGCTTATTATAAGAGATTGCTATATAAGGGGTAAGCTAATAGATGACCCAAGCTTTGCAGATACCACAGCCATCACAGGATTTTTCTTAAACCAACCTCATGTTATATTAAAAGTGGGCGGTGTAAAAGAAAGAACATTAGAACTTTTAACATTATCCCAATCTCAAAATACTAACACTGCCACCACAACTACTAACGCCACATCTACACCTTCTAATCAAAAACGTATATCAAAGCTTGTGTCTCAGATAAACTCTTTGTTGGATGGAGCTAAAGAACATATTCACTATGCATGTTTATTTTATAATGAAAGTGCCAGAGTAAGCAAGTTTTATAATGACATACACATAGCTGCAAACAATTATAAAACATTTATAAATAATAAATTATCTCCTGTGGTAGATGACATCGTAAATAACCCTCAAAATGCTTCAATGTATCAGTCTCAGTTTAATGAAATATCCAAAGAGGCTTCTAAATTGGGTGAAAATCTTGCAAGAAACGTGGTTCACACCCTTGAAAAATCGGTTAATATAAGAAATGCTAAAGCCCGCACCAAGATGTATATTAGCATGGTTTTGGTGCTTATCGGTATTGGTATAAGCTTTTACTTTGTTTATCTTACCATTAAAAGCATAAATACAAATACAAAGATATTAGAAGATGTGTCTGATAAGTTTAAAGAAGGTCATCTAAATATAGAAGCTAATGTAGAATACAACGATGAGATAGGCAAAGCTGTGGAAAATCTTTTAGATGGTATAAAAACCACTCATAAGATTTTAGAAGATATGAGAAACGCTATATCTAAAATGGGTGCTCTTGATTTTACCCAAGATGTACAAACTGAAGCAAAAGGTGATTTCTTAGAGATTAAAAACGACATAAATAACTCTTTACAAGCTCTTAGAAGTTTGTTAAAAGCTATCACTGAAAGTGTTATAAAACTTGGAACAAGCATGGAAGAGACTTCTGCCACCACAAACACATTGGCTTTGGATAATAAAAGTCTAAACGATCAAATAAACGCTTTAGCAAACTCCATAGAAGAGATATCTGCCACAATATCATCTATCGCTTCAAGCATGTTAGATACTAAAAACACAGTTAATAAGTTATTTGATGCGGTGAATAACGGCAAATCTTCTATACAAAAAGCTATAGAAGATGCTGCTTATATGAATGATCTTGGCAAAAAAGCTGTTAATATTGTAGATTCTATACTCTTTATCACAGAACAGACAAATTTACTTGCTTTAAATGCTGCTATTGAAGCAGCAAGAGCAGGAGAAGCGGGAAGGGGTTTTGCAGTAGTAGCAGATGAGGTTAAAAAGCTCGCTGAGAAAGCAGGACAATTGGCAAAAGATGTATCAGGCACTATCTCTGATATTATAAAAGGTGTTAACTCCACTGTAGAATCTACTCAATCTGTGGATAAATATTATAAGGATATAGAAGATCTCACTTCCAATGTGCAAAACGCGTCCCAAGCAGTATCCACTGCCATCGAAGAGCAAAATGCCACTATAAGCATGATAAGTAATTCTATGATAGATGTAAGAACATTTTCAGATAAACTATCTGCTGCCATAGAAGAGCTATCTGCCACAGCAAGATCTTTAGCAGAAGTAGCCCAAGAGCTAAAAAATGAAGTATCAAAGTTTAAGTTTTGAGGTGATTATATGAAAAAATATTTATTATCTCTTGGTTTTTTGGCTTTTATGATACAAAACTCTTATGGTATTTTATTAAAAGCCTCAAATAACGAGTTTGCAGATGTGGGACTAAAGCTTTCTATCTGGGCTCAAAACAATGGTAAAATAACCACCAACGATCACAACTCCACAAACTTCTCGGTGGAAAATGCAAGGCTTTATTTTGCAGGGCAGATAAACAAGATAGTGCAATTTGGGACAAACATAGATTTTTCAGATAACAACCTCACAAATCCAGATGGATCTGCTAGAGCTCATGATAAGATGAAATACACCATTGTAAAAGATGCTTTTATAAATTTCAGAATAAAAAAATATTTTCAAATCACCACTGGGCTTTTCTTAGACCCATGGTCAAGAATACCTTTAGAAGACCTATACTCTTTCATAGTGCCTTTAGAAGATTATAACCCTGGGGTTAGTGAAATAGATGTAGATGGTGGAAGACTTTTAGAATCAAATACGCCAGTGAATATAAACTATATAAAATCAAACGGGGTATATCAGTTTAAACCTTTTATAAAACCTATCGTGCCACTTACATTTGGTTCAGATGTGGGAAATGCTTTTAGAGATACTGGTATAGCCATATGGGGAGATGTTGCCCATAATACAATGCTAAAGTATTATCTTATGGTGGGTAATGGTAGATACGATTATCAAGCAGGGTACAATGAAAACCCTCATTTAAAGTATGGATTTAGATTAGAGTTTACACCTACATTTCTAGGTTTTAAAGGTATGCCTGATTATGTGGATAAAGATACATTTTTTGGAAAAAGAAAAACCCTCACTTTTTCTATAGCTTACCAGCAACAAAGACTTGATTGCCAAAATCTATCTACGCCTACTTGTGATGGTGTAAATCAAAGCACCACTGCAAGAGCATACACTTTTGATATGCTTTATGAACAAAGGTTTGACAATATGGTCCCAAACTTACAAATAGCTTGGATGGAACAAAAGAATTTGGGCTTTTCAGAAAATAAAAATAATAATATAGTAAACCCAGAAAGTATTGGATATTATGCCCAAACCCAGCTTCTTTACGATAAGTATATAGGTATTGGAAAACCTGCTTTGGTTTTAAGATACGAAGAAGATGAAAATAAAAACTATTATATAAATCCAACCACAGATAGTTTTAATACAGCTAGGGTAGGTATGTATGATATATTTTTAAACTATTATATAAATGGTGAAAATGCCAATATATCTATTGGTGCTCAAGATGTTAACCCAGATGCAAACTTAAGATATGATACTGCTAACGGTCAAGACTATTTAAAAGCTTTTGTGGATTATTCTTTGGTATTTAGAACGGTGTTTTAGAAAATACTGCTTTATAAACAATATCATCTTTATTTACATAGAAGTTAGCATAATACTTATGTTCTTCGTAAGAGGGAGGGAAGCAATCCAATGCTCCAAAATAATAAGAATATCCCGTACATGTAGATGGATAATAGTATCTTCTTACAAACACATAGCTAAAAATCTTATTACCATTTTGTAATTTTATAATCTTCACAGGTGGGCCAAAGGTGTTTACCAGAGAACTAACTTTATGACCTACCATGGATTTTACTTGAAAAGAAACGCTATCTACATAGCTTGGACCAGAAGCACAAGAAGATAGCACCAGCCCAAAGGCTATTAGTAAAGCCCAGGTGGCTCTATAAACTCCTCGTCTAATTCTCTTGAGCTTCTTGGTATCTTTATAGAGTTTAACCATACATATGTTAATATAAGCCATAAAACAGATAAAACAAGGTCTACCATGGGCATGAGTTTTGGGCTTTTAAGAAAAAGTCCACCTGCTACACCACCTAAGAAAGCCCCCACAAACTGATTCATATTATAAAAGCCCATTGAAAGCCCTCTTAGATCCTTGTGAGTTAGTTTTGTAAGAAGTGATGGCATAATGGGTTCTAACAAGAAAAATCCTATGAAGAAAAACAGTATTAAAAACACTCCGGACATTATTCCTCTTAAAAGCCAAAAACTTAAAAATCCAAGTATTAGCATGGTGATAGCTGTTAAAAATACTTCTTTCATTTTGGCTTTTCTTTCGGCTATGATGGTAGCTGGTACCATGATAACAAGAGCTACAAACACCGTAGGAAGATATACTATCCAGTGATGGGATTTTGGAAAATGATGATTTATAAAATAGATTGGCACTATTGTAAATATAGATACCAAGAAATAATGAGCTATTGTGACAGAAGTATTTAACATAATTTGGTTTTTGTCTTTCATAAGAGTAAGGATATTTTTTAAAGAAGGATGAATTTCTCTATCTTTTGCATGGACTTTTGGTTCTTTTATAAAAATTAAGATATAAAGCATAGCTATAAGCGATAAAATACCAGTTATATAAAACATTAGAGGTACGCCAAAATAATGAGCCATTATAGGGGCTACTACTATAGAAAGAGCAAATACCATGCCTATGGCAGCCCCTATATGAGCGAAAGCTTGGGTTCTCACCTCTTCACGGGTGAGGTCTGCTGCCAAAGAAGATAATGCAGAAGACACTGCTCCGAAGCCCTGCACAAACCTTGCCAACACAAGCTCAATAGCTGTATGAGCAAAACCAGCCCAAAAACTGCCCAGCACATAGGTTAGCATTCCTATGGTGATAATTGGTTTTCTACCGTATTTGTCCGATAGATATCCAAAGGGTATTTGCAAAAACGCTTGAGCAAACCCATAAGTACCAAAAGCCAAGCCCACAAGCATAGATGTAGAGCCTGGCAAACTCTTAGCATAAGGAGACAACACGGGCAATAGCAAAAATAGCCCCAGCATTCTAACTGCAATGGCAAAAGTAATACCCAAAACCGATTTTTTCTCTTCTTTAGTAAATCCTTTCATATAAGAAAATATTATAACCTAAATATAAAAATGTTATAAATTATGAGATGCTTCATTCTTCACAGAGTTTTTATTAAAAAAGTTTATTATAATATTAGGAGGATTTAGATATGAGCTTTTTAGATAATTTGATGACTCAAGTGAAAGGAGCTTTAAACGATGCTCTTGATAGGGCTTCTGACCCTGGAAGAACTGCCAGAGAAGTTATAAGGGATTTAGAAGACCAGATAAACAAAGCCAATACCAATATGGTGAATGTAATGGCAGAGTATGAACTTCTAAAGCAAAAAAGGGCCAAATACGATGAAGAAGCCCAAGAGTGGCACGAAAGAGCTAAAAAAGCCCTTCAAGCAAACCGAGAGGACCTTGCCAAAAAAGCTTTAGAGCAAGAGCAAGAAGCTCAAAATCAAGCTAAGGAATATCAAAAACAGCTGGATGTCTTAGAACCATCTATCAATGATTTAAAAGCTAAAATCCAAGAGCTTCAAAACAAAAAACATGAACTTGAATCAAAAGCAGATATACTTGCTACAAGATATGAGGTAGCCAAAGCCCAGGAAAAGACCACAGAGCTAACTTCAGATGTAAGTACTTCAAGTGCAAAGCAAAAAATCGATTCTGTGGAAGAAAAGGTCTTAAAAGAAGAAGCTAAAGCCAATGCTACGAAAAGCCTTGATACCAAAGAAGATCTTGAAAAAGAGTTTGAAGCCCTTGATAAGAAAGATTCTGTGGATGATAAGCTTGAGGCTTTGAAGAAAGAGATGAATATAGAATGATTAAAAACATTATATTGCTTGTTATAATAATAAGTATTGGGCTTTTAATATTAAAAGTATTTCATGATACCATGATGATGGGGGTATTCTTTTTAGCGATTTTCATAGCTTTTTATATGGGAAGAAAAAGGATTAGCTCATGAAAAAAGCTCTTGCACTTTTAATGCTTTTAGTAATATTTGCGTTTGGACTTCCAACACCCCAAGATATCGCTAAAGAGGTGGACTCAGGCCATTATCGTAAAGCCCAAGGGATGCTACAAGAGGTGATCTCAAAGGACCCAAAATCCGCGAAAGCTCATTATATGCTCTCTCAAGTTTATTATTTGGAGGGTGATGTAGAAAATGCTAAATATGAACTAAAATTGGCTAAAAAGTTAGACCCAAGCCTATCTTTTGCCAACAACAAACAATATCTTATAAGCTATGAGAAAAAGCTAAGCAGGGTATCTGATGTAAAAACAAAAACCAAAGGAGGAGCTATGATATTTTTTGCAGTGGGCGGTCTTTTGATAATAGGTGCGGTATTCTTGCTTTTATCAAATAGATTAAACAAGAAAAACGCTGATGATATAAAAACAAAACTCATGCAAGAGTTAACCACATACCTTGAAAACATTGAAAAGGTGAAGACAAAGCTATCCATAGATTTGGTATCGTTAAAAGATGATGATCCTGCCAAAAAAGATCTAACCACAAGGCTAAGCGAATTAGAAGAACTAAGAACAAATATGACAGATTTACTATCCAAACTAAAAAATAACCAAGTGCAAGATATTCAAGGAGCCTATGTTTATTTTGAAAATCTAAAAGACAAACTAAAAGAGATAGCCACTGGTGTAAAAAATACCTACGAAAATCATGATGATTTAAGAAATTTAGCTACAAATCCACAAAATCCAAATATGCCAAATATGTTTGGCGGAATATCCTTTTTTGATATGCTTGGTATGATGGCAATGGGTGGTTTGATGGGATCTGTTTTTAGTGGTGATTTTGGCGGTCCTGCTGTGAACAACTATGATATAAATAATTACAATGTTGATGATAATCAAAGCAATTCATCCCAAGATATAGATTTTTCTGATGGTGGTTGGGATAATCAAGATACAGATTTTGATACTGGAGGCGATGATTCGTGGAATTAAAAGATTTCATATACTTTGATACCAAATCAGACTCTGATATAGTAGCTATAAATGCATTTATACAATATGGGGCTTTGGATGAGTCAATAAAAGGTCTTACCAATCTGACTACATCACTTCTTGGCAAAAAAACCAATAGCAAATCTTTGCAAGAGATAAATGAAGTATTTGAGTCTGTGGGTGGGCATTTATCTTTTAGAGCGTTTTCAGATTTTATAAATATATCTATATCTACAAAAGCCAAAAAACTAAAAGAATCTATAGATACTCTCATAGATGTATTGAAAAATCCTATCTTTGAACAAGAGGATTTTAATATAGAAAAAGAGAAGGTTTTGTCTTCTATAAGATCAAGAAAAGAAAAACCCTTTGAATTTGCCTTTGACAATCTAAGAAAAATTGTTTATAAAAATACTCCTTACGAGATATCTACCTTAGGAGAAGAAGATACGATAAATCAAATATCCTTGGAGGATATACAAAATAGATACAATAATATTCTCCAAAAGCCTGTTTTGATAAGTGTGGTGGGAGATAATCTAACAGATAAAGATATTGATTATATTAAAAGCCTAAATACGATATTTAAAGAAGATAATAAAGATTATACAATAGATTTTTGTAGTAAGATATCCCAAAACAAAATAGAATATATACAAAGAGGTGGTACACAATCCACTATTTTATGCGCTTATGATAGTCCTTTAATAAAAGATAAAGATAAGTATTTGGCTTTTAAAATATTTAACACCATCTTGGGAAATGGCATGAGTTCTATTTTGTTTAAAAAATTAAGAGAAGAAAAGGGTTATGCTTATGCAGTAAACAGTAGCTATCATGTAAATTTATACTGCTCTAAAATGATAAGCTACATAGGGACATCCATAGAAAAAGCAGAAGATGCTCTAAGTGATATGATAAACATACTAAAAAATATAGACATTACAAAAGAGTATATAGAGCTTGCCAAACAAAAATTAATAGGAAACTTTTTGTTAAATCATCAAACAAGACAAAGTAAAGCTCATGTTTTAGGCTATTATGAACTTATGGGACTTGGTAAAGATGTTGTGTTAAATTATGAGAGTATGATATCCTCTGTAAAAGAAGAAGACATCATAAATGTGTATAAAAAATATATAAATTATCATCAGTGCATAGTAGTTAAATGAATAAAGATTCGAGGATTTACAAATATATAAAAACCGTTATAACCAATAAGAAATATCTTACCACCGAAGATATTATGCTTATGTTGGAAAAATATTATAAACTTCCTATAAAAGTGCCTGGGGTTTTTTATAAATATAAAAAGCTGATAAAAGACATAAGGCAAGAGGTTTACAAAGAAAGAAGACAGAATAAAATTAAAAATACCAAAAAACCTAAGGAGTAAAACTATGAAAGAATACGATATAGTGATATTTGGAGCAGGCTCTGGCGGATATGAGGCTATGCTCCATGCAAAAAGACATGGCATGTCTGTGGCTATGGTAGATATATCTGAGAAAACCATAGGAGGAAACTGCCTAAATAGAGGATGTATTCCATCAAAATATATGCGTTTTGGTGCAAAGCTGATGGAACATCTTTCAAGAGGTATAAAGTACGGCATCAAATTAAACTTTATGAATATAGACTGGGTTTCTTTTAAAGAGCATCGAGATAACACCGTATCAGATATAAGAGAAAGTTTTAAGGTTTATGCTAAACAACTAAAAGTAGACATATACTACGGCAAAGGTAGATTTAAAGACAACGACACTATACAAACCACAAAAGGAGATACTATAAGGGGTAAATATATACTTTTATCCACTGGTTCTTCGGTAGCCAATATTTTAAAGTTTGACAAGACTAAGTATAAAATATATAACACAGATACCATATGGGGTATTACCGAAAAGCCAAAATCTGTAATCATACTTGGGGCAGGTGTAGTGGGTGTGGAATTTGCTTACATCTTTAAAATGTATGATATAGATGTATATATTCTTGATATCTCAAAAAGGATTATACCCACAGAATCTCAAGACAGCGCATCTTATTTATCTAAAAAGCTAAAAAACTTAGGAGTTAACATATATCTATCAAACACTATAAAAGAATTAAAAGAAGAGGATGGTAAAAGAAAAGCAATACTTCAAGATGATACTGTCATAGAATACGATATCATATTAGAAGCGGTGGGAAGAATACCAAATACCCATGATATTGGTATAGAAAATACTGATATAGAGCTAAGCGAAAAAGGTTTTGTAAAGATAGATGAGTATGCAAAAACCACTGCATCCAATATATACGCTTGCGGGGATATTACATCACCTCTTATGTTAGCCCATAAATCCATGTATGAAGGAAGAACTGCCATAGAGCATATAAACAACGATGCAGAACCCATTGATTATAGGCTTGTACCAAAGATTATATACTCTGCTCATGAAATAGCCTCTGTGGGTATAAACATAGATCAAGCTGAAGATATGGAACTTGATTATGAAGTAGGCACTGCTACTTTTGCTAAAAATCCAAAGGCTATGATAGATGATGAACCAGAAGGATACGCTAAAATCATATACGATGCTAATACAAAAGAAATCTTAGGAGCAGAGGTGCTTGGTCCAGAAGCAGGTGAGCTTTTACACCAAATAGTGCATGTTATGAAAGCTAAAAAAGATGTTGAATTTTTATCAAGATGTATGTATACCCATCCTTCTCTATCAGAGACTATCATAATGTCTGTGCAGAATAAAATAAAATGAGGTGGTTATGAAATCTTTTGAAAAAGCCCAGATACTTCAAGAAGCACTTCCTTTTATAAGGGATTTTTATGGCAAAATCTTTGTGGTGAAATATGGTGGGGCTGCCATGGAAGATGACGAGCTAAAGCACTCTTTTGCAAAAGATATAGCTCTATTAAGATATGTGGGTATAAAGGTAGTTATTGTCCATGGGGGCGGTAAAGACATTACAAAGATGCTGAATAGATTAAATATTCAAACAGAGTTTATAAAAGGTGTTAGAAAAACTGACAAAGATACCCTTGATGTGGTTAGAATGATGCTTATAGGCATTATAAATAAAGATATAGTGGCTTTGTTAAATCAAGAGATGAACCACATGCATGGANNGCATGGAGCTATAGGGCTTTCTGGTATAGACGGAAACTTGCTTATTGCCAAAAAGTTTTATCAGGAGGGTGAAGATATAGGTTTTGTGGGAGAAGTAAAATCCGTAAATATTAAGCTTTTAAAAGAACTCATACAAAATGAATATACACCTGTCATATCGCCAATAGGCATAAACCCAGAAACCAACGAGATGTATAATATAAACGCTGATATGGCAGCCACTGAGATAGCTGCATTTCTTGGAGCTGAGAAGCTCATATTCTTAACTGATACAGATGGTATTATGGATAAAAATGGAAACACTATATCCTCTATATCAAAAGCCAAATACAAACATCTTATAGAGGATGGTACTATCACAGGGGGCATGATACCAAAGATAACTTCTTCTGTGGATGCTATATTAAGAGGTGTTAAAAAAGTACATATTATAAACGGTAAAATAAAACATTCAATACTCATAGAGGTATTTACCAAAGAAGGTATTGGCACCGAAATAACCCTATGAAAATTTTATCTTTTGTGGGATATCATAACTCTGGTAAAACCACTCTTATAGAAAAAGTTTTTGATGCTTTTAAAAATCATAAAATAATGTATATAAAACATGACCCAAAAGCTCATGCCATCATAGATAAAGAGGGCTCTGATACAAACAGGATATTATCTATAAGCGGTGAAGCTTGTATATTATCTGGGGATATTTTTGTTTTATACCAAAGGCCAAAAACCATAGAGGATATACTTTCTTATTTTAAAGACTATGAGCTTGTGATATTAGAAGGCTTTAAGCATATGGATTTTCCTAAGGTAAAAGTGGGTGATATAGAAGGAGTATCTAATATAGTTTATGAATATGATGGGAATATGGAAAAGCTTTTAAAATTTNNATGGAATTTAATATCCCTGAAGAACATCCTTTTAGTGTGATATTGCCGCTTGTGGAAGAGGGTAAGATTGATCCTTGGAGTATAGATATAGCAAGCTTGGCAAATTTATATATAGAGCAAATTAAAACTATGGAATTTCTTGATATGAGGATACCAGCAAATGCCTTATCAGCAGCTACATTTTTATTTAAGAAAAAAATGGAAATACTTTTCCCAAAACCAAAAATCCAAAGACAGAGAGTCACATTAAAAGAACTTGTGGATATGTTTGACCAAACCCAAAATCAAGAACCTGCCCAAGAACCATCCCAAGAGGAGCCTAAAAAAATAGAAAGAGCAAAAAGTCATTCAAAAGTTATCCGTAAACCTCTAAATAAAANNNTATTAAAAGATATCATATCTGATGTTAAAAATATTTTAGAAGACAATAAAAAAATATATTTTTCACATATACTACAAAAAGATAAATCTCATATACAGTTTACAGCTTTGATGTTTCTTCAATACGATAAGTATGCAGACATACATCAAGAAAAGCCATTCGGAGATATTCTGATAAAAAAAATTTAGTATAATATTTAGGTGGTTGATTGTAAAGATACATTTCTCGGTAAGTATATAGTAAAACCATCTTGGCTTTGTATAAGACCTATATTTAGAAAAATCTTTAAAATAAATGCCTACGGACTTGATAATATAAAAGATTTAAAAGGAGCCATATTTGCTCCTAATCATAGATCCCATTTAGACCCACCCGTTTTAAACTCCGTTGTGGAAGAGCCTTTATACTTTATAGCAAAACAAGAGCTTTTTGAAGTACCTGTTGTGGGATTTTTATATCACCATATGAGGGCTATACCTGTAAAAAGAGGTTCTGGAGATATGTCTGCTCTTGAAAAAGGTATTGAACTTTTAAATATAGGATGCAATATATGTATATTTCCAGAAGGAAGAAGAGCATCAAAAGGTGAATTTCTAAAACCAAAAACTGGGGTTGGTATTATGGTAATAAAAGCCAAAAAACCAGTGGTGCCGATTTTTATAGAAAATACCGACATAAACTTCCCAGTGGGAGATAAATATCCTGTTCCAAGAGTTCCAATAAACGTATATTTTGGAAAACATATACATTTTGGTGAGCTTGAAGATAATATTCAAAACTACAAACGTGTGGCAAACGATATAATGGAGCACATAAAGTCTTTGGCTTTTAACAAAATCACTTAAACTTCGGTAGTCTCCAATTATATTTTATAGCGAGCATTCTTATGGAGAACACCGTTAAAACGCAAAGTAAAGTAGATATTGTTATATCTGTGTATTTCATGGATACATAAAACGCTATTGCTCCTATTATGCTACAACTGGCATAAAAATCATCTTTTAAAACAGCAGGTATTTTGCCAAGTAGTATATCGCTTAAAACCCCACCACCCACTCCTGTAAGTGTGGCAAGTATTATAACCCCGAAAATGTTCACATTGCTGTTATATCCTATCATGGCACCAGTGGCGCTAAAAGCTCCAAGACCAAGAGCGTCCACAGTGAGTATTATATAAGAGTTTTCAACGCCTTCTATTTTGTATATTAAAAGCCCTATAATAAGTCCAATAAGAGCAAACATCATATTTTGATAAGATTTAAAAGCTATAGGTACGGTATTTATTAAAACATCTCTTATGATACCACCTCCGAGAGCAGTGGATACGCTAAGCACTGCAATACCAAGTAAATCAAGTCCTTCTTTTATGGCTTTTAAAGAACCAGATATGGCAAAAGAAACAATTCCAACAATGTTTATAAAAGAAAATACCTGCCAGAATTCAAAAAATCTCATGTTGTTTTATCCAATTATCCATTGAAAATATGGCTCTATAAGCTTTTAGAAGTTTTTTGTATTTTTTAGTGGTATTTATTTCTGGTAAAAGCCCAAAAACAGGATTCATAGGTTGAAGCTCCCCTTCTTTTGATGTGATATAGTTTACCAAAGCCCCAGACATCGTCTCTTTTGGTGGTATTATTGGGTTTTTGCCTGTTATTTTAAGCCAAGCGTTTATTCCTGCCAAAATACCTGTAGAAGCGGATGCCGAATATCCCTCTACTCCTGTTATTTGACCTGCAAAGAGTATATTTTTGTTTGACTTTAACTCTAAGGTAGGGTAAAGTGCTTTGTTAGATTGGATAAAAGTATTTCTATGCATAGAACCAAGCNNAGACAAGGTATCAATCTAAATACTCTTACTTGCTCTTTATAAGTAAGTTTTGTTTGAAAGCCTACCAAAGATAGGATTTCGCCGTTGGTAGTTTCTTTCCTTAGCTGAATTATAGCATATACATCTTTTGATATATGGTGTTTTAGTCCTTTTGGGCTCATAGGACCAAACACCAAGCTTTGATAACCTCTTTGGGCTATCTCCTCTATAGGAAGACATCCTTCAAAATGAACCACTTTTTCAAAATCCTTAGATTCTACTTTTTGGGCTTTTAAAAGCTCATTATAAAATAAATCATACTCTTCTTTACTCATAGTGCAGTTAAAATAATCATCTCCTTTATCATACCTTGAGCCCCAGAAGCCTTTGGAAAAATCTACTGAAGATGACTCCACGATAGGGGCTATAGCATCATAAAAATATAGATGCTCATCCTTTATAAGGCTTTTAAGATAAGAAGAAAAAGCTTCCGAGGTTAAAGGGCCAGTGCAGACTATGTTTATCTCATCTTCGTTTAGATGTGTGACCTCTTCGTTTATAATCTCTATATTTTTATAATTTTTTATGGTATTTGTAATAAAATCAGAAAATATATTTCTATCCACAGCTAAAGCGGTGCCTGCTTTTACAAAGCTATGTTTTGCGGCTTTTAATATTAAAGAATTTAACAAAAACATCTCTTTTTTCAAAAGACCAGCTCCTGTGGTGATCTCAAAGCTTCCTAAGGTATTGCTACATACAAGCTCTGCAAACTTATCTGTGTGATGGGCTTCTGTGGATTTTAGAGACCTCATTTCAAAAAGTTTTACTTTTATACCTTTGTTAGCTAAAAAATAAGTGGCTTCAACACCAGCAAGTCCTGCTCCTATAATATTTACATGCATATATCTATTTTATGCTAAAATATAACAAGTGAATGGATTTTTAGATTTAAAAGCGTCAAAACTATTTAAGCAGTTTATAGTGTTTGCAGAAGAGTTATTGAGTAAACATGGTTATAGCTTTATAAAACTACCTATTTTAGACACGATAGACAATCAAATAAAAGCCACAAGAAACTATGAAGAACTTATAAATATAAGAAGTTCTAAGGATATATTGGTATTAAGAAAAGATATGACCTATCAACTGGCTGGCTATGTGGCTTCTTTGAAAGAAAGAATGCTTCCGATGAAAATATACTATGAAGGTGAAGTATTTTCTTGGAAAGACAATATTAGTGTAGATTATCAGCTTGGTATAGAATATATTGGTTATACCGACAAAACAGGCATGATAGAAACTATAAATATCCTTTATGAACTCCTTAGATTTTTTGATAACGATATAAGTCTCTGTATAACCGATACATCTGTCATAAACACCATCATCTCTTCATACAATAACAAAGAAAATATATCTCGTATTTTATCTATAAAAAATATAATGCTTTTAAAAGAATACAAGTTAGAATGGATGTTATCTGAGGATATTGGTATTCTAAAAGAAAAATTAGAAAAGCTTAATATAGATGTATCAAGGCTTTTAGAATTATACAATGATTTAAAACCACATATAGATATAAAAATAGACCTATCTGAACTAAAAGACCTTCCATATTATGACGGGATTACCTTTGGTTTTTATTCTAAAAAATACCCTTTCATGCTTGCATCTGGCGGAGAATATAACATATTAAAATCTGTTTATAATATGGATTTAAAAGCCTGTGGTGGTGCCATATACTTATCTGATATTCTTGAGTTATCTTGATATTGGCATAGTGAAATGTTCTAAGTTAAATACGTTAAAAGTCAATAAAACATAATTTATATATTGATTTCTGGTTCCATCGTAATACTCTTGAAAAGTAAGGGTTATATTGTAGCATTCGCCGTTGTAAATAAAATTTGCATATCTTGATACATCGTGCCCACTTATATTATCATGAACAATACCTCCATTTACGCTAAAAGATTTATAGCTATAAGCTCCACCATAGGATTCTTGGTCTATCGTCTTGCTGCCGTTTATCTCTTGAGCTAAGCTATTGCCCACAAAAAAACTTGCTTTTTTGTAGTTTAAACTTAAAAATTGGTTTCGTTCTGGAAATTCGTTTCTATTAAAATCATAAAAACTATCCAACGTATAACTTACATACTTTATAGGTTTTAATACAAGTGTAGTCCTAAGAGGTAGAATGGGTTTATTAACAATTAGATTTGAGTTTTGATAACTTGCTGAGTTTACAAAAGATTCTAAGGAACTAAGATATGTGGGAAAAGCGTATTTTTTTAAGAAGGTATAACCATCCTCTAAATATAAGTCAGCGAAGTTATAGCCTTTGTAGTTGAACGCGTTGTTTATCTTGAAATCTATATAATTTTGATTTGATTGATAATCTTTGTAATCAAACACAGGATTGTTGGTATTATCTATGGGCTGATAGTTATAAGATAGTTCATAAAAGTTGTTTATATTTAGGCTTTTGATATTAAAATTTTTATTAAAAAATATTTTATTTTGAAATAACACCTGATAAGCAGATGTATTATAGTTATTTTGATTTAAACCAATATATTTTGTACCCATAAAGCTTACATTGGTGCTGTTGGTAAAATCTAAAAAACGTATAGTCTTTGTTAGAGTTGGGTCTAATATAAATCTATCTCCTTTGAGCCCATCAGTTCTATAAAAATATGTATTTTGGGCATCTACGTTGTAATATATCCCATCAGAAAGTGAATGGTTTTTCCATAAGAAGTCTATCTCTGGAAGTCTTTGGAGGGTATAATCGTTGTTGTTTGATGTGGTGTCATAAAAAAATTTAAAAGATATATCTGTAAAATAATCAGAAGTATCTTTTTTGTAGTTAACATAAGAACTAAGATATGGGATAGTCCTTTGATTTGTCCTGAAATACATATCTTGTAAGAAATATGGGTCTGATATAGTATCAAATTTAAAGTCAATACCATCTTTTCTTCCAAAAATATCTAGCCTATACCTATTTGATCTAAAGATGGAAAGGTTTCTTCCAGTCCACCAATCTCCTGGAGTAGTAGGCTCTTTGAAATAATAAATATTAAAATTTAGATAGTCTTTTTTGGTAAAGGCTTGACGATATTGAAAGTATAGACCTTCTCCTTCGGCAGACCTATACTCTGGGGTTATGGTCATATCTTTATCTTGGGATAATACAAAGTATATAGGTTGTTGGTATATAAAGCTGTTGTATGTATTTGAGCCAATAAGGGGCGGAAGCAAACCAGAACGCCTTTTACCCACTGGAAATATTGAGTAAGGAAAATATAAAACTGGTATTTTTTTATATTTTAAGATATTTGTATTGGCAAACACATATTTATCTGTTACTTTGGCACTAAAAACACAAAGACGAAGCTTTTTATCTTTATTATACTTGTTTATCTTACAAGTGCTTACTTCTCCTTTGTGAATATAATATACATTTTTATTTTTATCTATCTTATTTGCCACAAAATATATGTTTTTAACATGACCATAGGCATCTATAAAATATCCTTTTTGGGTATTTAAGTTTAGAAATCCTTTTTTCCCATATATATCCTCTTGATTTACTAAGTTTATGACATGAACATGACCTATTAGGGTAAGTTCTTTTGTGTTTTTGTTGTAAATAGCTTTATCAGAGTAGATTACGTAGTTCTCATAATAGATTACCACATTGCCTTTTGCTATAATATCTTGATTGGGCTCTTGGGTTAATTTATCAGAAATCACTTTTATCCTATCTTGGGCTATTGATATTCCTATTATTAAGAGCAATAAAAATATTAAATTCCTAAACTTAATAATAAACCCTCCAGCTCTTCCAAAGAATTTACCACAAAATCTGGTGTGAAATCTGACTTTCTTAGATCTTCATATGTATATTTACCTGCGGTAATAAATACTGTCTTTAATCCAAGCTCTTTTGCACCTATTAGATCTGTATGAAAGTCATCGCTTATGATAATACTATCTTTAAAATCCTTACCGTTTAGGGCTTTTAATAAAAACTCCTTAGAAGGTTTGCCAAGATTTGGGAGTTCCTCTTTATAATTTGTGGCATAAGCTATCATATAAGAAAGTGCTCCAGAACCTTGGAAGTAAAGCCCGTCCGAATCTTTTACGATTTTACTATGATTTATGGGTATTATTTTTGCTTTGTTTAAAAATACTGCAGATATGGCTGTTTTTATCTTATTAAAATCTAAATTTTTATCTTGACCTATTATGACAGCATCCACTTTTATACCATCTTTTACATCCACAAATCTTTTTACATAATCTTTTAGCATGGGACTTCCTATCACAAAACAAGAGTTTATGTTTTTGGCTTTTAATATATCTGGAAGCATAGTCAGTGGTGTTAGTATTTTATCCATATCAAGATATAAACCTTTTTCGTTTAAAATTCTTGTTAGATCTTCAGGTGGTCTTGTGGAGTTATTGGATAATATTATAAAATCTTTATTTTTTATAAAAGCCATAAAACTCAATGTATCTTTGAAAAGGTTAAACTCTTTATCTTTT
>DDOS01000005.1:13429-20845 GCA_002341805.1 Aquificaceae bacterium UBA2488 | reverse complement strand
AATAGTTTACAATGTTTTTATGGATTTGGCAGAAGTTTTTTATAAAAGAGCTATTATGTTTTGGAAAAGTTTTTTAGGACTTTTAGGAATAGCTTATGTAGCCCTTATTTTATCTTATTTTATAATAAGACTTCCTATATCGCTTCCTATAGGAATTAGGCTTTATATAGTGGGCGGTGAAATAGTCCTTGGGATCATTGTATATTTTTTATCTTATTTTGTGAAAAGACAATATCTGCCCGCTTCTATCTACGAACCCTATTGGAGTTATAAAGCTATAAAAGGCTATTTTTGGCCTTATGCCATAGACTCCGCTCCTTTTTTGTTTGCAGGGATATTTTATCTGTTGATAGCAGACCCGTTAAGCCTTAGCATTGGCTTTTTTATAAGCTTTTTATTTGTTTTTTATCAAAAGCCTAAAAAAAGTGATATAATATATGAATAATGTTTAGGAGGTTTTTATGGAAAAAAAAGTAATTGAAGAAAAGCTATACCAAGAAGACAAGCACTTCAAATATGCAAAAGACAAACATGACGAACTCGATAAAGAGATTGTGAGACTTGAAAAACATCATCCAATGACCTCGGATTTAGAGCTTAAAATAGAGGCTCTCAAAAAAGAAAGGCTTCATTATAAAGACCAGATGGAGCTTATGACATCAGAATACATTAAAAATCATGGAGCTAGTGTATGATTATAAAAGGTAAAATATGGAAATTTGGAGATAACGTAGATACAGACCAGATAATACCAGCTAGATATCTTAATACATCGGATTCATTAGAGCTTGCCTCTCATGTTATGGAAGACTCAGAAAAGCCAAACTTTGCTAAAGAACATCAAGAAGGTGATATCATAGTGNNCATAGTGGCTGGTAAAAACTTTGGCTCTGGCTCGTCCAGAGAACATGCTCCTATTTCTATAAAATATGCAGGTATACCAGTGGTAGTAGCAAAAACATTTGCTCGTATATTTTTTAGAAATGCCATAAATATAGGTCTTCCTATAGTAGAATCTCCTCAAGCTGTAGATGAGGCTGAGGATGGTGATATATTTGAAATAGATTTAACGAATGGCACTGTTAAAAACCTAGCTAAAAATAAGACTTACAACGCTACTAAGTTTCCTCAAGAGCTCATGGATATACTAAATGCAGGTGGTTTGATGGAATATGCAAAATCAAGACTATCGTAATAGATTAAAAGAACTTATAAAAATATATTCACTTTTAGTGGCAGATGAGCCTAAGTTTAAGCTTGTTTCTGGAAAACTAAGTAGATTTTATATAGACCTAAAACAAGTTACCTTTGACCCGGAGGGCATATATATACTTGGAAATGTGCTTTTTGATATTGTAAAAGATTTTGATATACAAGCAACTGGAGGGCTTACCCTTGGTGCTGATCCGATGTCTTACAGCTTAGCTTTAATATCCTATCAAAAGGGAAGGATTATAAAACCCTTTGTGGTAAGAAAAGAAGCTAAGGAGCATGGTACAGGAAGACGCATAGAAGGGAAGCTTCAAGACGTTAAAAATGTAATTGTATTAGAGGACGTATCCACCACAGGTGGGTCTTCTTTAAAAGCCGCAAACGCTTGCAAAGAAGCTTCTTTGAATGTATTAGGTATTTTGACAATAGTTGATAGAGAAGAAGGAGCAAGGGAAAATATAGAAAAAGAAGGCTTTAACTTCTACTCTGTATTTAAATTATCTGAGCTTTTGTGAAAAAAAGACTCGATATACTTCTTGTGGAAAAAGGTATATTACCCTCTCGGGAAAAAGCCCAAGCTTTTATAATGGAAAGCAAAGTTCTCGTAGATAAAAAACCTATCACAAAAGCAGGTACCTTAGTGGATGAAAATGTGTCTTTGGAGCTTCTAGAAGAAGACAAATATGTATCAAGAGCAGGCTATAAGCTTGAAAATGTTTTGAAAGATTTTGATGTGAGTGTGGAGAATGCTATTTGTCTTGATATAGGCTCTTCTACAGGAGGATTTTGTGATTGCTTACTTCAATATGGAGCTAAACATATTTATGCGGTGGACGTGGGTCATCTTCAGATGCATGAAAAATTAAGATCAAACCCTAAGATAACACTGTTTGAGGATACTGATATAAGGGCTTTCAAAAAGCCCCAAAACATAGATTTTGATATTATTACAGTGGATGTATCTTTTATATCTTTAACAAAAATTTCTCATATTATAAAAGAGCTCTCATTAAATCACACAAAAGTTTTTGTACTTGTAAAACCGCAATTTGAACTATCGCCAAAATACCTTAAAAAAGGTATAGTGAAAGACGATAATGCTAAAATGATGGCTCTTGATAATGTTGTAAAACATTTTGAAAGCATTGGTTTTAGGCTTTTAAAATATACAAAAGCATATCCAAGAGGAACAAAAGGCAATGAAGAATTTTTTACGTATTTCACATGCTAATGGTATAATAGTAGAAATTAAATGAAAAACATACTTGCTTTTTTAGGATTTTTTATAGTAGTTTTAACAGTGTCTTTTGGAGTTTATATATACAGCGTTAGTATAGGACTTCCGGATGTTAGAGCTTTAGAGCATTGGCATCCCCCAGAGACTTCTATTGTATATGATTCTCAAGGAAACCCCATAGGAACCATAGGTATTCAAAATAGAATATATGTACCTATTTCAAAAATACCGAAAGTAGTGCAAGATGCTTTTGTATCAGCAGAAGATAGAACTTTTTACCACAATATAGGTATTGACCCTTTTAGTATAATGAGAGCTTTAATAGTGGATATAAAAAAAGGTAAACCCATAGAAGGTGGTAGTACCATTACCCAACAGCTTGCAAAAAACCTATTTTTAACTCCCAAAAAAACAGTAAGTAGAAAGATAAAAGAAGCGATTTTATCCATTGAGATTACTAAAGATTTTTCTAAAAGCAAGATACTTGAAATGTATTTAAATCAGATTTATTTAGGACATGGAGCTTACGGAGTGGAGGCAGCTGCAGAGACTTACTTTGGAAAACATGTATGGCAACTTAATTTAGAAGAAGCAGCTCTTCTTGCCGGCCTTCCAAGAGCCCCCACTAAGTATGATCCATACATAAACCCAACGCTCTCTCAAGAAAGAAGGAACTATGTTTTATATAGAATGTATAGAGATGGATATATTACCAAAGAGCAGTATTTAGATGCCTCTGAAAAACCTATAAAGCTAAATCAAAAAACAAACCCTATAACCCAAAGCGATTATTTTGTTAGTTTTATAAAAGATTATTTATATAAAAACTTTCCGGATCTTGTTTATAGAGGAGGTCTTAAGATATATACCACTTTAAACTCTCATCTTCAAAATGTTGCAGAGCAATCAGTTATAGATCAAATAACTTATATATCAAAGTTAGAACACTATCCAATACTTCCTTGGTCTATAACAGACACCATAGCACAGTTTAAAACTCAAAAGATCGATTTGAAAAGGCGAATTTACTATATAGGTTTTATTAAAAGCATAAAAAATAACATAGCAAATATAGATATCAATGGTACAGAAGTAAAAGCTCCCGTTTTTGCAGGTATTAGTAACAACGAATATGTAATGGTAAGATTATCAAAAACCAAAGATGGATTAAAAGCCAATATCATACCTCAGCTTCAATCTGCTCTTGTGAGCATGGATGCCCATACGGGTGCTATATTGGCTTTAGTGGGGGGTTATTCTTACCAGCTATCTTCTTACAATAGAGCTATTTATGCTCTAAGGCAAACAGGTTCTGCTATAAAACCCATAGTTTATTTATCGGCTCTTATGAAAGGATTTACTCAAGTCACCCGAATAGATGCCACACCCCATGCTTACCCGGATCCATCTGCTCCAGGTGGGTTTTGGACCCCAAGAAATTATGAAGGAGAATCTTTTACAAGTATTACACTAAGAAGAGCCTTAGCTTATAGCGTAAACACCGCAAGTGTAAATCTATTAGCTCAAGTAGGTTTTAATCTACCTATATCCTTGGCAGCAAAAGTAGGTGTCAAATTACAGCCATACTATTCCATGGTGCTTGGAAGTACAAGCGTAACACCTTTACAGCTTACCAATATGTTTCAGGCTTTTGCCAATTTAGGAACTTATTGTGAACCATATTTTATTACAAAAATAGTGAATTCAAAAAATCAAGTGGTTTATCAAGACCATCCTGTTTGCTACAATGTTTTCCCAGCATCTTATGATAGAGTGTTGATATCTATGTTAAGGTATGTGGTAAAAATAGGAACTGGTGCACAAGCAAGTGCTTTAGGACCATACATAGCTGGTAAGACTGGAACTACAAATCATTATGACGATGCTTGGTTTGAAGGTTTTTCTTCGGATGTGGTAACTGGAGTATGGACAGGATTTGATATTAGAAAAAGGATTGGATACAATATGGCTGGAGCCGCAGCGTCATTACCTACCTGGATGAGCTACATGAAAGAAGCTCTTAAAGTATATCCAGAAAAACCATTTCCACTTCCAGCAGGAGTTAGCTATGTAGAGATAGATCCAAATACAGACCTTTTGGCTACGCCGTCTTGTCCTGGTGAGCCTGTATTATTTGTAAATGGTACTGCCCCAACGGCCACTTGCAACAATGTGGTTCCACAAAATGTTATACAAAGCACAAATCCAAATACAGAGCCCCAAAATCCTCTACAACCTCTAAATACTCCAAACTCTTCTCAAAACCAAGTAAATCCATCACAACCCACTTCATCAAATACCCAAACACTACCAACTAATATACCAAATGTTAATACGCCACCAATAAACCAACCTCAACCATTGTCACAGCAATATATATCTAAACCTTCGCCGCAAGCACATCCCCAAAATCCAAACAATATCTTAAACAAAGTTGTAAATGAAATAAAAAAGGAGAATAATTAATGCTTGCCAAACGTATAATACCTTGTCTTGATGTGAAAGATGGTAGAGTGGTAAAAGGTATTAATTTTGTTAATCTAAAAGATGCGGGAGATCCAGTAGAAAATGCCATAATATATGAAAATCAAAAGGCAGATGAAATCGTTTTTTTAGACATAACAGCATCTTATGAAAACAGAAATACTATAGTGGATTTGGCAAGAGAGGTAGCAAACAATATATTTACACCTTTTACCATAGGTGGTGGTATAAGAAACTTAGAAGATATAAGAAAACTTTTAGAAGCTGGGGCCGATAAGGTCTCCATAAATTCAGCTGCGGTAAAAAATCCATATTTAATATATGAATCTGCTAGAAAGTTTGGTTCTCAATGTATAGTGCTTGCCATTGATGTTAAAAGCGTTGGAAACTCATGGCATGTTTATATAAATGGCGGTCGTATAGATACTGGGCTTGATGCATTAGAATGGGCTAAAAAAGGAGAATCCTTAGGAGCAGGTGAGATACTATTAACATCTATGGATAAAGATGGTACAAGGTCTGGCTATGATATAGAACTAACTAATATTATATCAAAAGCTCTAAACATACCTGTTATAGCTTCTGGTGGTGCTGGTGCTAAAGAGCACTTTTTAGAAGCTTTTACCAAAACCCAAACAAGTGCTTGTTTAGCAGCGTCTATATTTCATTTTAAGGAGATTGAAATAATGCCTTTAAAGTATTATCTAAAAGAAAGAAAAATCAACATAAGATTATAAAAACATGTTATATTATTAAAAAGGAGGCGGTATCATGGATTTATCAATAAGTAAAGAGAAACAGTTAAAGGATGTGGTAAGACAAATATCTAAAAAGCTTTACAAAGATGTATTGGTAGAGTCTTTTGTTAAAAACACCAAAAAGATCGTGGAAGAGAGAGTAAGAGACAGTGAAGACAAGTCTATGTCAGTTAAAAATGCTATAGAAGAATTTAGTCAGGCTATACACGGTATTAGTTTTAGTATTCAAAATATAAAAATCTCTATGAATTCTCTGATAGAAAGATCAACTTCACTCACAGAGGAGGTTGAAAATAGAAAAACAAGTCTTAACAGGGATGTATCTTATATAATACAATTAGCCAAAGAAGCAGAGAAGTTGGCAAAATTTTCTGAACAGATAGTGAAAGTTATAAAGAGTATAAACTCCATAGCAGAACAAACCACTATATTAGCTTTAAATGCCTCTATAGAAGCAGCTAGAGCAGGAGAAGCAGGAAGAGGATTTTCTGTAGTGGCAGATGAGGTGAGAAAATTAGCCAAAAAAACTGAGGATTTTGCAAAGGAGATAGATGACATCACAAATATGCTTAAAATATCCATAATAGAATTGTCTAATAAAATATATGGCACAGAAAAATTATTTAATAATGTGTTAGAGTATTTTGAAAATATCAAAGAAGCTGCCTCAGTAAATGTAAGCTATGCTGAAGATGTTGATGGTGAGATTAGTTCTATAGCCAATGCTATAGAAGAGCAGAGTACGGTTGCGTCCACCATAACCAATGCAGCAGACGATCTTCAACGAAGTATTTCAAAAATATATATCATTTTTAGCAATATTATAGAGGCTCAAGAAAATCTTGATAGATTGATAAGTTGAGGGATAATTATGTGTAATATAAAAACACATCAAGGCATCAATAAAAATCTATGTGGAGAGTGTATAGAATTAAAAGAGGGTTATGCTAAGTTAAGATTAAAAACCACAGAAGATATGATAGCCGATGAAAAAGGACTTATCCATGGTGGGTTTATCTTTGGATTAGCAGATTATGCTTGTATGTTAGCAATAAACCATCCTTATGTAGTTTTAGCTTCTTCTTCTTTTAGTTTTTTAAAAGCCGTAAAACTTAGGGATGAGATGATCTGTGAGGCAAATATCACTAAGCAAGAAGGTAAAAAACACTATATGGAGGCTATTGTAAGAGTAGATGATATAGTTGTTGCAAAAGGAGAGTTTTTGTGTATAATACCCTCTAAGCATGTTCTTGATGTGTAGAATATGTAAAATTTCATTGAAATTTCATTAAAAAATAAATAAATTTTGAAGATGTTTAAAGAAGCTTTGTATTGGAAACAAGAAGGCGATATAGTAGTGTGTACCTTATGCCCAGATTATTGCAAACTGAGAGATTCCCAAGTGGGTGTTTGTGGAGTTAGGTTTAACAAAGATANNGTTCTTTAGTGTCTATAGCCCTTGACCCAGTGGAGAAAAAACCGCTTTTTCATTTTATACCAGGGCATAAGACCCTGACCATTGCAACCCCTGGATGCAATCTTCATTGTTTGGGCTGTCAAAATTATGAAATATCTCAAGTAAAGATAGATGATGTCAATATAAGCTTTTTTGAAAATGCTTTTATGCCTCCAGAAGATATAGTGAAAAAAGCCATTCAAGCTGGGGCAAAAAGTATATCTTATTCATACTCTGACCCCGTTATATTTTATGAGTATATGTTTGAT
>DDOS01000005.1:0-13406 GCA_002341805.1 Aquificaceae bacterium UBA2488 | reverse complement strand
AAAGAGCCTGCTTTAGAGCTTATGCCTATTATGGATGCTTTTAGTATAGACTTAAAGTTCTTCTCAGATAAGATGTATGCAAAATATTCTAAAGCTAAGCTATCACCTATATTAGATTTTATTAAGCTATGTTTAGAACATGAAAAATGGATAGAGCTAACTACGCTTTTAGTGCCAAAATATTTAGATGAAGAGCAAATAAGAAATATAGCAAAATTTATAAAAACAGAACTTGGAGCTTATATACCGTGGCATATATCAAGGTTTTTCCCATACTATAAAACTACAGACCTTCACCCTACTTCTCAAAATATTGTAGAGCTAGCTTATCAAATAGGTAAAGAAGAAGGACTTTACTATGTTTATGCTGGTAATATAAAATCAGAGCATGAAAACACCCGCTGTCCAAATTGTAATAACATAGTTATAGAAAGAGATAGATATTTTATTAAAAGCCTAAATATGAATAAAGATAGATGTGGATTTTGCAATTATAAGATAGAAGGAGTTTTTGATGTATAATATATTGTTTATATGGATAGAGTGCAACTTAACAAGCTTCTTTTATTGCAAGAAAGAGAGGAGAAACTTTTTAGGCTTTTAAGAGAAAAAACCAAGATATTAGAAGAAATAAGATCATTTTCTGATAAGCTTAATAATATAGACAATGAGATAAGTGCTATATATCAACAAAAAAATGATATATCAAAAGACATTGAAAAAACCATTAAAGATATAAATACTTATGAGAAAAGCCTAAAAAATATGGAAAGTGCCATCAAGGGTATAAAAAGCAAAGAACACTATAAAAATATATTAAGAGAAAGATCTAAAACAGAAAATATGATTATAAATGCCAAAAATAGGTTAAAACATCTGAGATTAAAGTTAGAGCAATTGGAAAATTCTGAAGAACTAAAATATCTTAAAATAGATCAAGCAAAGATAAAAGATGAAATTACAATATTAGAAGAGGATTTATATAGCATAGAAACTTCTATAAAAAATGCCCAAAAGGATATAATAGACTATGAGAATTCTCTTGATAAAGAGCTTGTTAGTCTTTATAAAGATATTAAAAAAAGAGTTGTGCCTGTATTTATACCACTTGACAAAAGAGCATGTTCTTATTGTGGAAATGTATTACCAATAGATTCTTACAATAAGATTATACAAAATGATATAAATATTTTTATGTGTCCAGTTTGCCAAAGGATTATATATAAATCATCCGATATGATATAATTTTATAATGAACCTTGAGCAGGCTATATTAACTATACCAGCTTTGATGATGGCGGTTATTTTTCATGAGATAGCTCATGGATCTGTTGCTTATCTAATGGGGGATAAATCTGCTAAGGAAGCTGGTAGACTTACGATAAATCCTATACCTCATATAGATTTGCTGGGAACTATAATATTACCAGGAATTTTAATGCTTATTGGTTCTCCAATACTTTTTGGCTGGGCAAAACCCGTACCAATAAACCCTTACAGATTTAAAAACCTAAGACTTGGCATGTTTTTGGTAGCTTCTGCGGGGGCTATGATGAATATATTTTTGGCTATCGTCGGAGCCGTAGTCCTTAGGCTTTTAGAAGGCACTATATCTTCTAATATAAACCCTGTGTTTTTTACTACTATCGTAGACCCACTATTAGGATTTTCCAAAGAGCTCATCATTATAAACTTAGTGTTAGCGTTTTTTAACCTTATACCTATACCTCCTTTGGATGGAAGTCGTGTGCTTATGAGTTTATTCTCGGTAAAATATTGGGAAACATTTTATAAAATGGAGCCTTATGGATTTATGGTATTAACGGTATTGATATTTACAGGGTTAGTTGGTAAAATCATATATCCTTTTATCATATTTTCCTATAGTTTCTTGTTGTCTTATAAATTTTTCTAACGGAAGGAGAACATATGAGAATAGTGAGTGGAATGAGACCAACAGGCAAACTTCACATAGGGCATTATTTTGGTGCTATTAAAAACTGGATAAACCTCCAGCAAGGTAATGAAACGCTTTTTTTTGTAGCAGATTGGCATGCTCTCACCACCTCTTATAAAAACATATCTGATATAAGAGAAAACACAATACAGATGCTCATAGACTGGATAGCAATGGGTTTAGATCCAGCAAAGTCTATATTTTTTGTCCAATCTCATGTAAAATATCATGCGGAGCTTAGTTTGATTCTTGGTATGATAACTCCTAAAAGCTGGCTTGAGCTAAATCCAACTTACAAAGACACGAAGTATAATCTCCTTAAAATAGCCCACTTAGAAAAAGAATACAAGGATACACTAAAACCATTGATAGATAACATTTCAAATATAACTCCTCATAAAATAGAAGATATTGAGGCTTTTAAAAAAATACTCGCAGAGGATATAACCGATACATTTATAAAGCTACTAATAGAGGGTATCATAGATAAAGGAAGGCTAATAGAATTAAACATCTCAAAAAGGGATTTTTATGAAACAGATACCTTTGGATTTTTTGGATATCCAGTTTTGATGGCTTCTGATATATTGATGTATAATGCCGATGGTGTGCCAGTAGGAGAAGATCAGCTTTCTCATGTAGAGATAGCCAGAGAGATAGCTAGGAGGTTTAATTATCTATATAAACCATTTTTCAAAGAGCCAAAAGCTATCCTCACCGAGACTCCGAGACTTCTTGGCACAGACAATAGAAAAATGAGCAAATCCTATAACAATGCTATAATGATAGATGAAACCGAAGAAGAAACATCCTCAAAAGTCTTAAAGATGTTTACAGATCCTCAAAAGTTGCGTAAAAACGATCCAGGTAGACCAGAGATATGCAACGTCTTTAACTATCATAAGATATTTAGTCAAAATGAGTATCTTAATATAGAGGATGGTTGTAAAAGCGGAAAACTTGGATGTGTGGAATGTAAAAAAATTCTTGCTAAGAATCTTAATATGTTTTTAGCTCCCATGAGAGAAAAAAGATTGAGTATAAGTAAAGAGCTTATAGAAAACCTACTCCAAGAAGGCGATAGAAAAGCTAACGAGATAGCCTCAGAAAACATGAAACAGATAAACGAGATCTTAGGTCTATGAAATTTGTAGGTTCTTATGTAAACAATTTTCCAGAAAATAAACCTTATGTTTTGATAGCTGGAAGATCAAATGTGGGTAAATCATCCCTAATAAACGCTTTAGCAAATACGAAGATGGCAAGAACCAGCAAAGAACCGGGTCTTACTTCCACCCTAAATTTCTATGATTTTAATAATGTATATATGGTGGATACTCCAGGCTATGGTTATGCCAAAAAATCAAAACAAGAGCGGGAGCTTTGGGCACATATAATAGATAACTTTATAAATTTACATAAAGACAATATATTATTAACTTTGTCGTTGATAGATGCTTTGGTGGGTCCCACTGAGCTTGACCAAGCCCTTCTAAGATATTTTGAAGATATTGGACTAAATACTATTATAGTGCTTACAAAGATAGATAAACCAAATCAAAAAGAATTAAATAATACCTTAAATTGTTTAAAAGCTTTTAATATGAAAATCCTAAAAACTTCTTCAAAATATAACGAGGGTATAAAAGAACTAAGAAATCTAATAATGGGTATTGGCAATGAAAAAAGACAAAATTTTTAACCTAAGTTTTGTGATATTTTTGTTATTGTTGATTGTTTTGGCTGTTTATATACTGCTACCTTTCTTGACATCTATCATTTGGGCTATCATATCTGTTATACTTTTTTATCCTTTTCATAAAAAGTTATCTTCTATCATAAAATCCGAAAACTTGAGTGCTTTTATAATAGTGCTTTTTATATTACTATTGGTAATATTGCCTGTATCTATTTTTGGAGTTATATTGGTAGAACAAGGCATTGTGCTTGTGCAAAATATAAGCTCTTTTCTAATGTCTCTTGATCAAAACAAAGTTTATCTTATGTCTAAAAAGATACCTATCGTTGGAAAGCATATCACATACTATAAATTTTTAAGATTCTTACATCTTAATGCCAGCAGTATAAACCAAGCTGTTAATTCAACGCTCAGTTATTTGGCATCTTTTTTTGCGGACCAGCTTAAAAACATGGCTCTTTTTGTTGGTATTTCTATTCTAAAGATACTGATGTTTTTGATGTCAACATTTTTCCTTATAAGAGATTGGGATAAGTTTATAGATTTTTCAAGGGATATACTTCCTATAAATGCAAAGGATTTTGATGCAATACTATCTACAGTTTATTCTACAGTGATAGCGGTGGTTTATGGATTTGTGGGAACTGCTTTGATACAAGCCATATTTGGATTTTTTATGTATTACTATATAACACCAAACTATGCTTTAGTGCTTGCTTTTGCTACATTTATATCTTCTTTCATACCGCCTCTTGGAACTGCTACAATATGGTTACCCTATATGTTTTACGCTTGGTATAGTGGTGGGTTTACATATTTTATAGGTACATTCATATATTCTATGGTGTTTATAATAGGGGCAGATAACTTTGTGAGGCCGCTTCTCATGAAAAAGGGTGCTCATATACCTTACATACTACTATCTTTGTCGGTATTGGGTGGACTATTTAGCCTTGGGTTTTTGGGTATGTTTTTGGGACCTATAGTATTTACAACATTGCTTACATCTCTTAGTTTGTATAGGGAAAAGTTTTCTTAAATCGGTATAGATATATTTATTCTCGTGCCTTTATTTTCTTCAGAATCAATCTCCATTTTTCCTCCTAATATGTCCACTGATTTTAATACTATGAAAAGCCCAAGACCAAACCCAGATACTCTCGTATTAGCCCTCTCAAACTCTTTGGTTATGGTGGATAATTTTTCCTTAGGGATACCAACACCAGTATCTTCTATAATTATTGTTAGATTTTTTTTAATTTTTTTTATATTCACCTTTATCATGCCTTTTTCAGTGTATTTTATGGCATTTTCAAGAACATTAGACAAAATAGCTTCATAAAGTTCCCAAGAAGAATTTATCTCTATTGGGTCTATATCTAAGTCTAAGCTTAATTTTTTTTGTTCTATCATGGGCTCTAACTCTTGCAAAATCTTGACTACAACGTCCTCTATCATAAAACGCTGTTTATTTATAAGCGTATGTTCGTCGGCTTTTGCCAAAAAAATTATTTTATTGAGCAGACTATTTAGCTGTTTTGTGGCTTTTGATATACGCTCAATATAAGTCTTTTCTGGTCTTATCTCTAACAAAGATACATTTGTGGATATGATGGTAAGGGGTGTTTTTATCTCATGGGATAGATTCAGTGCCATCGTATATACCCTTTCCATAAAGTTTAGGAAGCTATTTGTAATGGTTTTTGCTATGTAAAAGCCTGTAAAAGCAATTATAATAGACAATATCACCAAAGCCAATATAAAACTGCTTAGTAGTTTTTCTTTTATGGATTCAAACTTTGTCATATTTCTTGCTATTATTATGGTGTATTGATTAGGCAATTTAGTTTTTATATACATTACTTTTTTACCATTTATATAATCTAAGTGCAAGCCATATTTAAAATTGTCAAAATTAAAACTCGGAAAGTTTTTTGAAATGCTTATTATATTTTCTTTAGGATCTAACACGGCTATGGATTCATCGCTAAAAGTAAGCCATTTTTGGTTTTTTGTGATGTTTTGTGAACTTATATAAACTAACTCTTGCTTTAAATCAGAAGCTACAAAATTATCCACCAATATACTAAAAGCCAAATACGAGGATATAGAAAAGAAAAATATAATGGCAAATATCACAAGACTGTATATAACCGCTAAATGGGCTAATGTATTCCCTTTTCTTTCTTCTAATCCCAATATTCTTGTTCTTCTTGCTCTTCTGTATAATCGTTATCTTTTGGTTCTATGGAATACCCTATGCCGTATATGGTTCTTATCCTACATCCTGAGTCTTCTATGAGTTTTCTTATGGTTCTTATGTGAGATCTCAAAGAATATGACGATGGTTCTTCATCCATACTCCAAGCGTAACGAAGCAATTGATCCACTGTGACCACTCTACCAGTATTAGATATGAGCTTTTCCAATATGAGAAATTGTTTTTTAGTTACTGGTATAATCTTATCATCAATATGAACTGTAAAATTTGATGTGTCTAATACCATCTTCTGACATTTTAGCTCCGTGGTGGTAGCCTGCCTTGATCTTCTTACTATGGCTTCCATTCTTGCTNNTGCTAAAAGCTCTTTCATATCAAATGGTTTTGTGAGATAATCGTCTGCTCCTATGCTAAAAGCATTTACTTTATCGTTTACACCATCCTTGGCTGTTAGTATTAGAAAAGGGGTTTTGAGATTTTCTTCTCTTACTGTTTTTAAAAGCTCAATACCATTTTTCGGGCCTAACATAAGATCCAATATCACTATATCGTATGAGCTGTCTTTTGTGGCGTATTTTGCATCTTCAAAATTTGATACAAAATCTGCTAACCAACCTCTGCTTCTTATCACATCTTTTATAGATAAAGCCAAATCAATATTATCTTCTACTATAAGAACTTTCATGCTGTGGTATTGATCTTTGTGGCTGTGCCTTCTGGATTATTAGAAGCGTTGTTTGTGGGTGATACTTCTGATAAGAGCTCTTTTATAGTATTGGATTGATTTTGAGCCATAGACTTTATACCCCACATCTGAACGTTTAGGTTGGTGTTGGCTTGCTGCATGTCCGTAGCCAATGAAGCGATGTCTGTGTAATTCATAACGCTTACCTCCTTTAGATAATATAATATTTATCGGAACAAATTGCAATGTTTTTAACGGACTATCAACTTTTTTATATAAGATGCCATGTATTGCGGGTTTTGATTTTCGTTGGTGAACACTGTTTTTAAGCTTTTATTGTATATAAGATAAATGTTGTCAGAATGGTCTATCAGATAACCTTCTGATTTAGACGGAACTACTTTGTAAACCACGCCATAGGCTGTGGCTACTTTTTTTATAATATTTTGATCTCCAGATAATCCTGTGAAATCTTTGTTAAAAAATTTAGCATAAGAGTCTGCTATTTTGGGAGTATCTCTATGTGGGTCTAAGGTTATAAATATAACTTTAACATCTTTTTTGTATTGCCCAAGGCTGTTATACATGGTGGATAACTTATGTAATACAGTAGGACACACATCAGGGCAATGAGTATATCCAAAATATAATAAAATAACTTTATATTTGTTTTCATAATCTTTTAGAGATATTGGTTTGTTGCCTTTGATGAGAATGAAGTTCTAAGCTTTTCCTTGAATATCAAAGTTTTTAGGCTTTTCACATGATAATACACTATTTAACACTATTAACAATATAATTAACGTTAACTTTCTCATAATAATAATATTATAGCATTAATGGTAAAAATTTAGGGTTTTTTTCATATAAAAAATTAAATAATGTTATATTTTTAAATATCATGAGATACTTTTCTTTGAAAGAGGCTAATTTGGTGTTGGACTCTATAATGCCATATATTCAGGAATTTATAGAGATTAGAGAAGAGATGTCGAGGATTTCAGAAGAATCCCAAGAAACATCGGATGAGCTGGAAAAAATGTATCTGGAAACCAGTTTGCTGGAATTAAACAAAAAAGCCAATCTATCATTACAAACTATAGCAGAGAGTGGATGTAGCGTAAAAGGTGTAAATCCGTTGCTTCTTGATTTTTTATCCAAAAAAGATGGTAAAGACATATGGCTTTGCTGGTTAGAGGGCGAAGATACTATACAGTATTGGCATGGAATACATGAAGGATTTATGGGTAGGAAACCAATAGAGACGCTTGAAGAACAAGAAGATAGCAGGATATAGTTTTTTAGATTTTATTAGAAAAATTTATAATAAAGATAGTTTTATGTTATAATATGTAAGTAGTGAATCATAACTAACTTTTAGGATAGGAGGTTACATATGAAGCTTTTAGAGATGTTAGGGGAATATCCCCACACCACAAATTACACCAAAGTAAGATTTATTTTCAATGTTATCTCAGGTCTTAGCCTACTGATGTTTCCAGTTTTCCATCTTATAAAGATGGATTTTGCCAATGGAAATTATTATTTATGGGGTCATTATACAACCAATTGGACAAAGCCAGCCATATGGGCTTTTTCGCTTTGGATAGCTCTTTATACGGTAACGTTTGTAATAAATTATTTTTATGGTAGATTTTTTTGCAGTTTTATATGCACCGAAGGATGGCTTATAAGGGGTGTAAAAGTTTTATACGATAGACTGTATAGACAAGGCAAAAAAATGCAGTTTAATATAATAGTCTTTGCATTAAATGCATTGCTTACGCTTATACTATTAAACTGGATAGTAGATCTTTCTGTGCTGTTTAAACCTTACCATCCAGCTTTTTGGTGGGTGTCTATATTAACCTATGGTCTAATCGCATTAAACTACTTAGCTATAGGATGGCTAAGACAAAAATGGTGTAGATATTTTTGTCCGATAGGACTTTACCTGGAGGTGTTTAACCAAAAGATGCGTTGGCGTATCACTTACGATAAAAACACCTGCACTGAGTGCTTAGAGTGCGTGAGAGCTTGTCCTATAGCTCTTGATCCAAGAAAATTAAAAGATGAGCTTGACACAACTAGTGGCTTAAAAGCTTGTTATATGTGTGGTAAATGTGTGGATGCTTGTATTACAGATTTTAGAAGCCGCAACGAAGAAAAACAAGCCCTTCATATATCAAGGGTTGTAGACAGTGGTGAAGAAGAAAAAGTTGAAAATTTGTTTTAAAAGGAGATGTCATATGAATAGAAAAATAATCTACATAGGAATGGTTGGTGGTTTAGTGCTTTTATCTTCTTGCGAGAAAGTCTATCAAAAAACAGATTTTAGTTCTTATAAGAGTTTTATAAGATATTCTGAAAGCGTTATACCTTTTTATTTAGATATGATACAAAGACCTCTTTACTTTAATTTCCACCTCACAGACCCTAATAAGAAAAAACAATATGAAGATCTGTCCGCCAAATACTGTCAATCTAAGGGTAGTCATATAGTAGTAAAGGGTCATTGGCTTTATTGTAACGCTAAAAAAGATGAATTCATGATACATGAAACAAATTATGGATTTGAAGTTTACGAAAGCCCCACAATGCAGATAGAAGATATTATAAATAAAGGTGTAAATCTTATGAAATCAGAAAGGTATCAAAAGGCCAATGAAGTGCTCAAAAAAGCATTTGAATTTGCCAACGTGATAGGCAACAAAGAACTAATAGGGAAAGCAGCTTACTATATAGCTTATAATACATTCTTATCATCTACAAACTTTGATATTGATAGAATTTTTAAATATATAAATATAGCCAAACAAAACGGTATAAATGTAGATAGTTTTGTGGAAGATATAAAAATAGCCACTCAGAAAACATTAAACAATGTTTTAAATGAAGCTAAATCCAGTGAGAAAAAAGAAGCTTTAGAAAATCTATCAAGAGCCTTTAAAATTTCAAAGCTTTTAAACGATCAAAATTTACTTTATACCACATACTATTATGATGGTAACTTCTATTTAGAGACAAGGAACTATGATAAGGCTATAGAATATATAAATAAAGCTATAGCGCTTGGTTCTAATAAACTAAATACGTTGGCTCTTCTTTATAATCTTTTAGGTCAGGCTTATGAGAAGAAAGGGGATCTTGCGGATGCCGAGAAATACTATGTTCAGTCCTCCAACGTAGCCTTAAAGATGGGAGATACTGAAAGTGCAGCCATACCACTAAGACACCTTGGAGATATATATTATAAAGTAGGTAATCTCCAAAAAGCTTATCAATATCATTTACAGGCTTTGATGATAAGAGGATATAAAACTAGAAGAGGTGGTGCAAGGTATGGCCTTGATACGGATCTTTACAATGTAGGAAACGATTTATACAAAATGAATCAATGCAACAATGCTGTTGTATATTTGGATGAAGCGGTACCTTATCTTGAAAAATTTGGCATATATGACACTATGGCAAAAGCCTTATATGAAGATATTTCTTGTTATCAAAAGCTTGGAAACCAAGATAAAGCAAAAACCTTATTCAATGAGTATAAGAGTATTCTAAGTCAGCAAAATATGCTTAACAAGTTTAAATCTTTGGGATTTTAAAGATTTTATAATTTTTATATAATTAGGTAGTATAATTATAAGAAGAGGTGGATTATGATTTTTAGGATTATAGTTATATCTATAATGGTGTTTATACTTATTTTGATGGGAAGTACGTTTTTGATAAACATTATTGCTTCTTCTAAGAAGAAAAAGAAAGAAGGTGAAACTTAAATGATACATTCTCATCATATCTATGTACCGTTTGTGTTCAGGATATGGGATGTAATATTCATGAGTTTTGTTATGATCATGATGATTGCATCTTTTAGTTTGGTGATTTACCTTTATGTAATGAAAGGAGACAAGAATCATGGAAAAAGCGATAAGCGTGATGAATGAAGTTTTAGCCAAATCTGTCACACCATCAGACAGGGCTTGGTTTGCATTTTTAGCTTTTGGTGTTTTAGCTATTATGGTGGTTTCTTTTGTGCTTCCTATTTGGAAAGGTGGCAACAAAAAAGGAGAAACTTAAAATGGGTGGATTATGGAAATATGCTGATCTATTAGCCATAGCATCTTTAGTGGTGGTGGCTACAATGTCATATCTTATAGCTTATTTAGTAGATATTACAGAACAAGAAAGAGGTGAATCTCCAAACCAAGAAGAGGATTAATGCGCACTGGTTTTAGGATTTTAATATTAGATTCTTACAACCAAAAGATAGAAAATAACGATAATATAGACAAATATCTTGCAAAAGCTATAAAATATATATATAGATTCCAATATATAGAAGCTTCAAAATACTTGTTTTTAGCCAGAGATTCTAAAGAAAAGTATATACTTCTAACGCTTATAAATATAGCTCTTCAGCAAAAAGATCAAGCTAAAATATTTTATGAAACATCAAAAGAGTACCCTTACCTATATGATGATGTATTCCATATTTTTATCCAAAAACCAAACGAAGATATCAAACAAGTGGATATATCTACGATATTATTTTAATAGTATTTTCATAGCCTCTTCTTTTGCTATCTTATCACATAAATTGTTGTTATTGCTATTTTCGGTTTTATCATTTTGATGGGCTTTTACCCAATTTACCTCGACATTTTGAAGTTTTAAAAGCTTATACAATTCTTTCCATAAATCGCTGTTTTTAACACCAGCAAAATCCTTTGCTATCCAGTTTTTCAGCCACTTATTTATACCATCAGCCACATATTTGCTATCTGTGTATATGATAATATGTTGATTTGGTTTTTTAATATGCTTTAGGGCTTCTACAAGGGCCTTTAACTCCATTTGGTTGTTGGTGGTGTTTGCTTGGGCTCCTTTTATAATTTTTTCTTTTATGAGAGTATTATCTTTAAAAGCTTTTAATATGGCACAATAACCACCTGGTCCTGGATTTCCAAGACAACTCCCATCTGTGTAAATAATTATCTTCATTTTAAACCAAGCAATTTATGAGCTTGAGGAATCACTCTTGCGTTAAACTCATTGGCCAATCTAATAGCCTTATCTAAAAATTCTACACCATATTTTGAAGTTAAAGGCTGAAGGATTAGCAATTTTTTATCTATAAACGGTTTTATGTAATCTCTTTTTAATATATCTTCATTTAGATTTTCATCCACTACTATCTTTAATTCTATATTTTTATCAAAAGCCAAAAACTTAGGGTCTATGAAATAATTGGATATATATTTTGGAGATATGGTGATATAGGTATTTGGATAAGTTGTGAAGGCTTTATATATATCTTCTTGTAATTTTGTGGCGTTAGTTTCTATCTGTATTGTCTTATTTAGGCTTTTAAAAAAATTAAAAACTTTTAAAAACTCATCGTTTAAAGTAGGTTCTCCTCCTGTTAGCACAATAAGATTTGGGTTGTAGGAAGACAACATATTCTCTATATCTTCCATAGTATCTTCAAAACTTTTAGCAATTTTGTCAAAATCAAGGGCAGATTTTTCATCACACCAAACACACCTTAAATTACACCCTTGAAACCTTATAAATAAAGCTGGAGTTCCTATTAAAAAACCTTCTCCTTGTATGGAATAAAATATTTCATTTATCATAATAAATTACGCTGTTTTCTCCTTACTATGTAAGCTATAATCTCTGCCACGGCTTTATAGAACTCAGCAGGTATTTCTTCATTTATCTCGACACTTTTATATAAAGCCCTTGCTAACTCTGGTTTTCTTACTGCAGGTATTTCATTTTGCTCTGCTATCTCTATAATCTTTTTTGCCATATAATCTTGGCCTTTGGCAACCACCACTGGAGCCCTATCCTGCTTATGTACGTATCTTAGAGCTACTGCAAAGTGTGTAGGGTTTGTGATTACAACACTTGCTTTTGGAACCTCTTGCATCATTCTGGATCTTGATATCTCTCTCATCCTTCTTCTTATTTTACCTTTTACTTCCACATTTCCTTCAAACTGCTTAAGCTCATCTTTTACCTCTTGTTTTGANNCTTTTCATAATCAAATTTTTTGTATAAGAAATCAATACCAGCCAACAAGAGCCCTACTATGCCTATTGCTATCAAAAGTTTAAAAATTAGTTTACTCATGCTAAGGAGTCCCTCTCCCACAGGCATATAAGAAGCTTTTGATATTGTATTAAAGCTTAAATATACTATAAAAAATGATACTATCATAAGAAGAATCACTTTCGAAGAGTTTTTTAAAAGCTCAAAAGAGGCATTTAGACTAAATAAATTCTTTAAGCCTTGGATGGGGTTCATCTTTGAGAAGTTTGGTTCAAAGGGTTTTAGGGTAAATATAAAACCAAATTGTAATACATATCCTAAAATCACTATAACTATTGCCAATATAAAAAAGGGTAATATATCCTTTAGTAGATTTTTAAAAGAAAAGCTTAAAAAATTGGTCATGTCAGAGCTCCCAAAAGAGGGCTGGTAGATTCTTGTGGTTCCATCCACAAAAAGATTTATGTATAGATCTACTATTTTATAACCTATAAAAAATAAAGCTCCCACTGATACAAGTATTAATAGAGCAGATATTACCTCAGGGCTTTTGGCTACATTTCCTTCAGACCTTAGTTTACCTCTTCTATACGGTGTAGCTTTTTCTGTTTTATTTTCTGATGCCATGATATCCTCTCTCTAATTCTAACATGTACATAAAATAATTTTTTAATATATCATGGATCATTATACTTAATACAGGAAAAGCCAAAAACAAGAATATAAACCCAATAAGTATTTGTATGGGCATACCTATCATAAAGACATTTATCTGAGGTAT
>DDOS01000071.1 GCA_002341805.1 Aquificaceae bacterium UBA2488 | reverse complement strand
CCACAGGAGCAAAATAATAAGGCATTAATCCTGGTGATGCCATCATGTGAAAATATTTTCCAAAAAACTCTAAGTCTTTGAAAAGACGCTGTTCTGGCCCTATTATAATAGAAGGTCTTATGATGGTATAATCTATCCCCAAAGACATTAAAAACTTCTCCGCTAAGAGCTTTGTATGATGATACATAGAAGGAGCTTCCTCAGATACACCCAAAGCACTCATGTGTATTATATGTTTAACACCATATTCTTTTGCCACTGTGTATAGATTCTTTGGTAAAAGATAGTGTATATTTTCAAAGGTAACACCTTTTGATGGTTCTTCCACCAATATGCCTATAAGATTTATAAGGATATCTGGTTTTTCTTCTTCAAAGGCAGTTTTTAGGCTTTTAGTATCAAAAAAATCCACCAATATATGAGGTTTATCTACTTTTCTCCTTGTTAAAAGCCTAAAATCACAATTAGCTTTTTTAAGCTCTTCCACCACATGCTTTCCTACAAATCCAGTCCCACCTGCTACAATTATCTTCATAATTAAAAATATATTCTGATAAAATATAAAGAAGATGAGAATAATTCTATATGTAAACAATTTAAGTAGGAAATCCACCAACGCCACTGCTATCACAATCTTAGCAAAGGATTTATCCGATTATCTTATAAGCCAAAAGCACGATGTATTAATAGTAGGGCATAAAGATATAGTAGAAGATGATATAAAAGCCCCTTATGTAGCACTTCACAAAGGCATATTCAACGGAGATATCCCATATGCCAAAAGGCTTAGCGATATTATAAAAGATTTTAAACCAGATGTTATTCATGCTTTTATGAAGCCAATGAGTATAAACCTAAGTTTAAGTACATTTTTTTACAAAGACCAAAATGCTATGTATATAGGAAGCATTCATAACGCTAATAATTATATGTATTATCATAAGAAAAGTCAAATACCTTATAGGATATTGGTGAATAAGTTATTTAGTAGGTTAGACTATATAACAGCACCCTCTTATGCCATATTAGAGGATATACAAAAAGCTTATTTTATAAAAGATAAAACTGCCATACTTCCAAATTTCATCAACTTTGAAAGGATAGAGAATATGGCTAAAGAAGATATTGAAGAAGAGCTAAATGATTATTTTATAAACGTAGGAAGACTTGATGAACAAAAAAATCAAGAGCTTCTTATAAAAACATTCAGAGAGGTTCTAAAGGTATTTCCCAACGAAAAGCTCGTAATCATAGGAGATGGGCTTTTAAAAGATAGACTTAAAAGTCTTATAAAAGAGCTATCTTTAGAAAATAATGTATTCTTACTTGGATACAAACAAAACCCTTGGAAATATTATAAGATGTCAAAAGCATTCTTATTATCTTCTATGTATGAGGGCTTTGGTTTAGTGCTTTTAGAAGCTATGTATTTTAAAACACCTATCATATCTTTTGATATAAAGGCCTCAAGAGAAGTCACAGAAGATGGAAAATATGGCATATTGGTTAAATCTTTCGATGATAAGGCTTTTAAAGATGTCATCATAAAATTTTTAGAAGGTTATTATGATATTAAAAGCCTAAAAGAAAATGCTTATAAAAGGGCATTGGAGTTTTCATTGGATAATTATTTAAATACCCTCAAACAATTGGCCAAATACTAATATTAGCTGTTTGCCACATGTTATATTTTTGTGAATTTTATAAATTCTTTATATTTTCCATTGAAAATTTTGAAGATTTTGTGTTAATTTATAATGTGTATCATAGATTTTTACATACATATTGAGTTATTATATTATTTAGCTTTAATATAGGAGGTTTTACAATGAAGAGAAGTCTATTAGTATTAGGTACTGTAGCCGCAGTATCCTTAGGACTTGTGGCTTGTAGCCATCAAGAGTCAAGTTCTTCATCGTCTTCATCTGAGCAGCCAGCTGCTTCCACTTCAGCCCCAAGCTCAGCTTCTTCAAGCCCATCATCTAGCCAACAAGCTAGCGCATCTTCATCATCTTCAGCTGGCCAAATATGCTCTGGTACAGGAGCAAACCAAGTATGTGCTAGTGCATCTTCCATCAACCAAGATGATGCTAAGAAGTTGGTGGCAATGGCTGGATCAAAAGGATGCTTAGCTTGCCACGCAGTAGATAAGCAAGTGGTGGGTCCTGCTTGGATAGACGTAGCTAAAAAATACGCAGGCAATCCTAAAGCAGTGGACGATTTAGCCAAGAAGATCAAAAATGGAAATCAAGGTATATGGGGTTCAGTACCAATGCCAGCTCAAACTTCTTTAAGCGATGCTGATTCTAAACAATTAGCTCAAATGGTCTTAGCTCTATACAACAAGAGCGGTAGCGCATCTTCTTCAAACAACAAAGCTTCTTCTAAGACTGAAGAAAAGAAAGGTGCAAAAGAAGCTAAAAAGGCGGGTTAATATAAAACATTTAGGCCTCTTGATGAGGCCTTTTAACTTTTACTTTTATTTAAGGGGTCTAAGCTATGGATAAAAAGATTGGTTTGTTAAGCTTGGTGCTTTCTTCTGTTATTTTGACCTCTAATCCTATTGCAAGAGCTGATAGCGTATTAGCTCAGTTTCAATCTGAGGTAGAACACATTGTGGATGAAGTATCTCCTGCAGTGGTTACAGTATATGCCACTCAAGTGATAAATAAACCTATTAATCCTCAAATGCTTCCTGGATTTCCGTTTTTTATGCCAAATACACCTTTACCTGAGATGCCAGAGAAACAAAAAGATCTTGGTTCTGGTATTATAATAAAATACGATGAACCTAAAAATGTTTTTATAATCTTAACAAACAATCATGTGGTAGGAAATTCTAAGGATGTAAAAGTAAAATTAACTAAATCTATAGAAAGAAAAGCAAAAGTACTTGGCAGAGATAAAAAAACCGATATAGCTGTTTTAGAAGTAAGTGCTAAAGGCATAGAAAACCCAAGCTCAAAAGTAGCCACCCTTGGGAACTCTAAACATGTCAGAATAGGCCAGGTTGTGATAGCTATTGGAAACCCATATGGGTTTAGCAGAACAGTTACCATGGGTGTGGTATCTGCTCTAAACAGAAGGCTTGGATTAACTCAATACGAAGATTACATACAAACGGATGCCGCTATAAACCCTGGCAATAGTGGTGGGCCTCTTATAAACATAGATGGTAAGGTAGTAGGCATAAATACTGCCATGCTTAGAGGTGGACAAGGACTTGGTTTTGCCATACCGATAAACTTAGCTAAGTGGGTATATCATCAGATAATAGAACATGGAAAAGTGGTAAGAGGATGGCTTGGAGTATCAATACAAGAAATAACTCCTCAGATGGCCTCTTCTTTGGGTGTAACCCATGGAGCCATAGTAGCTCAGGTGTTTCCTGGTTCTCCTGCTCAAAAATACGGGCTAAAAGTTGGTGATATAATAGTATCCTTAGATGGAAAACCCTTAGAAAGCGTAGATGATCTTCAGTTTAAAACCATGGAATCACCACCAGGGACAGTGCTCACTCTTGGGGTGATAAGAAATCATAAACTTATAACCCTACAAGTGAAAACCGCTAAGATGCCATCCAATCCTGCAAGCTTAAATGCCCCCACGGAAGCTAAAAATTTAGGCCTTATTGTAAGACCTTTAAACCCTCAAGAACAAAGGCGATATGAAGTAAAGGGTGGTCTTTTGGTGGAAGATGTGCTTGTAAACTCACCTGCTTATGAAGCGGGCATAAGAGCAGGCGATATAATATTGAGCATAAACCTACACCATGTATATTCTAAAGAACAGATGAACGACATGCTCAGCAAACTCATAGAAGAGCATAAGCATAGTGCTACATTGCTAATAGATAGAGATGGTCAAAATCTATTTATACCTATAGAGCTTAAGTGATATGCTTATATATAAATATCAAGGCTCTGGAAACGATTTTATCCTAATAGACAACCAAGATGGTTTTGTTTATAAAGAGATAGAAAGGATGTCTTTGAGTATTCAGGCTTTTGTGAAAAAACTCTGCGCAAAACATGTATCAGTAGGAGTGGATGGTCTTATTTTAATTGAAAAGTCCAAAAACCCAAAGAACCATTTTAGCTGGTCATTTTTCAACGAAGATGGGTCTGTGGCAGAGATGTGTGGAAACGGCTCAAGATGTGCCGCAAGATTTGCCTACGAAAAAGGCATAGCTCCAAAAGATATGGTATTTGAAACACTAGCTGGTGAGATAGAAGCTCATATAAAAGAAAACAACAGAGTAAAAGTCCAGCTCACAGATTATCATTCTTATCAAAAGGATATCGAGATAAGTACTCAATATGGAACTTTTAAGGGACATTTTGTAAACACAGGTGTGCCTCACTTCGTGGTTTTTGTGGATGAATCAGAGATAGATAACATAGATGTACAAAATATAGGAAGAGCTATAAGATGTCATGAATATTTTGCTCCTAAGGGGACAAATGTAAATTTTGTGGCAAAGTTAAAAGATGGTTCTTTTAAAGTAAGAACCTACGAAAGGGGTGTGGAAGGNNAGCAGAAACATTAGCCTGTGGGACTGGAAGTGCAGCTTGTGGTATAAATGCGTATTTACTTGGATTATCTGTTTCTAATATAGTGGATATCATTACCAGTTCTGGGGAGATATTAAAAATTACCATAGAAAACGATAAAGTATTTTTAGAAGGGCCCACCGTAAAAGTGTTTGAAGGCATTATATCCTACGAGATCTTCCAATGAACCTGTTTTTTTATTTGGATACATATGTGGGTGAGTACCTTATTAACTTTTATATGGTATCCTTCAAGTTGGTGGATCTGGAATCGGTGGAACTCGTGGACTTTCATGGCACTAAGCTAATATCCAATATATTAGATTGGGATAGTTTTAAGTCTTCGGTGGGAAATATATACTTGCTTGAATATGGAGAAGCCATAGAGAGATTTTTTGATATAGAGGAAGCCATAAGAGCTGGTTATGATGCCATATTTGAACTGGCAAAGTCTTCTGCAGGACATAAGCCAAGACCGGTGGTGGGAGTTGGTTATCCACCGCTTTTTATAATTAAAAAATTATATCCTAATGTATTTGAAGATATGATATTCCAAGAATCCTTAGATACATTTTTAGAGCAGCTTCTTTGGACTTAGTTTTATGATTTTAATAAAAGCCAAAAACTAAATAATATATACATTAAACTATCTTATGGAAAATGCTTTTGAGATACCTATAGATTTGCTCCAGAAGTGTGTAAGATGCGGTCTTTGTAAATCTGTCTGTCCCACTTATAAAATCAACGAAGAAGAGGGCTCTTTTGCCAGGGGAAGACTTGCCTTAGCCCAAATGGTGGTATCTGGTGAGCTTGTTCTTACAAAAGATTTAGCCAAGCAGTGGGATCAGTGTGCTATGTGTAGAAGATGTGAATGGATTTGCCCAAACAATGTAGAATATAAAGACATTATGTCTAAAGCCAAAGAGCTTCAAACCAAAACCCTTGGCAAAGATCCCATAAAAATGATGGGCTTAGGAGCTTTGGGATTTATGCAGTCGAGTGTCGGAAAGACTGTTATGAAAACTCTTGGCTCAGTATTATCTATTTTGCCCTCCAAAGAGATAAAAACATTTATACCTATATCAAACGCTGTTAAGTTTATGCCAAAACCGAGCAAAGATGCTTTTGATATAAGAGGAAAAACCTTTGAAGTTCAAAATTCAAAAGCCACACTCCTATTTTTCACGGGTTGTATGATAGATACTTTTTATACAGATACTGGCAAAAACGCTATAAAGGTGTTAAATAAACTTGGTTATAATGTCATAGTTCCAAAGGATATAAAATGTTGTGGGGCTCCTCATCTTTATTCAGGTAATATTGAGACTTTTAATATGCTAAAAGCCAAAAACCAAGCAGAGATTTCAAAGTATAAGTTTGATGGTATTGTGGTGGTTTGTCCCACTTGTGGTGGTGCATTATCAGAAGATTACAAATATCAAAATGTATTAGATTTTGCCTCTATCGTATCAAAAGAAACTATTCCTGTTAAAAATACTAAGAAAGAATCTGTAACTTTCCATGTGCCGTGCCATTCTTACAGCGCCATGAAAACACCTCTATCGGATTTTGAAAACACCATAAAACAAACAAAAGCAGATTACATAAAAGCCTCTAAAGCCCAAAGTTGTTGTGGTTTCGCAGGGCTTTTTTCCATTAAAAACCCAAAACTATCAGAATCCATTCAGAAAGAGAAGATGGAAGATTTTAAATCCACAAACGCTGATTATATACTAACCGCATGTCCAGGATGTGTTTTACAGCTTCAAGATGGCAATCTAAAATTTGGAAATAATCAAAAGGTGATGCACATAGCAGATTTTGTAGCAAGTAAGTTAGATGATGTATAATATTAGTAAGGAGGAAAATATGCTTATAAGAGTGGCTCATAGTCCAGATTCGGATGATGCTTTTATGTTCTATCCGATGGTGAAAGGTCTTATAGACACATATGGTTTTGATATAGAGCATATCTTAACAGATATAGAAACCTTAAACAAAGAGGCTTTTAAAGGTACATACGAGCTTTCTGCCATATCTTTTCACGCTTATCCTTATGTAGCGGATAAGTATTTGGTGCTTCCAAGTGGAGGTAGCGTAGGAGAAGGTTATGGACCGATGGTGGTCACCAAAGAACCTGTATCTTCTATAAAAGGCAAGAAAATAGGTATACCTGGAGAGCTTACCACCGCTTATTTAGCACTAAGGCTTTTTGAAGGTGATTTTGAACCTGTTTTTATGGCTTTTGATAAAATTTTAGATGAAGTGGAAAAAGGTAGCATCGATGCTGGTCTTATAATCCACGAAGGACAGATTACCTACAAAGATAGAGGACTTCATAAGTTCGTGGATTTAGGAGAGTATTGGAAAGAAAAATATAATCTTCCACTGCCCTTAGGATGCAATGTTGTAAGGAAAGATTTGGGATACGGTGTTATTAAAAAGCTTGAAAAGCTCATGAGAGAGAGTATAGAAAAAGCGCTAAGTATAAAGCAAGAGGCTCTAAACTATGCCATAAACTATGCCAGAGAGCTTGAAAACAATATGCAAAAAACCAATACATTTGTAAGTATGTATGTAAACCAAAGGACTGTTGATTATGGTGAAGATGGCAAAGAAGCGATAAGACTTTTGTATAAACTTGGCAAAGAAAAAGGTATTATAAAAGCGGATATACCAGATATTATTTTTACTGACGAATTGTGAGGTGGCTATGATTTTACAAAGAATTTATCAACCAAACATAGAAGAGGATGTAAAAGCCATTTTTGAAAATTGGCCAGAGATATCCTATACCACTGAGATAAAAACCTTTAAAGTGGGTGATGATAACATATCGGTATTTTATATAAAACCCAACCAAGAGGATTTTTCAAAAGTAGAGGGCTTTGAATCTAAAGAAGAGGCCATGGGAGCCTTTAAAACCTTAGCTATTGAGTATGGTTTTGAAGAATTACCTCAAAATATAGCTATACTTCATGCTTCTTTTGATGGGGATAAACTTTTTATGCTTTTAAAAGCCAAAAACGATGATAATATAGAACGCTTTGACCAGCTTAGCGTAGAAAAGCTAACCAAAAAGCTTGCAGATTTCCAGAGAGTGGTGATATATTCAAGTGCCGTGCTCACTTATATCACAGACCTATATCCAGCTATAAACGAAGTAGCTTATGTGATACCCCAAAAGCTATCAGAACTTGGATATTCAACACCAGAACTAAAAGATGTGGCCAAGATTTATGGCTTTTCCATAAATACCCCAGAAGATGAAGTAAGACTTATAGAAAAAATATTAGAAGATTCAAAAGGTATATCGGGAAAGCCCATACCTCCATTGGAGCTTCCTCTATGAACAAAGAAAGTTTGTTGGAGTTTTTAGCCACTGGGTTTTATCTTGGAAAATCTCCCATAATACCAGGAACAGTGGGAACGCTGAGCGCCATTCCCTTTATATACCTACTTGGCAATAATATATTTGAAAAGCTTTTATTTTTTATATTGTTTATACCACTTGGAATAATAGCATCTCAATATATAATAGACAAAACCAACAATAAAGACCCAGATGAGGTGGTGATAGATGAGCTCGTGGGGTATTTTATCACGATGATGTTTGTCCCCCATACATTTTGGTGGATGGTGCTTGGATTTTTTGTCTTTAGGCTTTTAGATATATTAAAACCTTTTGGCATAAGAAAGTTAGAGACTCCAGATGGAATTGGAGTGATGCTTGATGACATTGCTGCGGGTATATTAGGGGCTATTTTGCTGTTTATCGTCTATGCGATATAGTGTAGAATTAGCTTTAGATAACGAAGAAGTTAGAGATTTTGTAGAAGTAGATAAATTTACTAAAACAAAAGACGCCATAGACATAATGAATAACACCGGCAAAGATTTTTTACTTATAACAGAAAACAAAAAACCTGTTGGTATTTTTTCTGAGAGCAATGTGGTAAAATTAAAATACGAAAATAAAGACTTAAATATAGATGTTATAGAGTATGCGTCAAAACCAGTTATAAGTATAAAAAAAGACCATAATCTTTTTGAAGCTATAAACCTAATGATAGAAAATGATATATCTAAGCTTGTCATTGTAGATGAAAACGATATTGCTCTTGGGGTGCTAACCCAACGCACTCTTATAAAAGTAATAGATCAGAACATGCTAAAAAGAAACAAATATGTAAAAGATATAATAAAACAAAAAAAGCTCATAAGCGTATCAAAAGAAGATTCTTTAGAAAAAGCTTTAGAAAAACTTGCAAAATACCAAATAAGAGCCATAGTGGTCTTAGAGGATGAAAAGCCTATTGGTATCATCACCCAAAAGGATTTTGTTAAGTTGATATCTAATGATATAGATTTAGCAAATGTCCCTGTAAAATTTTACACGAGCTCTCCAGTGATAACTTGTGGTTTAGATACCTCTTTGATAGAAGCGTCTGACCTAATGGTCAAATACAACATAAGAAGGCTTGTGGTGGTAGATGAGAATTGGAAAGCCATAGGTATTATAACTCAAGGAGATATCGTTAGAAACTTAGAGGGCAGCTATGAAGATTACATAGAGAGCTCTTTAAAAGGCATAAGACACATGCTAAATATCATGCAAGATCCTGTCTTGGAGCTTATAGATGCAGGATATTTTAGTGAATCTTCTGGGGTTATAATCTGGCAAAACAACAGCTCCATAGATATATTTGGCAATTTACTGGGTAAACATATAAAAGAGATAATCGATGAATATACTTGGAAGTTTTTATATGAAAAGCTTTTAAAAGATAGAAGCATAAACCATGGGCATATCTTCATAGATGATAAAGTTTATCAGCTATCTTGCGTATATTTGGAAGATAAATTTAAAATTATAAATGGAAGAATAAAAATTTTATTTAAAGATATCACAAATACTTATAAAATGGATTTGGAGCTTAAAAAAATAAACAAACAATATCAAAATATATTAGACTCAATGGATGATATGATAATAATATACGATGCTTACAATTACAAAATAAAATTTGCAAACAAGGTAGCATCTGAAAAATTAGGCCATTCGGCGGAAGAGCTTTTAGGTAAAAACTTCTTTGATATTATATTAAACGCTGAAAATGTGATAAAACATTTTATAGAAAAGATAATAAAAGAGAATAAAAAAGTAAGAGGTAGAAGAGTATATATCAAAAAAGATGGTGAATTTTTACCAGTGCATGTGGTGGCTACAAAAGTATACTTTGAAAATCATACAGGAGTAGAGCATATTCTGATAGTGGCAAGGGATATATCAAAAGAACTTATCATAGAGACAAAGCTAAGAGATACCAACAAAGAACTAAGCATGCTTTATTCTTTCATAACAGACTTATCAAAAGCTCACGAAGAAGATGAGGCTTATGATATATTAATTCACTATTTCAAGAGAATAGGCATAGATTATATCCATATGTATAGATTAAATCCTTCTTTAAACAAGATTATTTCTTCTTATTTATTAAAAGCCGAAAACTTTTATCAAAATGCCAACGGCAACTCTGTATGGGTAGAAGATTGCTTAGATCAAGACCCATCTATGTGTAAGGTTATAAAATCTGGTACTAGCATAGTAGTTTCTGATACGTCAGTGGAATATGGATGTCCTAAAGCCAATTTAGGACATGAAGCCAAATCTTATATGTGCGTGCCTATATTTGTGGGGGGTGGTTATATATCAAATGCCACTGCAATACTTAGTCTAATCTCCACCAAAAAGGACTTTTTTGATGATAATGTAAAAAGGAAGATAAACAAACTGACAGAGGCCTTTACACCAGTATTAAGCAATCTTAGGCTTATCAAAATAAACAAAGAGCTATCCATAAGAGATCCGCTCACCGAGGCTTATAATAGAAGATTTTTGGATGAGATTTTGCAAAAAGAGTTTGTTGAGTCAAAAAGATATAACTCAAAACTTTCTATTATTATTATAGACGTTGATAATTTTAAAGCTTTTAATGATAGGTATGGACATAAGTCAGGAGACATAGCTCTAAGGATATTGTCAAACACCGTAAGGGATAACATAAGACTATCTGATATATTTGCCCGTTATGGTGGTGAAGAGTTTGTGATAGTATTACCAAATACATCAAAATTAGATGCCACAGAGATAGCTAACCGTATAAAAGATGCTTTAAACAATAAAGTGTTTGAGATAACACTTACAGATGGGAGCGTTAAAACCACTTCTATAAGTGCATCTTTCGGAGTAGCCACTTTTAACGATGATGCAGATAATCTAGAGGACCTACTTAGAATAGCAGATGAACGCCTTTACAAAGCAAAGAAATCTGGCAAGAACACTGTAGTATCAGCCTAAATTTAACAATTTGATACATTTTCTAATATCTCTTGATAGTTAGTGGTGGCAGAACCAATTTTAGATACCACTATACCTGCAGCGATATTGGCAAGATCACAAGCTTCAAAGGTCTTTGCTCCTGCTAAAAGACTTGCCACGATGGTTGCTATAAATGTATCTCCTGCTCCTGTGACATCATAAACTTCTCTTGCCACAGATTTATAAGTGTGTACTGCTGAGTCTTCAAAGAATGCCACACCTTTTGGTCCGAGTGTGATAGCCAAATATTTTAAATTTAGCTCTTGTTTTAGGCTTTTACCAAGAATATTAATATCTTCTTCTTTATACATGCCCTTAGCTTCTTTTTCGTTGGGGGTTATAAGGGTCATATTTTTGTAAAACTCCTTGTGAGCAGGTTTTGGGTCTGCCGCCACAAAATCATAATGTTTTACCAGATACTTCGTAAGTTCTTTTGTGATAGTGCCTTTAGCATAATCGGATACAATGATACCATCTATATTCTTTGGTGTATTATTTATTATCTTGTTAAAATCCGAAAATGGGGTCTTGTCTTCCCAGTCTATTCTCAAAAGCTGTTGATGAGAAGCTATGATACGGGTTTTTTGAATGGTGGGTTTGTGAGATATGATGTTTAGGTTTTCTATATTGCTCTCTTTTAGCTTAGAGGATAAAATTTTGTTAGCTTGGTCATCTCCTACGATTCCACATATATATGTATTCACATTTAAAGAAGCTAAGTTGTTGGCCACGTTGGCAGCACCGCCAAGTCTATATTCTTCTGACATAGCTTCCACTACTGGTACTGGAGCCTCTGGGGATATGCGCTCTACGTTTCCAAATAGGTAGTGATCTAACATCACATCACCTATTACCAATATTTTTAGGCTTTTAAAAACATCTAAAATATATTGAGCTCTTTCTTTGGTGATCATTCTTTTTCTATAAAAGCTTCATGAAGGGCTCTTACGGCAAGCTCTGCGTATTTTTCATCTATGAGGCAAGATATTTTTATCTCGGAGGTGGATATGGCTTTTATATTTATACTGTTGTTGGCAAGCACTTCAAACATACTTCCTGCTATACCATAAGCGCTCTTCATACCAGTGCCCACCACAGATATCTTAGCCACGTCTTCATCCTCTAACACAGACTTTGCTTTTAGGTTTTTTGCCACTTTTTCGGTGATCTCTTTAGTTTTATATGCATCGTTTTTATTTACCGTAAAAGACATGTCTGTATATCCATCCACGGATACATTTTGCACTATCATATCCACCACTATATGAGATTCTCCCAAGCTTTTGAAAATCTCTGCGGCAATACCAGGCTTATCTGGTATATGTGTTATGGTAAATCTCGTTTCATTGGTGTCACAGGTTATAGCTCTAACTGCTTTTTTCTCCATAATTTCTTCCNNCTCCGGTACTATCCATGTGCCTTCAGCATCTTCAAAAGAAGACCTTACATGTATTTTAGTATTAAACTTTGCAGCAAACTCCACACTCTTTATTTGCATCACCTTGGCTCCTAAAGAAGCCATTTCCATCATCTCTTCGTAGGATATATAATCTATCTTTTTAGCATGTTTTACAATACGAGGATCTGTGGTATAAACGCCGTTTACATCTGTATATATCTCACAATCAGCTTTTAAATATCCCGCTAAAGCCACTGCCGTGGTGTCAGAACCGCCTCTTCCAAGGGTTGTGATATCACCGTTTTCATCTATCCCTTGAAATCCAGCTACTACAGGTATTATGTTGTTTTCTAAAAGCTCTAAAAGTTTTTTTGTGTCTATACGTTTTATATTTGCTTTAAAATGAACACTGTCTGTGATAATGGGTATTTGCCATCCGCATAGACTAACAGCGTTATGGCCTTTTTTCTTAAGCATCAACGCAAAAAGTCCAATAGCCTGTTGCTCACCTGTGGATATAATCTGGTCGAGCTCTCTGTAGTTTGGGTACTCGTCCACAGATTTTGCAAGTTTTATAAGGTGTTCTGTTTCTCCAGACATCGCAGAAGAAACCACCACAGGTTTATAACCTTTTTTTATGGCATTTATAACCTTATTAGTGGCATTTTCTATACGCTCAACAGAGCCTACTGATGTACCACCAAACTTCTGCACCAATATCATAGTATTACCTGCTTCATGGATATAATCTGGGGTATGCGTTTTAGCTTTTCTAAAACATCATCACTTACCTTGGCATCTAAGTTTAATACTCCAAGAGCGATTCCACCTTTTTTCTCTCTTCCAAGTCTAAAACCTGCGATATTAACATTGGCCTGTCCCAATATAGAGCCTATGGTACCTATAACCCCAGGCATGTCTTTATTTTCAAATATGAGCATAACTCCTTCTGGTTCAACATCTACAAAGAATTTATCTATCTGGAGTATACGAGGTATATGGTTTTCTATGAGGCTTCCGCCCACCACTTTCTCTTGGACATCACCATAGGCTATCACCTTGATATAATGTTTGAAGTCTTCGCTATCTTCTTTGGCCACCTCTTCTACTTCTATACCATAATCCTTTGCTAAATATGTGGAGTTTATAATATTTACTGGATAGTCTATCATGGTTTTTAATACACCTTTTAAAACAGCAGAGACTATTGGTTTTGAGTTTTTAGCAAGATCTCCCATAACTTCTACTTTTATCTTCTTTATGCCTTCATTGGTTAGTTGGGCCGCTAAGCTACCCATGTTTTCCGCTAAATCAAGATGAGGCTTTAAAAGTGTAATCACAGATATATCTGGGAATGGAGCATTGACAAGATAATCCACTGGTAAGCCTTTTAAAGCCTTAGTCACTTGCTCTGCTATTATAATACCTACATTTTCTTGAGATTCATATGTATTTGCCCCTATATGAGCGCTCAAAGATACGTTTTTACATTCTCTAAAGGCATCTACAAGCTCTTTTGGAGGTGGTTCTTTGCTAAATACATCTATACCAGCTCCGTATAGTTTTCCGCTTTTAAGAGCTTCAACAAGATCCCATTCTACTATAATGCCTCCTCTGGCACAATTTATAACAATAGCACCGTTTTTCATCTTGGCAATACGCTCTTTATTTATCATCCCCTTCGTTTCATGGGTAAGAGGTGTGTGAATGGTGATTATATCAGAAACAGCAAGCATTTCATCAAGATCGTCATAAAGTTTTACCCCAAGCCTATCGCCTTTTTCTCTTGGAATGTATGGATCATAGGCTAACACCTTCATACCAAAGGCTTTTGCTCTAATGGATATCTGAGAGCCTATGTTCCCAAGACCTATGATGCCAAGGGTTTTTCCAAAAAGCTCAGTACCCATGAAGCTATGGCGCTCCCATCTATAATCCATGATGGTGTTGTGGGTTTTGTGAATGGTTCTTATAATATTTATCATATGCCCTATGGTAAGCTCTGTGGCACCTATGGTGTTTGCTCCAGGAGTATTACACACTAAAATACCTTTTTTGGAAGCAGTTTGTATGTCTACATTGTCTACTCCTACCCCAGCTCTTCCTATAACTTTTAGATTTATGGCTTTTTCTAAGAGCTCTGTGGTGACTGGCGTTCTACTTCTTGTCACTATTGCATCATAATTTCCTACAATATTTAGGAGCTCTTCGTAAGATATCTCTGGCATTACATCCACTTCAAATTCTTTTTTTAAAAGCTCAATACCTTTTGGTGCGATAGGATCTGTCACTAAAATCTTCATAAAAACCTCCAATCAAAGCTAATATAACTTATATATTATAAACTATACATGTGCTCTTTGCTTTTATATTTATACCTTAACCCTCAATTCCCGATTTAAATTTCATTTTATCCCCAATACCGTCTTAACAGCTAAATATCTGATGTGCTTGGCCTGTTTTTGGAGTTTGTGGAGAATACGCTTAGAGAAAATGGTCTGATGTAAGAGGGTAATTTTAGATCACTGGCTATAGTGGCAGATTTGTTTTTTAGGTGATGTGCTATATAAAGTAAAATTTTAAATGGGAGATTGATGTATATGATATAATATTATTAGGCTTTTCATAAACTAAAATTCTTTTAACATAGGCAATCTCAATACCGCCTGCTGGAAAGGGGTTGCTACTGAAAGGCGGGATATAAATATCCAGATTAGAGCCGAAAGCTCTAAAAGGTGGTAAGTTCTTTGAGTACAAATAAGTTAGTGGAGTTAGCTGATAAAGCTTGGAAAAAAAGCAATGTAAGGCTTTATAAGAAGAACATAGAGATGGTGCTCTCTGGGCTTTTGGTAACGGGTAATTTTTGGAGCATAGTGGACTATGCAGATTTGCCGGTACCAGCAGCCGCAGGTATTATAAATGTATTGTTAGAAGATGGATATGCTTTTGCGGATCAAAATCAAGATATAAGACTCGCCCAAAAAGGTCTTGATCTTGTAAAAGAATACAGCATCCATCCAAGGAAAGAGTATAAGTGTCAAGCTTGTGAAGGAAGAGGTGTGCCTTTTTATGCGGATATAGATTTATACCACGAATTTTTACAAGAAACCAAAAATAGACCTAAAGCTATCCAAGATTACGACCAAGGCTCTGTTACTCCAGAGACTACAGTAAGTAGAGTGCTTTTTATAGATTCAAGAGGGGATCTTCAGGATAAAGATATTGTGGTGATGGGAGCAGAGGACGATCTAACAGGTCTTGCCATAGCCCTATCAAGAAAAGCAAGATCTGTAACCATAATAGACATAGACAAACGCTCTATAGATTTTGACAACGAGATCTTTGAACGCTTAAGTATCAAAAACGCTAAAGCCTTTGTCTGGGATTTAAGAAAGCCTCTTCCTGAGGATATGCTTGGTAAATTTGATGTGTTTATCACAGACCCACCAGAGACCATTGCCGCTTTTAGCGCTTTTATAAAA
>DDOS01000112.1:12979-15443 GCA_002341805.1 Aquificaceae bacterium UBA2488 | reverse complement strand
TACCAAATACCTCCTTTACTTACCGAGTTCCTTCTTAACTTCCTTAGCTATGTTTATGAATTTTCTTACATCATCTGGATGTTGATCTCTCACTGTGATCATAGCATCCTCGTGACCCATTTTAGCGCACATAGCTATGGTAAGACAATCCGTTTCANNAAAATGACAATGCACGCCTATAAAGATACATGCTTTTATATTGTTATGCCATATGGTGAGATTAGGATGGTTTGGATTTATCTCCACCTCTGGATTTATCTTTGGATATTTTGGTCTATAATCCACCATAGGTATGATCTTTGCGCCAAGCACTTCTGCCATCTCTCTTACCAATTTTGCCATCTCTTTGGCTTCGTCATTCCAGGCATATATTATAAGAGGTCCTACAAATATAGTAGGATTCTCTCTAGAGAGCATCTGCTTAGCTGCCTCTCGCATAGCAGTTTCTTCATCCACTATCTCGTCAAACAAGATACCTTTGCCTGGTGGTGGTGTTAAAATACCATCAACTACCGATGTAGGATACGGAGAAAAATGATAAGGCCCTAATGTAGCCATTATAACCTCCAAAATAAAATTTGCCTAATAATTTAATATAAAATTAATAATTTTGCAATGTTTTTACTTATACAAAAACTTTGATTTTTGAGTCATTTTATAATAAAAACTCTAATTTCTAAAATTTAAGTTAATAATCTATAAACACTCTATCTAAAATTTTAAAATTTCTTGAGTGCTCATAAGTATGCCTTTTTCTACCCATTTTTGTATTTCTTCATAGAGTTATGGGGGCGTGATACATTAAAAGTTTACATAAATTTTGATAAAATAATTTTATGGTTATTGGGCTTTTAATAATAGAAATATATATACACAATGCTTTATCTTTAAAAGACAAGAGAAAACATATAAAATCCATAAAAGATAAAATAGCTTCTCATTTTAAAGTATCTTTAGCGGAAGTGGATTTTCAAGACTCTTGGCAAAGATCTAAAATAGCTGTGGTTATAGTGGGTGTAGATAAAAACGTATTAAGCCAAACGCTTAATTCTATAATAAACTTTAGCGAGAAATATTGGCCAGATATGCTTTCACATGTTAACGTAGAATTTATAGATATTTAGTCTTCATCATCATCTTTTAACTTAAATAGTTCACCAAGATCTTTACGCCAAAATGGGACGTTTTCTATCTTTTTTTTCAATCTCTTATATTTTTTCTCTGATTGAGCCAATTTAAATTCTAACGATGTTTTGTCATACTCTAATCGCTGTTGCTCTTGTAATAGATTTTGGATTTTATTGTTTAACTCCAATATAATTTTATTTGCCTCTTGAAGCTGGGACACCACATCATTGTATTTATCCAGTGATATACAATAAAAACCCTTTACCTCTTTGTTATAAAAATCTTCTATGGCTTTTTCTATAATTTCTGTTGAGCAAAGGTCTAACTTTTCCATTATAGACTCTAACTTCATAACAGTGCTTGCACTAAACCTAAATGTCTTTGAAACTCTCATACATATATTATAACAAATTATTTTGCTTTTAAAACAATAAACTTATGGTATATTTTTATTATGAGATTTTATGTAACTACACCCATATATTATGTTAACGATATGCCTCACATAGGACATGCCTATACCACCATAGCTGCAGATACCATAGCAAGATACAAACGTCAGATGGGTCTTGAAGTATTTTTCTTAACAGGTACCGATGAACATGGGCTAAAACTTCAAAAGGCTGCCGAAGAAAAGGGCATAACCCCAAAAGAGCTCTGTGATAAAAATTTTAAAAATTTTAAAGACTTATGGGATGTTTTAGATATATCTTACGATCACATCATAAGGACTACGGATGATTATCACAAAGAATACGTTAAAGAAGTTATCACAAAAACCTACGAAAATGGCGATATATACAAAGACCATTATGAAGGATATTATTGCGTAGGATGTGAAGAGTTTAAACCAGAGTCTGAGATAAAAGATTATAATTATGAGTGTCCTATTCATAAGAAAAAATGTGAACTTATAAAAGAAGAAACATACTTTTTTAGACTATCAAAATATCAAGACAGATTATTAGAACTCTATAAAATAGATTTTATAAAACCAGACTATCGAAAAGAAGAAGTAATATCTTTTGTAAAACAAGGACTAAAAGACCTTTCTATCACAAGACCAAAAGAAAGGGTTAGTTGGGGCATAGAACTTCCATTTGATAAAAACCATGTCATATATGTATGGTTTGATGCACTATTTAATTATTTATCTGCATTAAAAGCCAAAAACAAAATGGAGTTTTGGCCAGCAGATTATCATATAGTAGGAAAAGACATTCTTAGGTTCCACGCAGTCTATTGGCCTGCTTTCTTAATGTCTTTGGGCTTTGCACTTCCAAAACATGTTTATGCTCATGGTTGGTGGACGGTGGAAGGTCAAAAGATGTCAAAA
>DDOS01000112.1:0-12937 GCA_002341805.1 Aquificaceae bacterium UBA2488 | reverse complement strand
AAGAGAAGTAGCTTTTGGTCAAGATGGAAACTTCTCTAAGGAATCCATCAAACTAAGATTAAACGCTGAACTTGCCAATGGTATAGGAAACCTCATAAGTAGAGTGTTTGCCATGTGTATAAAATATAATATAACCACAAGATCTAATGTAAACGAGGATCAAGAATACAAAGAAATGGTTTCTAATGTCCTAAAAGAGTTTGATGAACACATGAATAAACTTCAGTTTCACAAAGCCTTAGAGGCTGTAATGAACTTAGTGGATTATCTAAATAAATATGTGGATAAAAAAGCCCCATGGACTTTAGCCAAAAATAACGACTCTTCTTTAAAAGATGTATTGCTTACCTTAGTGGATGGTATATTGATATCTTGTTTTATGTTAAATCCATTTATGCCCCATAAGATGAAAGAGGTTTTTGAGTCTATCGGAGTAAATTTTGAAAAGAGATTACCAGGAGCTTATGAGACAACATTTGAAAGTATAAAGCAAAAACTTACAATTTTTGCAAAAATAGATTAAGCTGTATTTGGCTTTTAATAAGAAAATCTTATAAATAACTCCTCAGTATAAGGTTATAATTATAATTAAATGCTTTAGGAGGTTTTTATGAACAAAGTGCTTTTGGATACATTGACCACTCAAAAGGAAAGTCCAGAATACCTTGAGATAAGCATGGCGGCTGCCATGACACTTGGACTCGTACCTGGAACATTTTATAGAAATGCAAAACTTAGCTGTATAAATACCCTTCTTACATATCCCTCTGGTTGTCATGCAAACTGTGCCTATTGCGGTCTTCAAAAAGCCAGAGAAGAAGAATTTTCCAAAAGAAACTTCATAAGGGTAGAATGGCCTACCATCAAATTGGATGACATACTACAAAGAGCTAAAGAAGTGGGTCACGTAGAGAGACTCTGCATAGCTCAGATCACACATCCAAGATCTATAAGAGACACAAAAACTGTATTAGAAAAAGTATTACACGAACTTGGCGACAAGATATTTGTATCTTTGCTCATAAATGCCACAGGAACAAGGTATCAAGACATAGAAGACTATAAAAAGCTTGGAGCAGATACAGTTACGGTAGCCCTTGATTGTGCAACTCCTGAGTTATTTGAGAAAATAAGAGGAAAAGCTCTAAATAGCCCACATAAATTTGATTATTTCTGGAAAGTTCTAGAATGGTCAGCAGATGTAATGGGAGATGGCTTTGCAGGATGTCATTTAGTGGTGGGACTTGGCGAAACCGAACAAGAGATGATAGAATGCATCCAAAAAGTAAGGGACTTAGGAGCAAGAACACATTTATTCTCTTTTTGGCCCGAAGAAGGCTCTTTGATGGAAAATGAAAAACCATGTCCTGCTCCTCAATATAGAAGAGTACAAATGGCAAGATATATCATAGATAATGAATTTGGCAGATACGACGATATGAAATTTAACGAAAAAGGTCAAGTAATAGATTTTGGTATCAAGAAAGATTTATTTGAAGAACTATTTTATAGTGGAAAACCTTTTATGACAGCTGGTTGTAGGGGTAAAACCACAGAAGTAGCTTGCAATAGGCCTTTTGGAGATAGCTCACCCACAAATCTAAGAAGCTTTCCATTCCAACCTAACAAAAACGATTTATCTAACATAAGAGAGCAGATATTTGACTACGAAATGGAAAAAGCTTACCCAGACATGCTACATCCAAGCACAGGTAGGTATTTCTAAGATTATTGACAAAAGTTATAATCGCATTAAATTGATTAGCATGAGGAGAATTTTTTGGCTTTTGCTATTATTTGTAAATATATCCTTAGCAGTAAGGATAAGAGATGTAGTAACTTTTGAAGGAAATCAATCTAACGTCTTAATAGGATATGGCATAGTAAGTGGATTAAACGGCACTGGAGATAGCAAAGCCACTATATTTACAGTGGATTCTTTGGTGAATATGCTAAGTAGGATGGGTATAAACTTCACCCAGGCCCAGATAAACCAAATGACCACTAAAAACGTAGCCGCTGTAATGGTAACCGCCAAAATACCCCCATACGCCAAAGCAGGTGCTCCGATAAGCGTTACTATTTCTTCTATTGGTGATGCTAAAAGCCTGAAAGGAGGAGTCCTTTTAATGACTCCTCTAAAAGGTCCTGATGGTAAAGTATATGCCATAGCTCAGGGTCAGGTGGTAACACCATCTGGTGGAAGAAATGCCCTAAATGTAAATCTAAACTCTGGTTATATACCAAACGGTGCTATATTGCAAAGAAGTTTACCCTTCACAATGCCAAGAGGATATATAAATCTATATCTTAACTACCCAAGCTTTGAAACTGCAAATGCTATTCAAAATGCTATAAACGATAGGTTTGGCTATGGAACAGCTGTGGCTATAGATAGCGATACCGTTAGAGTAAAACTTCCTCCTTACAATACAGTGGATTTTTTAGCAATGGTTGGCAAATTAAGGATAAATGTTCATCCTCCTGCAAAAATCGTCATAGATAGTAGAACTGGTACCATCGTGATGGGTGGGAATGTTAGAATATCACCAGTAGCAGTTTCAACTGGAAATATCACAGTGGAAGTAAGACAAGCTCCTGCTACCACGGGTCAAAACAAGCCTACTGCTATAAAACAAGGCAAAAAATATTCGGTATTTTTTGTAAAAGCTCCAACACTGCAAGAGCTTGTAAACTCTCTAAACAGCGTGGGTGCCAAACCATCTGATATTATCAATATATTAGAAGCTATGGAAGCTCAAGGGGCAATACACGCAAAATTGGAGGTGGAATAATGTCTGATACAAATAATATCAACTACATACCACCATCAACCAATTTCACCAGTGAATTCTCGAATCTCAACAACAAAGAAAAGATTAAAAAAGCATCAGAGCAATTTGAAGCTTTTTTCTTAGAAGAGATAATGAAAGATGCTACTAAGTCTTTTGCAAGTTCCAGTGATTTTCAAGAGAATACTTACTACGATATGTTTTATCAAGACATAGCTAAGGTACTATCAGAAGCCGGGGGTGTTGGTTTTGGTAAGTTTATAGAAAAAGCCGTAGAACAAGAGCTGCAAAACCAAAAGAATCCAGATAATACAAATAAAATAAATGGCAAAGCTTAAAGATTACTACGCCATATTAGAGGTATCAAAAGATGCCACCCAAGAGCAGATAAAAGCTGCCTATAGGCAGCTTGCGAAAGAGTATCACCCAGATATTAATAGAGATTATGAGGATTTTTTCAAAGAGATAAACGAAGCCTACAACGTATTAAACGACAAGGAAAGAAGAAAAGAATATGACTCTCTTCTTATAAATCCTGATGAATCAAAGATTAGGAACTTTACAGAGTACATACAAGAATTTATAAACTCTATCTTTAACGGTGACAAAGATCAAAAGCCAAGAAAAGGAGAGGATATCAGAATAAAGCTCCTACTTAGCATAGAAGAGGCTTATCTTGGGGCTTCTAAAGAAATAGAGTATGAAAAATGGGTTCCTTGTCCAGATTGCAACGCCAAAGGATATGCAGGTGCCGAACCTGATAAGGTAAAATGCGAAGCCTGCGATGGCACTGGTAAAAGGGTGAGTGGCATATTCTCTTTTCCAAGACCATGCTCTGTGTGTAAAGGTAGAGGCTACATTATAAAAAATCTATGTAGTACCTGTCTTGGCAGAAAGCGTATAGCCAAAAAATCAAAACTTCGTATTGAGGTTCCACCTTTTACCAACGATGACGATATTCTAAAAGTTCCAGGGAAAGGTCATTATGGATTTGGCAATAAAGAACCTGGAGATTTATACCTTAGAGTATCTATAGCACCTCACGAAGTCTATAAAAAAGTAGGTAACGATATTTATGTAGAGCTTTCCATAAGCTACCCCACAGCAGTGCTTGGTGGTAACATAAAATTTAGATGGATTGATGGAAAAGATATGGATATATTTATCCAACCTGGAGCTGAGTGCAATTCTCAGAAAGTGATGCCTGGTCTTGGTTTTAATGGAGGCAATGCTATTTTTAATCTTAAAATCCAAATACCAAAAAGTTTATCAAAAAGACAGCAAAAACTCATTGAAGAACTCAAAAAACTTGAAGAAGAAAATCAAGATTCTATATTTTCTATAGTAAAGAAGTTTTTCTAAACCCAGATATCTTTTCTCTCCTTTTTATACATCTCATATAAAAATGCGTATTTTAAAAACACATAAAACATACCAGAAAACGCTATTATAAACCCTCTTACACCATCTTTGTATCCAGCTTTTAGTATGAAAAATTTAAAAAATATCCAGATAGGGTTTAGTATGAGATTGTAAAAATGAAAAGGTTTCCTCTTATCGTACAAAATTTTAGCATTTTGCTTAGCATATCTTATGGTTTTTTCAAACTGATCTTGTAAACTTTTGTAAGAATAATGATTTAAATATCCCTTTAGAACGTATATATCTTCTGTATTACAAATCACTTCTTCGTGAAGAGTCCCTTCATATCTACATACATTTTTGTTAAAAAGCCTAATACGTTTTTCATCGTTCCATATATATCTTAAAAAATCTCCCATGTAAAATGTCCGTCTTAATATCATCCCCACTTTATAATCACTGAATAAAAACTCTCTTATGGATTCTCTTAGCTCGCCAGAAACCTCTTCATCAGCATCTAACACAAACACCATATCGTTTTTGGCTTTTGATATACCAAAATTTACTTGAGAAGGATAGTTTTCCCATTCATTAAATATTACATTTGCTCCTAAAGATTTTGCTATTTCTACAGTTGTATCAGTAGAACCAGAGTCAATTACAAGGATTTCCTCCGCTATATCTTTTACGCTTTTTATAGCCCTTTCTATGTTTTTTTCTTCGTTTTTGGTAAGGATTATAACAGAGAGTTTACGAGCTTGCAAACTCATGAGCCCATTTTCCAATAGGTCCTGCCCCCATAAATACAATCACTTTATCCCTCATTTTTTCTAAAAGCTCAAAAACCTCTTCCTTAGAAGGCACATACATACAGCTTTCTTTGTTTACATATTTTACTATATCCAAAGAGGATATGTTGTAGATATTTTCTTCAGAAGCTCCATATATGTCTGTTATTATAGTATTGTCTAAGTCTTTGAAAAGGGTTATAAAATCATCTAAAAGATGATAAGTCCTCGAATATCTGTGAGGTTGAAACACCACTAAGATGCCTTTATCCTTGTATTTTTGCTTTACAGCCTCATATACATGTTTAATCTCAGTGGGATGATGCCCATAATCATCATATATATGACAGCTATTTTTATCCCCCACAAACTCTATGCGTCTATGAGCATTTTTAAAAGTACAAAGAGCTTCTTTTATGATGGATTGTTCTATCTCCATTAAAGTGCAAACACCTATAGCTGCAAGGGCATTATAAACGTTGTGAATACCTGGTATTTTTATAGTAATATTGTTTAGTTTTATGCCTTTATAAAACACATCAAAGTTTGTGTAATCTTCTTTAAAGACGATATTTTTTGCTTGAAAATCCCCAGAATCTATGCCGTAGGTAAGAATTTTTTTATGAAGCCTTGAAAGAATAGATTTCACACCAATATCGTCTATATTTATAACGGAAGCTCCATAAAAGGGTACGTTGTTTATAAACTGCACAAAGGCATCTTTTATATCCTCATAATCCTTANNATCCTTATAATATCCTATATGCTCTTTGTCTATATTAGTTACTACGTTTATAACAGAGTTTAATTTCAGAAAAGATCCATCTGATTCATCAGCCTCAGAGATAAGTATCTCGCTTTTGCCAAGAACCGCATTAGAGCCAAATGTTTGCAAGATACCACCTATCAAGACTGTGGGATCCGTACCTGCCGCATGAGCTATATGAGATATCATAGATGTAGTGGTGGTTTTACCATGAGAACCAGATATGGCAACCCCTTCTTTCATCCTAAATAAATCTGCCAACATATCTCCTCTTGATATGACATTTAGCCCGAGTTCTTTGGTTTTTAAGAGCTCCTCATTTAGAGGGTTTATAGCAGAAGAATAAACTACCACTTCTTTTCCTATAACATTCTCTGGTTTGTGTCCTATGTATATAATAGCTCCTTTTTTTCTTAGCTCTTCTATCACCTCATTTTCTCTTACATCAGAGCCAGAGATTTCATAGCCCATATCAAGAAGTATCTTGGCTATGCCACTCATTCCAATACCACCAATACCTATAAAATGAAACTTTTTAAATCTTTCTCTAAACATGTAGATATTATTTTATCAAAATCTATGAAAGCTCATTGGTGATTTCTTCCAAACCTCTATTAGCAGTCTCTGGAGAGAAAACAATTGTAATAACCCCACCCAGTATAGCTATTATCATCATAAAATAATAAGCTTTTTCACCGCCTGTTGATAGCATTTTAGGTAGTAAAAACGTAGAAACCAAAACCCCTATTCTTCCGCCTATAGTGTTTATAGCACTTGCTATACCTCTTATTTTAGTAGGCACAAGCTCCACTCCATAAGCTCCAACCGCCACTATAGAACCGGGTCCTATCTGACTAAAATATTTTGATAATCCAAAAAGCACTATACCATAAAACACATTTATGATATGAAATTCTATCATAAAAGCAAATATACCAAATATAAACCCCATACCCAAAAATCCTATACTTTGCATAATCTTAGAACCAAATTTTGGATATAGATACCAAAAGTATATAGCCCCCACAAAGGTAAAACCTATGCTTATGGCTTGTAAAAGAGGTGGATTGTTAAATTTTATTATATTAGAGATATAAGAGATGAAAAAGCTCTGCCCATAAGCAGGTATATCAAACAAAAACCACAAAAAAGCTCCAAGTATTATATAAAACCAATATTTTTTTAAAAGCTCCAAAGTATTTCTTTCTTCTTTTAGGCTTTTAATATCAATATCTTTTTTGGCTATATCATAAACAAGCTCTTTAAAAGATTTTTCATCCCCCAAGATCCTTGCTATAAACCTTGGAGTCTCTGGCATTTTTCTTCTTAAATAAAGTATGCTTATAGGAGGTACAAAACCAAGCCCAAGCACCAATTTCCAGTATAACTCTTGAGATATTATATGTATATCTAAAAAATGCTTTAAAATAATGGCTACAAAACTTGATATCAATGACCCCAAAAGCCAAAAACCACCAAAGCCGATACCTAATAATCTTCCTCTATATTTTACACTGGTGGTTTCCCCAAGTATCATAGGAGATAATACATAATCTGCCCCAAGGCCAATACCCATTATAAATCTAAATAAAGCAAGCGTCTCTAAAGAATTTGCAAATATCTGTAAAAAAGCCCCAAGCCCCATCAAAAATACATCTATACCATATAGCTTTTTACGACCTTTGTTGGATAAAACCCCAAAAACAGGGGCACCCGCAAAAAACCCAAATATAGGGATTGCATTTAGCCATGTAGCCCAAAATATACCTTCTTTAGAATTTATAGAGTGTATACCAAAAGAAGATAATACAAAAGGAAGCACAAGTCCAAGAGCAGTAAGGTCATATCCATCTGTAAAAGTACCCATCGCAGATACTATTAGGTTTTTAAAATGATATTTGTTAAAACCAAGATTATCTATATGAGAGAATGGATTATTCATAATATTTAGCCGATATCTCTTTATGAATCGTCTTTGATATAGTCTTTCTATCAAAAAACTGAGTTTGTGAAGGAGAAAGTATCTCTATACTAACTTCTAAGCTTCTTACCTTTGTCAAAAAACCAATAAGGTGATTAAAAAGCTTCATATCTCCATAATAGAATATCAAATCTTTGTTGGAGGAGTTTATATCTTCATCATTTACTTTTAAATATTTTATGCAAACTGGTAGTATGGGTTTTTGAGCTTTTATTATAGGCTCAAAAAATGAGCTTTTAAAAGGCAATACACAAGAACCATCCGAATTAGTTCCTTCAAAGAATATCACCATATTAGACCCATCTTTTAGTATATCCTCAATGTATTTGGATTTTAAACCTACATCTGTTTTCTTAGTCCTATCTATGAAAATAGCTCCCCCATACTCCGCAATTTTTCCAAATACCTTTGTGCTTTTAACCTCATCTGTAGATAAAAATACCGCTTCAAAATAACTCATTAGTATTATTATATCCAAATAAGATAGATGATTTGGAGCTATGACATAGTTTGTACTCTTATCAAAATCCCCTTTTATGTTTATTTTTATATTAAAAGCCTTTAAACAAATCTTAGCAAAGATAGAAGCATTTTTTATAAATATTTTTCTTTTTTTCTTAGAGTCTTTTAAAATTATATCCACCAAAAAAGATATCGTTAAAAATAAAATACTAAACAGAGCAAAAAACAAAACTCTAAAAACAATCATTTTATATATAGTATATGGTTTTTGTTAAGACTTTATTAAGATTTATATTTTCTTTATATTTGATTGATATAATAAGACTATGGATGATGAGTCAATAGATTTAAGATTTCTAAGTACACAACTTCAAGAGATAATAATAAATCAAAAAGCCATTATAGAAAGGCTTAACAATCTTGAAATGTATACTGTAGGCAATATAGAAAAGCTAAAAAATGATTTGTTTTTTCAAAGCTATCAAAATTTTCATACGCTTCAGCAGGGCGTTTATACAATATCAAGAAAAATAAGATCAAACACTAAGCCAAAGGTAATATTTTTAGTGCATCATATTCAGGCTTTTTACAATATAGAAGATATATATAACACATTTAAAGACTATGATGAAGTAAACACAGATATCATCGTAATAAACAACCACTTTAAAGACCCCATGATACTTTCAGGAGCAAAAGAGGCTTCTTATGAACTTACTAAAAAAGGCATAGAACATATTACTATCGATATGGAAAATTCTTATTACGCTCTTGATATAATCCTTAGCTTAAACCCAGATTATATATTTATCCAAAGCCCTTGGGATGATGATAGGCCACTTGCTCTAAAAGTCCCTTATTTGATGTTTGCTAAAATTTTGTATGTGCCCTACTATCCTATAACACTTGTAGAGTATTTTAAACCAGAAAAAGATGATTTGCATTTTAACTCCTATGTTCACAACCTCACTTACAGGATATACGCTCAGACAGAGCTTGATAAACAGTATTTTAAAAAGTATGAGATATTAAAAGCCAGAAATGTAAAAGTAGTAGGAAGCTCAAAACTTTACAAACTAAAAACCCTAAGGGAAAGCATCACATATGAAACCCCCTCATATACATTTAACCTTATATGGGCACCCCATCACAGCATAGCAAGAAGATGGCTTGGTTTTGGAGTTTTTCATAAAATATACAAAGATATGTTTGCATTTATTAAAAGAAGGCAAGATATCAAGCTCATCTATAAACCACATCCTTTCCTAAGAAGAGCTTTGCATGAACATGAGATTATGTATAAAGAAAAATACGATGATTTTGTAAAAGAGCTATCTTATTTGCCAAATGTAGAGATTTATGAAGGTGGAGATTATTTTGAGATATTTAAAAAATCAGATACCCTGTTAACAGATGGACTTTCTTTCTTGATAGAATATCCTATAGCCACTATGAAACCTTTAATATTCTTTGATTCTAAAGACCATCAGGATTTAAATCAAATAGGTAAATTGGCTATAGAATACGCTTACATCATAGACTCTTTTGAAGCTTTTGAAAATACAATAGATAATCTTATTAAAAGCAAACAAAACAAGGTTAAGGATATTATGTATGATAAGCGTATAGAAACTCTCAAAAAATTAGAAGAGCTTTTAATTCCAAAAGAAGATCCTGCAAAACTCATCTTAGAAGATGTATTGAAAGATTTTAAGGGAGCTTTATAGCACCAAGTAGATATTTCAAATCGTTGTCTGTAAACACAAGGCCAGCTCCTATGAATCCACCTCTTAGCTGCGAGTTTAATATATCTGTCACGCCACCTCTTATAAACAATGGTCCAAACACTTGATAAGTAGCACCTATTTGAAGATCAGGCTCTAAATTTGGCATCGTAGGATAAACATGTCTGTTAAAATTCCATAAATCCGATGTAAATGTTAGCCTATTGTTATAAACATAATCAAGACCTACTGCACCAGTGGATTCTTTTAAACCACCTCTTATTACAAACTGAGATTTACCTGGTCTAAAGAATGGATCGTTGAAAATACTCGCATACTCTAAAGTGTATTGAGGTTTGTATTCATATATCGTCTGGGGTTGATAGTTTACATATTGGGTAGTCATATGAGCCATAGAATTGCCCACAATCTCAAAAAGATAGTAAGATTTGTTGTTAGGTTGAAGCTTCAAGGATAAAATACCTTTAGATTGACCTGATGGGAATAGCTCAAACCTACCACCTACATAAAGATTTGAGTTTTTAACCACCCTACCAAGTCCAGAGAAAGAGGATAAAGCGTTATTGGCATTAACATACAAACTTTTATCATTGACAAGCCTGCCGAGGGTACCTTGACCGTTATTGATTTTAGCAAGGACTTGATTCAACTCATCAGAGCTTTGTTTTAGGCTTTTACTAAGAGTACTAAAATTTTGAATAGATTCATGGATACCATTTTGATTTGATACCACTAAGGTGTTAAGGTTTTCTGATAAAGTATTAAGATTTGCCATCAAGATAGGGGTTTGATCCTTTAAGTTTTCTGATAGAGCTTTTAAATTTAAAACAAGCTGTCTTATGTCCTCTTTATTTTGACCTGTGATCTGTTCTAAGTTTTTGGCGGTTCTATCTATATCCACTATAGTCTGAGGAAGCGTGAGATTTAACTGATATGTGAGCATGTCAAGATTTGATATGGTACCTTTTAGAGCTTGTTGGTTTTGAACCACTACATTGTTTAGGTTTTTGGTAAGAGCATCGAGATTTTGGATAATACCCTCTATCTGATCTCTGTTTTGGGATATAATGTCTGCTAAGTTCGAGGCCACCACCGAAAAGTTTTTGGCGGTATCGTTTAAGTTTTTGATAAGAGTACCTGTGTCGGACGAAGCCCCTATATTCTCTATCATGCTATTTGGAGGAAGCTCTCCGTATATAGAATGCCCCTCTTCTACATCCACATACTTATCTCCCATGAGTCCCAATGTACCTATAGAAACTTCCGCATCTTTGTATAGGGGTATACCTTGTTTTATAGTAAAAACCACTAAAACTTTACCGTTTTGAAACTTTATATCCTTTACCCTTCCTGCTTTTACACCATTTACTCTTACCTGTGCCCCCACGCTTAAACCATGAACGTTATCTAGAACAGCTTCATAGGTATTTTCTTTCTCAAAGAAATATCTTATACCACTAAAACTAACCGCCATAAAAGCAAAAGCTATGGCACTTATAAGCACAAAAACACCCAGTTTAAAACTTTTAGAATTCACAATATTATTATATACATTTTTATGGATTCTGGGTCATTGTTTACATCACAACATTCTTAAGTCTATTCTGTAAAAAGGATTTTATATTATCAAGGGTAGTTTCTAATATGATTTGAAGACCTTCTTGAGTGTTGTAAGCATTGTGGGGAGTTATAATCACGTTTGGATGTTTCATAAGATATGTGATCTCAAGAGCCTTTTTGAGAGAATCAGCAGGTATCTCTTCTTTCCAGATAAGGTGTTCTTCCATCACAATCTCTTCAGATTCAAAGGTATCTATAGCAGCACCAGATAGTATATGATTTCTAAGACCATATATAATGCTCTCTGTTTCTACTACCTTACCCCTTGATGTATTCACCAAAAAGCTTCCTTTTTTAAAAAGCTTAATATTATCCATATTTATAAGATGGTTAGTGGATGGTAAATATGGCACATGAAGACTTACAAAATCAGATGTTCCCAAAAGCTCCTCCAAAGGTAAATATTTAAAACCCTCTTCTATGAGTTTTTGATTGGGTTTTACATCACAGCATATTACATTCATACCCATACATTTTGCCAAAGTGGCAGCTCTTCCACCAATCCTACCTGTTCCTATTATGCCAAGGGTTTTACCTCGTAGCTCTATACCTCTTAAAGAAGAGGCTTTGTATATACCCTTTTCAGTGTTTTCTATAGTCTCTCTTAGCTTTCTAGCTAAAGATAGCATTAGCATGATAGAATACTCAGCCACACTCTCATCTCCATAAGAAGGGACATTGCATATGATTATACCTTTTGATTTTGCATAGCTTATGTCTATATGGTCAAAACCAGTGGATCTTGTGGCTATAAGTTTTAAATTTGGTAAAGAGTCAATAACTTCCTTGGTAATCTTTGAGTATATAAATACACTTAATATATCTATATCCTCTGGTATCTTAACACTATCGATAGTTTCATTGGAAAAACAAGCAAGCTCTAACTCGTTTTCTTCCACAAACTTTTCTATAAAAGGCATTTCCCACCCTTCTAATTNNCTAATTCACAAAAAGCTACTTTCATAAAACCTCCTAAAAATTTTTATATCTGAAGTTTACCACAACATCTAACGCAGTTCAATGATATCAAATCAAAACCTACATACCAGATAATCGGAATTTTCATAATTTCTTATTATCTTAAAATCCTTATATTTTGATGGGTTTGCAGTAAATACACATCCATATGTTAGATTTTTAGGTGGATATAAAATAGGTTTATGGATTTTAACATCANNATCATCACAGTATAGCGGTATACCTCTTTTTATGGTAAGACCATAAACATCTTTTGATACAACATCTGGATTTTCTCTGATATATATATAGTTTATGGGAAAAGCTACACCAAGGGCTATGTATTTAAAGATTATAGCAAAGTAGAAAAATTTTAACATAAGATTTTCAAATTTATAAAGGCTTATAGCAAAAACCAGTGAAAATATAGCATACAAAGGAGCAGCATATCTTATACCACTATA
>DDOS01000124.1 GCA_002341805.1 Aquificaceae bacterium UBA2488 | reverse complement strand
AAAGTATGTGGCTTCTAAGTTTATGGTACCACCTCCACCTATAAAAAGCGATGCATAAGCCAAAAGATGCTGTATGATATATTTTTTCTCCAATATGATGGCAAAATCAAACAGCTCTTTTAGGTGCTCTGCTTCGTATCTTGGTATTATCACAAAAGTGGCATCTATCTTATCTTTTAGACTCATGAGCCCATCGTATAAAAGGCTGTATTTTTTCATCACATAAGAAGCTTTAAACTCCTCTTCTCTTATCACTATGATGGGTTTATCTGTTGCGATTTTCATCACATCTTTTACATAGTTTATATCTGGTTTAAAATCATAAAGCCAAATAAGTGGGTCTATAAAATCATAAGTTATCACTTGATCATGGTCTAATGCAAACCTATAAAATATATCATCTGGCACCACAAAAGGTTTTAGAGCTATTTTAGAAAGAGGTAATGTTAGCCTTGCTTGTGGAAGAGCCTTTTTAAAGTTTGATTTATAATCAGACAAAGGTATATCGTAAAAATTCACTATCGGTATACCAAGCCCAAAAGCCACTCTATTTGCATCTACAGAACAAATGCTTACCAAAGCGCTTGGGTTATAATTATCAAGAAGCTTAGCTATTTCATGCATTCTTTGAATGCTGGCATGAAGTTTCCCATTTAGTGTGCCTCCACCAAACCCACCCACCACATGATAGCCTATATCAAGCATATCAAGAAGCTCCACGATCTCATCATAACCCTCTGATTTTCTAGTAGTGATAACAATATCCTCACCTTTGGTTTTAAGGCTTTTAATAACAGGAGAGAAAAATAGCGCTGCTTTTGGAGTTACAATATCAAACCAAATCATAGACTTATATTATATATCAAAATATTTTTAGCAATCTATATTTTTCAAGCCATGATTTTCAATTAAACCTTATCATATATAATCCATATTGAAAATTGAGTCTACATATCGTATGTAGTATACTATAAGTATGTGTGGAATACTTGGAATTATTGGAGAACATGCAAGTTTATATAAAGATATTTTTTTAAAAGCCCTAAAAAAGATATCCCATAGAGGACCAGATGCTGATGGACTATACGAAGATAAAAATATAATCCTTGGACATAGAAGACTATCCATCATAGACCTTTCCGAAAAAGGCAATCAACCGATGGTGGATGATAATCTTATTATCGTTTTCAACGGAGAGATTTACAATTATCAAGAGATAAGGGATTTTTTGATATCAAGAGGAATCTCTTTTAACTCTCATACAGATACAGAGGTAATTTTAAAAGGCTATAGATATTTTGGTATTGAGATTTTAAACAAACTTAGAGGCATGTTTGCTTTTGCCATATACGATAAAAAAACCAATGAACTTTTTATAGCAAGGGATAGATTTGGTAAAAAACCATTTTATTACACATTTTATAAAAATATGTTTATATTTTCTTCCGAGATAAAAGCTCTGATAGAGTTTTTCGATAAAAAACCCTTTGTGGATGAAGAAGCTCTTGTAGATTATCTTAGATACTTAGCCCCTCAAGTGGATAAAACCATGTATAGGGATATTAAAAAACTACCTGCTTCTTGTTTTGGGTTTTTAAAAGATAACAAACTTAAAATAGAAAGATATTATAACCCCCTTGATTATATAAACAAAGAATACCAAGAGGAAGATAAGATAATAATAGATATAGAGCGAAAACTTATAGAATCTGTGGAATTGAGGCTTGTATCGGATGTGGAAGTGGCTTCTTTACTCTCTGGTGGTATAGATTCATCGTTTGTGAGTGCTATTTATGCCAAGATAAGCCAAAAACCTATAAACACATTCTCAATAGGTTATGATGAATACAAAGAATATAGCGAGCTTCCCTATGCTAAGATGGTAGCAGATTATATAAAATCAAAGCACCATGAGATAGTTATATCCTCAAAGGATTTTACAAACACTATAGATGAAATTGTTTATTATCTTGATGAGCCTATAAATGATCCTGCCACTTTGCCTACATATCTGATTGCCAAAGAGATTCATAAACATGATATAAAGGTGGCTCTTTCGGGTGAGGGCTCTGATGAGCTATTTTTTGGATACGATATATATTTTAAGTATTTGGCTTTTGAAGATATTGAAAGCCTAAAACCAAATTTAAGACATTATCTAAAAGAATACATACTAAAACATGAAGATTATACCAAAGACAAAGAGCTACTTTTAAGAGCTACATCAAATGATGTTGTGTTTAGGAGCTTTGGAGAGTGTTTTAACGATTCTACATTAAAAGAGCTTACTTCTTTAGAGTCTTACGATAGCATAGAGCATTTTAAAAATCTATATAAGTTTTATAATCACAATCATATATCTATATGGTATTATTTTGTGGATATTTATATGTGGATAGCAGAGGTGCTTATGATGAAAATAGATAAGATGTCTATGGCACATTCCGTAGAGTTAAGAGCACCAATGCTCGATCATAAACTCCATGAGTATGTACTAAACATACACCATGATATAAGAATATCAAATACCAATAAAAACCTCTTAAAAAAGATAGCCATAAAATATTTACCACAGGAGATAGTTTATAGACGTAAAAAAGGGTTTTCATATCCCTTTATAGAGTGGCTTTATAAAGAGAAAAAAGACCTATTAAAATACTGGCTTAAAATAAACAAAGAACACGGATTTTTCAAAGAAAAGTTTTTAGGCTTTTTATATGAAAACGGAAAACCCTTTAAACAACACATCTGGGGTATAGAGATATTTAACAGATGGTTTGAAAAAGAGTATTTATAAAAACTTAATATAATTTTAACAATATTATGATTAAATACTATCCATGAAGAGATTCTTAGCTTTGTTGTGGATTTTGACTGGTGTTAGTTTAGCTAATAACTTAAGTAGCATATTTATATTAAATGAGCCCGTCTATGTAAATCAGTTTAATATATATAACTATACTCATCAAATTCCCACTTCAAGGTATGTATCACCTGTTGGACTTATAAATGGTACTCCAAATTTTCCTAGCGCTGTAAAAAAGAGCGGTAAATTTTTATTTGTATTGTCAAACGGTGCCACAGCCGCTCACACCATATCTTTATACGATGCTGATTCACTGAAACATGTATACACCTTAAAAGCTTATAAGGATTATTCGGATAAAGGCATTCCAAATCAAAGCTTTTATAATGGTTTGTTTGTAGGACCTTCCACTAAACATATATATGTAACTGGTGGATATTCTGATAACCTGTTAGTATTTAGCTTAAACGATGACAAACTATCCTTAGTTAAATCTTATAATCTAAAATTTTACCCTTTTCCAAAAACCCAGTACCCATATTATTATCAAGGTACTATTTTAAATGGGCATAGGCTTTTCTATCCAGACTATGTGATAACGGATAAAGAAGAGAAGAATGCTTATGTATTAGGGCTTTTATCAAATGCTATAGCTAAGATAAATCTAAAAACTGGAAAAATAAAATATCAAAACGTAGGCTCTTACCCATATCAAGCACTCTTAGTAGGAAATAAAATTATAGTAAGCCTATGGGGAGACAATAAAATAGCAATACTAAATAAAAACGACCTTAAATTAGAAAAGTATATTTGGGTTGGTTATAAAACATCCCCTAAAAACTATAAAGCTGGAATCCATCCAACAGCTATGTGTAAATTAAATGATGATAAGATAGCTATAGCTCTTACTAACATAGATAAAATAGCTTTGGTGAATATCAAGAAAGATAGTGTTGGATATTTAGACGATGCTCCTTTTGAAGGTGCTAAATACGGATCATATCCAGATGCCTTGGCTTGCAAAAACTATAAAATATTTGTAGCAAACGCTGGCAATAATGATATAGCTGTTTATGATCTAAAAGCAAAAAAATTTTTAGGCTATATACCCACAGGATGGTATCCTACGTCCATCTATTTAGGTAAAAATAATCTCTATATCGTTAGTGCTAAAGGTTTGGGCTCTGGACCAAACGTGAATGGCCAATGGGTAGGTAACATGATGCATGGACTTATCCAAAAGGTATCCTTAGAGAATTTTTATAAAAATCATGATTATTATACATATATAGCTTTAAGAGACGATAGATTTTTACTACAACAGCGCCAAAAAATACACAATATAAATAAACAACTATCTTCTTTTCTACACAAACATATAAAATATGTGGTTTTTATATTAAGAGAAAACAAAACCTTTGATGAGGATTTTGGTGCTTATAAAAAAGCTGGAGCTTGGGCAGATCCACACTTAGCTTTTTATACTAAGAAAGAGCTACCAAATCTATTTAATTTGGCGGATCATTATACTCTTTTTGCAAATTTTTATGCAGATGGTGAGGTTACTGCTCAAGGGCATCAATGGACTACTGGGGCCTCTGATTCTGATTTTGTACAGAAAGCTTGGTCTATGTATTATTCACATAGAGGACTAGTGGAAAATCCAGGTTGGTCTGATTATATAGGTCAAAAAAGATACGATGGTGGCGGATGGGGCAGTGTAGGCTCTGGACCAGATAATCCTTTTGTTATATACCATGATCTTAAAAGCCTAAATGGATTATATTCAAATCCTTGGATTTCTTATCCAGGAAATTTATACCTATTTAACAAGCTTTTAAAACATCATATAAGCTTTGTGGATTTTGGAGAGTTTGTATCAAGAAACCAAGAGGGGGATATTTCAGATAAAATGAAGAAGTATCTTGCTTATCCCTATCCAGGCTGGGACAGGATGATATTAGATACTTACAGAGCCAAAAAGGCTATAAATTACCTTAAAAAACTACAAAAAGAGGATAAGTTTCCAAGATTTATCTATATATGGTTACCAGATGATCATACTGCGGGTTTAAACCCTTGTTATTATACACCAAAATATTATGTAGCTAATAACGATCACGCTACAGGCAAATTTATAGATTATCTTTCACATACTCCTTACTACAAACATATGCTTATAATGATTACAGAAGATGATGCTCAGTCAGGAGTAGATCATATTGATGCTCATAGAACCTTAGCTTTAGCTATATCTCCTTGGGTAAAAAGAGGATATATCGATACCAAAAAGTATTCTCAAGTGGATATAGTCAAAACTATAGAGTTAGCCTTTGGTTTAGGACCTATGTCTCAATGGGATCAAACTGCTTATGGCTTTTATGATATATGGACAAATAAACCAAATTTTAAGCCAATAAAAGTAAAACCAATGGAAGTAAAAATGTCTATAAATCCAGGTTCATGTTCTGATGATCTAAAGTTAAGGCAAAAGCTTGGATTAAAAGGTGAATATCTTTATCAATATAAGCCAAAAACTAGCGATCTTTTTACCCCTACTTCACTATTAAAAGTATCTTCTAAAGAACAGCTAAAGCAAATATATATAGCTAACAAAGGCATATTGGCATATAAGAAGCTAATGGAGTATATAAAAACTTTAGCCAAGGAAAAGCATGCACCCATAAGTGCCTTTATAGGAAAAGATGATGATTAATCTCCATCATCTAAATGGTAATTTATGCCCACTATAAAACTGAGCGCTTTTTTACCTGGAGGGGGAGGTACTTTTCTAAGAGATGCGATAAGTTCTTTGGCAGCATTGTCTAGAATATAGCTTCCACTACTTCTGACTACATAAACACTTTCTATATAACCATCTTTTGATATATATACTTTTAATAATACTCTACCTTGTACTCCAAATCTCTTAGCTTCTCTTGGATATCTCTTGTGCTCTTCTATGAGAACCTGAATTCTTGATAAGTAAGCATCAAGCAAATTTACTGGAGGATTTGAAGGGGTTGGCTTTGTTGGTTGAGAAGAAGATAGAGATATTTTAGGCATATTCTTTATTTGAGGCTGGAGTTGTGGCTGTACTTGTTTTTTAGGTTCTTCTTTGATGGGTTTAGGTGGTGCTGGTATAGGTGTCGGTGTTGTTATGTTATTTTTTACTTGCTTTATATTAGGTTTTTCTAATTTTGGCTGAGGTTTTTCTATTGGCTTTCTTTCTATATGTTTGGTTGATTTTTTTATTTGTTTATGGGGTTGTGGTTTTGTAATAGGTTTTAGTTTTGGTTCATTGTACTCCACTATTTGAAGTTTTATATATTTTGTTTTTTCTTTTGGAATCAGAGGAAGTTTTATATAGTATATACTTAGTGCTATAGCTAAACTTAGTATTAAACTACCTGTTATAGCAGTTGTCTTTTCTCTTGCGTCAATAATGTTATTCATTGTTTTTTACTTGCTATACCAACATTAGCTATACCTTCTTCTTTGAAGATATCTAAAAGATGCATTATTTTATCAAGTTTACAATCCTTATCTGCTATTATAAGTATAGAACTTATTTGGTTTTTATTTTCTTTTATATAGTTTTTAATAGCATTTAAGCCGTATATATTGCCTTTCGCACTAATATTTCCATTTGCATCTACAAATACTTTGAACACTTTTTTAATATTATCTTTTTGTGCCGTTTTGGTAGAGGGAAGCACTATAGACTGCCGGAACATAGGTATAACATTTAGAGTATATAGTATAAAAAATACCAACAAAAACATCATCACATCTATAGTAGGTATTATCTGGATTTCTTCTTTCTCTTCATACTCGTCTTCTAAGAGAAGAAGAGCTAAATATCTTTTATCTTCTTTCATGCTAGTAGCTCCTGAATTAGTTTATTCTTGGTCTTATCTTTATATAGGCCAAGCCTGGAATTAAAAAATTTAAAGAAAAAATAATTCCACAAAGATAATAAGATACCTATAGCAGTGGCCACTAAGGCAAAACCTATAGCTTTGGTAATCTCCGTAGCTCCAGATATACCCATGGCGGACAATCTTTGAAAAGCTTCAATAAGTGCCATTATGGTTCCTAAAAGCCCCACCAAAGGGGATGTAGTAGCACAAAAGTCAAGCCACCACAACCCATCTTTGAAGGAATGCATCCAAGAAGAAACCTCGCCGAAAGAGGTGTTTGGCTTTTTGCGAAATTGAATAAATTTCATAATTATTACATAGTTTGATACCAAAAACATCAAAAACATCAAAGCAAAAACAAACTCATGAAGCATACCTAAATCCATATGCGTCCTCCTAAAAGCCATTATATAAGCATATTGTTAATTTTTTATTAATAAACATTAAAAATCTGCCCTCAAAGATACATAGGCTGTAAACGGCATGCCTGGGTAAGCTAATATATAACCACCGTTTGGAGTACCGTAAAGCCCACCACTTGATATATATTCAAACTCATTGTATTTTTTGTTAGTTATATTTAAAGCAGTTAAAGTTAGCTTTACATCCTTTAGCTTAGCCTGTTTTGATAGTTTTAAAGTGGGTAAGATTTCAAATTCTAAGCTAGCATTTAGAGTGTTATAGCTTGGCATAGAGGTATTATCAGGTAAACCAGTAAGGTTGTTAAATATATGCTGAGACCCTACATACTGGAACCACGCAGATGGAGTTATTATAGTACCACCAAAATAGTTAACTAAGTAATGATAAGAAACGCCTAAGTTAAACAAAGTATTTGGCACATAAGATACTGGTAAGTTTCCAGCGTTTGTAACTTGGCCATTTGCATTGGTAAAAGTGTAGTTAGGAAAATTTGCTTTTTCAAAAGTGGCGTTTGTCCATATATACAATTTTCTTGTAGGATAATAATCTGCGAATAAGTTTACACCCTTATAAACAGAATCACCAGCTCCATCTCCTAAATAATTTCCATTTGCATCGTATATCGGAAAGAAAAGATGAGTAAATAGCATATGGAAATAGTTTGCTCCTAAAAATATTTTATGGCCATATTTTATATGATTTTCTAATACCTTAACACCCATTTGATACTGCTGAGACTTTTCTAAATGAAGTTCCGAGGCAGGCACAGATTGATAAGGACCACCTCCACCACCGTTTTCTGGTATTTTATAGGCTTCTGCATAGTTTCCATATATGGAAATACCTTTGTAAAGTTCATAGGATAAGCTTATAGACGGTTCTAAGTGAGAAAAATCTGTATGAGTAGAAGAGAGCTTACCTTCGTTACCACTTGGATTTAATTGGCAAGCTAACGAAAAATCTGAACAAGTATCATTGCTATAATCAGTTTTAAAATCTACCCATCTTATACCTGGTTCTATACTAAATTTGTCAAAAGTGATTCTATCTTGTAAAAATGCAGCTAAATCAGTAACATCCCAATAATTACTTCTATATTTGGCGTTTGGCACGCTTGCACTTCCAAAAACACCAGGAGCAAGTTCCACTGCAGGATTCCAAAAAGCGTTTCTAGAATTATATCTTGTGTATATGAAATATCCGCCAAAGGCTATATTGTTATGATAAAATTTGTCTAACTCCATGTATAGTTTATCGCCATACACATTTGTTGTAGGATTATTGTACTCGTATGCAGAAGTAGAGCCTGGCTCTCCCGATGGAGTAGTACCATAGTTGCTATAGTTTATATGGAGTCTTTTGCCAAATCTATACCATATGAGGTTATGTAAGCTTAAGTTTTTGTCTAAGTTTATGTTTATTTTTGAATACACTATACGGGTTTCATTTTCATCTCTTTTGTGTAATACATCAAAATTAGGAGCTGTATAAAAGCCTGTGGTAGCTTGGCTAAGAAGAGGAGTGTTTGGTGTTCGGTCTACTGTAATGCCTGGTATTGGGGATATAGGTACAGGGCGCTCTCTCCAGTATACAGATCTAGATGCATAAACACCAAAAGATAAGTCTCCATCACCATTTAAGAATACTTTCTTGGTTTTTGCATAAAATGCATAGTTTGTTGATGGATAATTGTATCCATCTGCAGATTTTATATAGCTATGATCTGTTCCTGCTCCAAAGGCAACAACTGTTCTCCATCCTTTTATATCTCCTGTATTAAAAGCGCCAAAAATATTTTGAGTATCAAAACTACCATAAGACATATCCACAAAACCACCCATCTGCTTAGTGGGTTGTAGTGGTATAAATTCAATCTGACCTCCTAAATTGTTATACCATCTACTTTTTGGATTTCCGGGACCGTATATAACCCTTATACCTTGGATTACGTCTAATTGAGGTATTTGATTTGATTCCCAAAGACCAGTGGCAGGGTTGACCATTGGAACACCATCAAAGGTTATACCTATAGAACCATTGTCTATACCAGTAGCTCCCGTAAATCCACCCCATCCTTGTCTTATACCATTTAATACTATAGAGGCTTTTCTAGAACCATTAAATCCAAAACTGCTTATAGCTACACCTGGAGCATACGATAGCGCTTGAGCAGAACCACCTGCTGGACCTGCCACTTGGAGTTGCTTTCCCTTTATCACCTTTATGCTATATGTGGATTTAAAAACATGTTTATCCTTTAGCTTAAGGAGTTCTCTTTTATACCTTTTTTCTTTTTTAGTTTCTTTGTTTTTGGTATAACTACTAGAAGAGACATTTACATTTATCTCTTTTTCTGTCTTAGAAAAAGCTTCTACGTAAAATAAGGAGATACCAACACACAGATAGATAAGCCTCTTTCTCATACTTGTTAAACCTCCAAAAATTTATTTCTCAGAATTATACATGCTAAATATTAAAATTTGGTTAATTTCTGGTTAAGATTTTGTTAATTTTTGTATAGAAATTGTTAATAAAAAATTAACAATTATTAATTATAATTTGCTTGATCCTAAAGCGGAGGTGCATATGAAATTTAGGCTTAGCTATGTAACTGGTTTGGCTCTTGGTATTTTTTGCTTTTCTTACGCACAAGAAAATACGCCTATGATAAATGTTAATGTAAAAGGTAACAAGGAGAAAAAACAAAGTACTCAAAGCTATGTTAAAAGCAAAAATATCACAAAACCAAAGGAGAAAGTTACTAGAAAACTTATACAAAAACTTACTTCTAGTGGTGGAGCAAACGTATTTCAGGCTTTAGAGCTCTTACCTTCTGTAAACTTCCAAACCCAAGATCCTTATGGTTTAGCTGGTGGTGAGATAACCATAAGAGGATTTAATAACAATCAAATAGGATTAACCATGGATGGTATGCCTCTAAATGACTCTGGGAACTATGCTCTTTATCCAAACGAATATATGGATCTTGAGAATCTACAAGTAGAAACTATTAACAGAGGTGGATTGGGACCTAAAAGTCCTCTTTATTCTAATATAGGTGGTAGAATAGGTCTTACCACCCTAGCTCCAAGATATAATAGAACACTTACTTTAGAACAATCTTTTGGTTCTTATGGCTATGAGAAAACTTTTGTAAGAGCAGATAGTGGATTTTTGCCTCTTATGAACTCAAGATTTTTCATGTCTTACTCCCATGCACAAGCTAATAAGTTTACAGGAGTAGGTCAAGATCCAAAGTTTAGAGATCATGTGGCTTTCGGTTGGAATGCCAATCTAAATAGATTACATATAAAATTTTACATGGATAAAAATACACAAGTTAATTACTATTATAGATCTCTAAATTATCAGCAAGCTCTAAATCTATCAAACTACACCACCTATGACTTTTTACCAGCCTTCACTGGCAATTTACAACAAGATGCTAACTATTACAAATTTTTCCACAATCCTTACACTAACTATGAGTTCAGGGGAGACATAAGCTTAGACATATCTCCAAGTACTTATATATCACTAAAACCATATTACTGGATAGGCAAAGGATATGGAAGTAGCGCATATTATTATAATTATCTACATTACTCAGAATCTGAAAATTACACCCACAGACCTGGTTTTATAGCTTCTTTTCACACTGAGTTTAAATCTATCGGATTTGACCTAGGATATTGGTATGAAAGAGCTCACTTAGAGGACTTCAATAAGGCCTTTAAAATAACTCAGACATTACCCTATGTGGTAGAAAGTTTTAATAACTATGGTTATATAGATGATGTTTATACTATTACAAACTCTCCATATATCTTGGTTTCTTATAAAAATCCAAAAGGTTTTGATATAGAAGTTGGTTTAAAATATCCATCTGTAGAAAGAAGATATACAGATTTTTATACAAACAATCTACCATACTTCTCTGGAGATGATATATTTAACTATTCTGGTCTTCAGGTTAACCCAAATAACACTTATTCAAGAACTTATAGAAAATTACTACCAAGTCTATCCTTAGGATATCACTTTAATAAAATGCTATTTGCATATTTTAACTATGCTAAAAACTTTCAAGTACCAGGAGACTATCAAGGTTCACCACCACCTGGAACAACTTCTCAAGAGATTATCAATAATTTATCCCCAGAAGAAGCTGATACTTATGATCTTGGTTTAAATATAAATCTACCAAAACTTTATATAAAACCAGACATATACTATGTAGATTATAAGAATAAGATAGAGTATTTTGCTGAGCCAAATAATCCAAACATCACATATCCACAAAATGTTGGTAAAGTAAAAGCTTATGGCTATGAGATACTTCTTACTTCTGACCCCATTAAAAACCTAAACATAATAAGCTCTCTTTCTTACAACAGATCAAAGTTTGACAATGGATACTACTCTGGAAGCGAGTTTTTGAATGTAGCTGGCAATCAGCTTCCAAATGTACCAAAGTATATGTTCAAGCTTGGAGTGGATTATAAACTCTTTGGATTTGACATATTTCCATATATGATATATGAAAGTTCAAGATACGGAGATTCCACCAATACTCAAGAAATACCTTCCTATACAGTCTTTAATGCAAATATATCAAGAAACTTTCATCTATTTGGTAAAAAGTATTATGCTTTTATAAACCTATTTAATATAACCAATAAAAAATACATAGGATATATAGGTACTGGAGGTACCTCAGGTAGCTACTATTTAGCACCACCTTTTACTATATCTGGTGGTATAAGGGCAGAGTTTTGAGAAGGGGAGGGAGTGATGAGAAGTTACTCCAATAAATTGTGCAAATCATTTTAACATAACTCAAATTTAATGTTTACAGCTTTCCTTAATAAGTTCAATACCAGAGTTTATACTTTCAACTGCATTAGTGGTATATAAGAATTTTCTTAATTCTAATGGATTGTAGCCTGTTCTGCTAAACTGGCATATTTATCTTCTTCTTTAGTCTTTAAAATCCGTCTTGCAAAGTCCATAGCCTTTTTCCTCAGCTCAAGCTTATACCTCCTTTGTTCCAACAATGTAAGCTTACACAATTTCTTGGGGAAAAGGACCAAAGAGTATATTTTATTAGAGCTTGACTTTAACTTATAAAAGTATATTTTCTATTGACAAAATGGTTTTTATGGATTTTATTATAGATTATGGATTTTGAGATTATTATAGAGAAAGCTCCAGAAGAACCAGGTGTTTATATTTTCAAGAATCAAAGGCATTATATTTATATAGGAAAAGCTATAAATTTAAGGAAAAGACTGCTTCAACATCTAAAAGAGCGAGAGACTTCCACCAAAGAAGACAACATTTTTAGACGTTCTTCAAGACTTGAATGGATTATCACCAACAACGAATATGAAGCTCTTCTTTTGGAGATGGACCTTATAAGAACCCACAAACCAAAATATAATGTATTGCTAAAGCATGGAAGCGGTTATCCAGTGATTATTATCACCAAAGAGGAACACCCTACCATAAAGATCACCAGGGAAAACTTTGATGAAGGTGAAGCTTTTGGCCCGTTTTTAAATATGAACAAGGCTTTTAAGATAAAAAAGCTCATACATTCCACTTTCAGGCTACGCACATGCGATCCCATACCAAAAAGAGATACCCCTTGTATGGATTATCATCTTGGACTTTGTTCTGGTCCTTGTGCTAATTTGATATCCAAAGAAGATTACGCCATAAGTGTAAAATCCGCCAAAGGATTTTTATCTGGCAATGTGAAAGAGTTACTTCCAATCCTTCATGAGAAGATAGAAAAATATGCCTCAAACATGGCTTTTGAAAAAGCGGCATTTTTAAGAGACCAAGTGTCGGTACTTCAAAATTTAGTGCAAGGTCAAGGGGTTTTTTCTTACGATATAGAAGAGGCTGATATATTTTATCTTGATTATAAAAGTATTTGGCTTTTTATAATAAGAAATCATAGATTAGTGGCTCATAAAGAATTTAACATAAATCAAGATGCCATCGTTAATCCTGGTGAGATACTTGGCACATACTATTTATCAAACCTAATACCTAAGAAACTTGTTACCAATTTTAGCTTGGAAGAGGATTTTAAAAAGTTTATGAAATCCAGAAGAAAAGATATCGCCTTTGGTCAAAACATACCAGAAGGACTTTTAAAGATTATAAAGAAAAATACAATTTATACACAAAACGTAGAAGATTTTAACAAGGAGTTTGAGAAAATATTTTTAAGAAAAGCCCCAAAACTAATAGAGTGTTTTGATATAAGTCATTTTGGTGGAACATTTACAGTGGGTTCTATGGTGGTATGGGAAAACGGGGCTCTCAATAAGAGCAAATATAGACGCTATAGGGTTAAAACTGTGAATTATATAGATGATTTTGCCTCTTTAAAAGAGGTTTTATCAAGAAGAGCAAGGCGCATAGTACCAAAAGAAGACTCAATGCCAGACATGTGGTTAATAGATGGTGGTAAAGGACAACTTTCTATGGGCATAGAAGTAAAAGAGAGTTTCCTATTAAATACTTATGTATGCTCTTTGGCAAAGGAAGAAGAGATAATATACACAGAAGATGGACTTGCCATACCCATAAAAAACAATCAAACCTTATATAGAGTTTTCGGGCTTTTAAGAGATGAAGCCCATAGATTTGCCATCACTTACAATAGAAATGTAAGATCTAAAGAGTTTATAAAAGATGCTTTATCAAAAGTGAAAGGAGTGGGCAAAGTGAAAAGAGAGATTATATATAGACATTTTGATAGTCTTTATGATTTTATAAAATCTGACCAGGAAAAGCTAAAAAAACTTGGCATATCAAAAACCATTCAAGAAAACGTAAAAAAACTCTTAGAAAGTTAGCTTATAAAATAAATCTCTAAGAGCTATAGCTTCTTCTAGGGACAGCTGTCCTGGGGCATTTGGTTTTAATATATATGCATAAGTTATGAATGACCCAAAGATAAAACCAGCTATTCTTGAAATCTTGCCGTATTCTCCCATAGCTATCAATATTTTTTTATCCTCAAAAGAGTTTCCCACACACATAAGCCTTGCCACATCCTCGTAAGAGTTTGCCTTGAAAGCAAGCTTTGGGATATCTCCATATCTTAAAGCCTCTCTTATGAGTTCTTTTATCACAAAGTTTGCAGGGGTAAGCTCAAAGTTGTGATGGGATACGATTAGTTTTTTCTCATTTTCTTTGGCAATGCGCGATACGTATGCTATTATATCTATAGAAGAGAGCTCTATATCTATATAATCCACAAAAGGAGCTAAGGTTTCAAAAAGATTTAGTCTATTTTCCACATAAGACCCACCTTCTTTTTGGCTTCTTATGGTTAGTATTATCTCAAAATGTAATTTTTTTGCTTTTTCTAAAAGCCACAAAACATATTTAGGGTCTTTGTTGGAAAAAGAATCCACCCTAAACTCTAAAATATCTGCTTTTTGGGCTTTTAAAAGCATATTATCAAAATCAAAATCCGTTATAGGTACAGCCATCTTCATCAAAACGACCTCACATAGTTAATATATTCATTATATCTTATTATAAGCTCTTCCATGTTATCTGCACTAAATTTTTCTAATATATGATAAGCTATTACAAAAGCTAACATAGCTTCTCCTACTATAGATGCCGCTGCTATAGCTGTCACATCGCTTCGTTCTTTTCCTGCTTTTAAAGGATCTTTTGATATGATATCTACGCTTCTTAATGGATTCATCAAAGTGGGTATTGGTTTCATGGCAGCTCTTACCACAATAGGCATACCGTTTGTCATACCCCCTTCGGTACCTCCAAGGTTGTTAGAATATCTAAAATATCCATTGTCATATCCTATCTCGTCCATCACCTTTGAACCTATCCTTTTAGCAGATTCAAAACCAAGTCCTATCTCCACTCCTTTTATGGCTTGGATACTCATAATAGCTTTTGCAATATCCCCATCAATTCTTTTATCCCATTGGATATAAGATCCAATACCAGGTGGTACATTGATAGCCACCACTTCAAAGATACCTCCTAAGCTTTCACCAGATTCCTTAGCTTTGTCTATATATTCCATTAGCTCGTTGTCCTTTGATGGGTCTACAAACCTTATAACAGATTTTTCGGCTTGTTCTGCGTTTAGAATAGGATCTTCGTGGATGATGCTAGTTGATATCTCTCCTACACTTACCACATAGCTATATATATGTATGTTTAGAGCTTTTAATAGAAGCTTACAAAAAGCACCAACAGCTACCCTTGAAGCGGTTTCTCTGGCGGAAGAACGCTCTAAGATGTTCCTTAAGTCCTTTTGATTGTATTTTATACCGCCCACCAGGTCTGCATGACCAGGGCGTGGTTTTGTAAAATCTTTAAAGTCTTCTGGCTTTTCTCCAAAAGGAGCCATTTTGTTTTGCCAGTTTTCCCAATCTTTGTTTTTAATCTCTATGGCTATAGGTGAGCCTATAGTTTTACCAAACCTCACACCAGATAATATGTTGGCAGTATCTTGCTCTATCTTCATGCGCCCGCCTCTTCCATATCCTCCTTGTCTTCTTCTTAGCTCGTTGTTTATAAAATCTATATCTATGTCCAGATTTGCAGGAAGTCCTTCTAAGATAGAAATAAGCGTTTGTCCATGAGACTCACCTGAAGTTAAAAATCTTAAACCCATTTTATAATTATAGTATAACTATAGTATAATATCAAATCTTTTGCAGATAAATAGTGATATAATAAATTTCAATTAATATGGTAGGAGGTTTTTATGAAAAATTTCAAGAAGATCGCCGTAGTTTTAGCATCTTGGACTTTGTTTTACAATGCTTCCCCAGCTTTGGCAGCTTTAGCCCCATCAAAAGCACCAACCAGCATACTCTTATCTTCAAACACCAAGAGACAAGAGTATATCAAGCAAATACAAAAAGCTCTTGAGAACAAGATAGTAGCTCAAAAGCTAAAAGAATATGGTATGAGCCCTGAAGAGGTTAAACAAAAGCTAAACACCATGAACAATGAACAGCTGAAGCTTTTAGCAAATTCTTCTAAAAAGCTACAAGCGGGTGGAGATGGTCTTGGTCTTGTGATAGCTGTATTGGTGATAGTACTCTTGGTAGTATTGATACTAAGGCTTACTGGCAGAGAAGTGGTCATAAGATAATACATTGGGGCGTTTGCCCCTTTTATTTTCCTCTTATCTCTCTAAAAATAAATACTAAAACGCCCACAAGGGCTAATATTATAACAACTGGTTCTAATAAGAAAAACAATATCTTCATACGCTTGCCAATTTTTGCTCCAATTCCTTAGCTTGTAAGACAGATATGATATCGTCTAAACCTCCGTCCAGCACATCGGATAATCTATGCAAAGTAACACCAACTCTATGATCTGTCACTCTATTTTGTGAAAAGTTGTAGGTTCTTATTTTTTCACTTCTATCGCCAGTGCCAACCTGTTCTTTGCGTTCTTTATCAGTTTCTTCTTTTCGTTGTCTATCGTAAAAATCCTTTAATTTTGCATACAAAATCCTCATGGCTTTTAACTTGTTTTGGAGCTGACTTCTTTCGTCTTGGCAAGATATAGATATGCCAGTGGGTATATGGGTGATTCTAACTGCTGACTCTGTTGTATTTACATATTGTCCGCCTGCTCCTGAGGCTCTAAAGGTCTCTATTTTTAAATCTTGAGGATTTATGGTAATATCAAATTCTGAAGCCTCCGGTAAAACCGCCACAGTAGTGGTGGATGTGTGTATCCTACCTCCTGATTCGGTGATAGGTACCCTTTGAACCCTATGAACACCACTTTCATATTTTAAATACTGATACACATTTCTTCCTTCAATGGAAACTATGACTTCCTTGTAGCCTCCAAGGCCTGTTTTGTTGGCTTCTAATATGTTAAATTTCCAGCCTTTTCTTTCGGCATATCGCTGATACATCCTAAGTAAATCGGCCACAAAAAGGGCTGCTTCCTCACCACCTGCTCCTGCTCTTATTTCTAAGATTACATTTTTGGTGTCATTAGCATCTTTTGGCACCAATGCGGACATGAGTTGTTTTTCTTTTTCTAAAAGCATGATATTTAAATGCTCTATCTCTTTTTCTGCCAATTCCCTCAAATCTTTGTCTTTTAGAAGTTCTCTTGTGTCTTCGATGCTTTTAATAAGTTTATTATATTCCTGATAAAGTTCATGTATATAAGATAGTTCTTTTAAGTCTTTGCGNNCCTAGTTCTTTTAAGTCTTTGCTTAAAACCTTATATATATCCGCATCTTTTGTGATATCAAGTTGAGATAGTCTATCTTCTGTTTGACTATACTTTATTTCTATATCTTGAACTTTGTCCAGAAAATTTTTAGGAAGCATTACCTCTTATCACTTAGGATTTTTTATCAAGCTCTAAAAACGCTGGTCTTAACTTTAGTTTACCTGCATAAAAAGGATGACATTGGTTGCAGGTTTCAAGGTATATGTTGCCACCTTTTACAGATAAAAGGGTAAACGTATTTCCGCAACCGCAGTGAAATACTGTCTCTTTAAGCTCTGGATGTATGCCTTCTTTCATAAAAACCTCCTAAATCATAAAAATTTTTCAAGTCTATTATTATATCACAACTATTGCTTTGGTGAGGTGGTTTTGAAATTGCTCATGTCTGGTGTCACCACTTTGTTTGTTTTTGTATTTACAACGCTTCCTGATATCACGTAAGCAAGATCGTTTCTTATTCTTATAAAGAAGTTTTGCTTGTTATCCCCCTCTAATATCACATCACAATATCCTGGCACAGATTTTGAAGGTATTATTCCCAAAATCGTATACATGGCTAAGTTGTGAGATACAAGATAATATTTAACATCATCCTTATTTGGACAGCTTTGATTCTTGGTTGGTATATTTGTTGGAGGTTTATTTTGGTTTTGAGCTATCGGTGTTTCTTTTATTAATATATTGTTCTGCCCAAAAGCCAAATACGATGTAAAAGCTAATAAAAATAATAACTTCCTCATAATATAAATTATACATGATTTTTAATTATAATAGTATAAGGAGGTGTTTTATGGTACCTATAAATGTTTCTAAAGAAGAGGAGTTTTTGAAAAATTTTAATGAGGCT
>DDOS01000062.1 GCA_002341805.1 Aquificaceae bacterium UBA2488 | reverse complement strand
ATAAGAGAAGATGTTTTTTGAAATAAAATCTACAGGGCTTCTTGGAATAGAGGTCATAAACATATCTGTGGAAGTGGATATATCAAATGGGCTACCCACCTTTACCATAGTAGGACTTCCAGGCTCCGCCATAAAAGAATCCAAAAAGCGTGTGAGATCTGACCTTATGAATCAAGGGTTTTCTTTTCCTCCAAAGCGCATCACCATAAATTTATCTCCTTCTAACATCAAAAAAACAAGGGACTTTTTATGATCTTCCCATAGCTGTTGGTATACTCCTTTATCTTGGGGTTTTAAATAAAGATGTTATAAACGATTTTGCCTTCATGGGAGAGCTTTCTTTAGATGGTTCTATAAAGCCTATAAACGGTGCACTCCCAATGGTGTTAAGTTTAAAGGATTTTAATATAAAAAACTTTATAATACCTGTAGAAAACGCCCAAGAGGTTGCATTCTTAGAAGACATAAACATATACACCCAAAGCATTTGCAAGAGCTTGTAAACTTTTTAAATGGTAATATAGATTTATCTTATCAAAAGCCAAATACAGATAACTTAGAAGAAGAATACCTTGATATGATAGATGTAATAGGCCAAACGATGGCTAAAAAAGCCTGTGCCATAGTGGAAGCTGGTTTTCACAATATACTATTTATAGGACCGCCTGGTAGTGGTAAATCCATGCTTGCCAAGAGAATGCCAGATATCATGCCTCCTCTTGATGAAAAAGAGGCTTTGGAAGTATCTAAGATATATAGTGTAGTTGGGCTTTTGAAGGGTTCTTTGATAAAGAAAAGACCTTTTTCGGCACCTCATTCAAGTGCTTCAGAAGCTTCTCTAATAGGGGGTGGTAGCATTCCAAAACCAGAAGCCATATCCTTAGCCCATAAAGGAATTTTATTTTTAGATGAGATGCCAGAGTTTGGCAAAAAACCTTAGAAGCCCTAAGACAACCCTTAGAAGACAAATCGGTGGTTATATAAAGAATAAATACAAGCGTAAGGTTTCCTGCGGATTTCTTGTTAGTGGAGGCTATGAACCCATGTCCTTGCGGATATTATAAGAGATAAAACCCTGTAGATGCTCCAAAAATCAGATAAAACAATATCAATCAAAGATTTCTGGTTCTCTTCTTGATAGGATAGACCTTCTTGTGTCAGTGGAAGCTCTAAAAGAGGATGAGCTTATAAACCGCTCAAAAAATCTCTCCTCAAAAGATTTAAAAGATATGGTTTTAAGGGCTTTTGATATACAAAATAGTCGTTTTAAAATCTCAAAAACAAAATTTAACGCACATATATCTGAAGAGGAGATGCTTACTGTATATTAGATGAGGCTTCTAAGAAAATACTTCAAAGCGCTATATCAAACCCTGGACTAAGCGCAAGGTCTTATGCAAGACTTTTAAAAGCCTCTCGCACCATAGCAGATATGAACACCTCAGAGTATATAAAACCAGAGCATATAAGCTTAGCTTTGCAGTTTAGACAAACCTCGAGCGGGTTTATCCTTTAATGGCTTCCACAAAATCCAGTATAGCTTTTATAGTGTTTTCAGACATTTCAGCAAGCTTATAAGATTTTTCGTAGGCTTTTTGCAAATCTTTATTAAGATAATATTGATAGCTTTCTGCACCTATTTTATGAAACTCCATATGAGGTTTTTCTATGTTTATAAAAGCTTCATAGGCTTTTTGACCGTATTTTGATTTTATCTCTTCTTTGTTTTGAGCATAATACCATTTACCAAGACCACACTGGGTATGATCCGCTGGTTTCCAATCGGATTTGCCTGTTAAAGTTAAAAATAGATTGTTCATATAAATAGCGTGATCTACCACTTTCTTTATAGATTCTACTATAAAATCTTTTTCTTCAATATTGTATGTAGTGCTCCAAGTTTTTATAGCATCATCAAAAAGCTCTTTCGTATATCTAGTTATCTCATTTACAATGTTCATAAAATCCTCAAAACCTTTTTTAAAGTTTAATACATTTTCTGATATTTGATGTATAGCTTGGGATTGCTCTTCGATAGCAGTGCTTTGCTTATCCACAAGCTCTGTAACTTCTACGGTGTTTTCTTTTATTTCGTTAAAATAAACTTCTATATCCTTATAAAACTCTTCTATGTTTTTTATGACGATGTTTAGAATATTTACCTTCTTATAAGACTCTTCTGTGGATTTTAGCATATCTGTAAGGGTATTAGATATCTCTTGGGCACTTCTTGATGTTCTCTCTGCAAGTTTTTTAACTTCATCCGCCACCACTGCAAAGCCTCTTCCTGCTTCTCCTGCTCTTGCTGCTTCANNAGGTTTATCTGCTCTGTGATCGATAGTATAGTAGATACGACGTTGCCTATGCCTTTTGATTTTTCTGTGAGCCTTGCGATGGCATCGTTTACCTCTTTTTGGGTGGTTTTTGATTCTTCCACCAAGGACCTTGACTGTTCTATCTTTTTAACCTTTTCTTCTATGGTTTGTTTTAATTTATCTTGAAGTGCTTTTGTATCTAAAACAGAACCAGTTATATCTCTCATGGTGGCACTAAACTCCTCCTCAGCGTTTGCCACAGCAGATATAGCCTCTTGAAGTGTCTTCGCAGAAGACTCAGCTTCTAAAGAAGCTACCTCAATTCTAGCGCAATTATAAGTTTCTTCTGCTATGTCTGGCATTATAGCTTTAAAATCTTGTTTTATATTTTCGTCTTCACACTCTTCAACGTTGGCAGTTTTAACCTCATCTTCAGCCTCATCTTTTAAGAAAAGCCAAACAAACACACCAAAAAATACTATATCCACCAAGATAAGACCAAGTTTTATTATCTCAATATTTACCAAAGAAGATACCAAAGCGCTTACAAACAAAACCACCACTGAACCCAACAACATCTTGTCTTTCATCACACCCTCCTGAAGAATAGCTATATTTATTTTATCATATTTTCAAGTAAAATTTTAAAGCGTTTGGTATATTTTTTATAAACTCTTTCCAGCCCCATTTGTAGAGTTCTTCATAGGTTTTATTTCCTTTTAAAAGCTCAAAAAACATGATAAGAGCCTGATCTTGGGAAAACTCAAAAGCAAGTTCTTGTATATTGTAAACTATAGAGGCAATCTTACCTGCATAGATAATATCCTTTAGCATAGTATTGCTTATAAATCTCTTATATAAAGATAGAGCATCTTTTTTTGCTAATTTTATAGCTCTTCCTGCTAAAGAGCCGCTTAAATATGCATACCTTATACCCTCTCCAAGAAGTGGATCCACCAAGTCAGAGGCATCTCCGCAGAGTAAAAGTCTTTCTTTGCCAAGCGTTAGTTCATCTCTTGATTTTGTGAAAGGTATAAACCACGAGCGGATTTTATATTTTGTGATATCTATATTAAAACGTTTGTGGCTTTTAGTATAATTTTTAAAAATTTCAAGGAGATCTTCTCTTTCGGCGGTGGCTATACCTATATTTACAAACTCCCCTTGGGGAAAATACCATCCATAGCCTCTTTTTACAACTCCTATATCTATAAGCACTTTATCCTCTGGAAAATCTTTAAGATGGTCTTTTGGTATTTTAACTTCCATGGATATAAAAAACTTTCTGGAGGGCTTTTTGCATAAGCTTTCACGAGCCACCGAATGATAGCCATCTGCTCCTATCACATAGTCTGCTTCAAACATGTCTTTATCTGTAAAGACTTTATAGATAGTGGGCGTTTTTTCTATGTGTTTTACTTTGGTTTCTTCTAATAAATTAGCACCATGCTCTTGGGCTTTTTTTATAAGCTCATAATCAAACTCTTCTCTATCCACTATCACAGCACACTCATCGGAAGTTTTTTCTACAAACTTTTGTCCTTTATAACCAAGAATGCCACCAGATATGCTATTTTTTATATTAAAAGCTGGGAAACTATCCACAGACCTTTTTGATATACAACCAGCACATAGCTTTTGTCTTGGGTATTTGGCTTTTTCTAAAATAAGGACTTTTGCATCAGAGCTAAGTTCAATGGAAGCCCCAGCGCCTGCAGGACCACCACCTATCACAATCACATCATATCGGTTCATCAATATCCTCTGATAATACAAAATCTATTCTTGGCATGTTTTTGGTTTTTATGCGTTTTGATAAAAGGTGTCTTATATAATCTTTGGCACTGTGAAGTCTCTTTAGAACTATATCTTTTTTATCTTGTTCTAAAACACTTACTGATATCAAAGCACTTTTTCCGTCCTCGCTAAGCATTATACCTCTTACGGTGATAAATCCAGGCAGATTTTCTAAATCTTTTAATAAGATATTTGCTACCTCTCTTTCAATGGTTTTCTTTAGCATATCCTTTTGTTTGCTCATGGCTCTTCCTCTATCTTTATATTGTAAGCTTTTATCTTCCTATATAAGCTTGTAAAGTCTATACCTATGGCTTGGGCAGTTTGCTTTATNNCTTGTTTTGCGCTTTTAAAATCTTCTTTATCTTTTTCTATAAAACCCAAACCAAGCATAGAAGCATCTATCTTATCAGAATCAGATACAATACTAAGCCTTTCCATAAAGTTTTTAAGCTCTCTCACATTCCCAGGCCAGTGGTATTCAAGTAGAGATTCTTTAGCGTCATCGGTGAGGATCTTGGGTTTTGTTTTATTTTCAAAGCAAAATTTGTTCAAAAAATATTCTGCCAAAAGTAAGATATCAGCTCCTCTTTCTCGTAATGGCGGAACCTCTATGGTGATAACCGCTAATCTATAATATAAATCTTCCCTAAAAAGCCCTTGCTCTATCAAAGATTTTAGGTTTTTATTAGAAGCTGATACAATCCTTACATCCACATCTATACTCTGAAGACCCCCCAAGCGGGTAAATCTCTTTGTTTCTATGGCTCTTAAAAGTTTGGCTTGGGCTTTTAGGCTCATATCCCCTATCTCATCTAAGAATATACTTCCTTCGTTGGCTATCTCAAGCTTTCCCGCTTTTCTTGAATAAGCTCCTGTAAAAGCTCCTTTTTCGTATCCAAAAAGCTCAGATTCTATAAGCTCATCTGGTAAAGCTGCACAGTTTATATCCACAAAGGGTTTATCTTTCCGAGTTGATAGATTGTGAATACTTTTGGCAATTAGCTCTTTGCCTGTTCCGTTTTCTCCAAATATCACCACATTGGCGTTTGATTTTGCTATTTTTACAATGCTCTCTTTTAACTTTTTAATGGCTTGGGACTCCCCTATTATCTCTTCGGTTTGTTTTAGATAATCAAGTTTAGACTGTATATGCTCTTTGTGAGCCTTTTCTATGGCATTTAAAAGCTTTTCTATGGATAATGGTTTTTCTATAAAATCCACTGCCCCTTTTTTGATGGACTTCACTGCTAAGTCTATACCACCATGTCCTGTTATCATAATGGTGACGGAGTTTGGAGAAAGTTCTTTTATTGTGTCTAAGAAATCTATACCAGATCCATCTTCAAGCCATATATCGAGGAGTATGACGGGAAAGTACTCTTTTGAAATAAGATTTTTGGCTTTTGATAAAGACGGAGCTACTTTTACTTCGATGTTTTCATCTTCCAATATGTTTGATATAGACTCTCTAATGGAGGCCTCATCGTCAACTACAAGCACCTTCATAATACTTCCACAGACTCTATGTCAAAATGAGGTTTTAAACTATCCACAAAATCAAGAAGCTCTTCCATCTGATATGGTGTTGTTAATATGATAAGGGTTTTCTTATCATGAGGAAATGTTCTTGTGAGTCCTATTCTATTGGAAGCTCCTGTGATAAGAGCATCTAAAAGCACAAGCTCACCTTCTTTTTTAAGTTTTACAACAACGCTGTCATTTTTCTTCATAGTTTACTATCTTAGCAGGTTTAAAAACCTCTAAAACATTTTCTACCTCTTCTGGGTATTCTTTTGAAGCTGTTTTAGGTTTTGGCTCTTCAGCTGGTGGCGTTTCTGGCTTTTTAACAGAAAAACCTTTATTTAAAACCTCTGATATACTCACAAAATCTTTTATTAAAGAAGCCTTTAATATGCTTATCTCAAGAGCTAAAAATGCATCTTTTTGATACATAGCACTAAAACCTTGAGATATCACATCCTCTAAATACAAGAAGGTCTCTAAGGGTTTTGATATCATGCTCTTATAAAACTCATCGGTGGGTTCTTCTACGGCAAAAGCTCTTAGTATGTTCTTTAACTCTTTATAAATATTTTCCCAGAAAAGTCTTAGGTTGTATCCTTTTTCATTTATTTTCTGTACTATACTTATGGCATCTTTGGTTTTAGCTTCTATTAAAAGCCTTAAAAATGTTCTTATGGATTCTCTATCCACAGGCCCAAACATATCTTTTAGAATATCTATACTTACATTGCCATTGGCATATGTGTTTGCTTGGTCCAATAAGCTTGCACCATCTCTCATGGAATCATCAGAAAGCTCTGCCAAGAGTTCAAGGGATTCTTCATCTATGGTGATATATTCTTTTGTGGCTATATAAGAGAGATATTTTTTTATGTTTTGTTTTGAAGCTTTTGAGAAAACAATCTTCTGACATCTTGATTGAATGGTGGGTATAATCTTATCAAACTCAGTGGTGCATAAGATAAACATCAAAGAAGGAGGAGGTTCTTCTATGGTTTTTAAAAGGGCATTAAAGGCTTCCTTCGTAAGCATATGGGCTTCATCTATTATGTATATCTTCTTTTTGCCTTGCATAGGCATATAGCTTGCACCATCTTTTATGTTTCTAATCTCATCTATACCTCTGTTGGAAGCTGCATCCATCTCCACAATGTCTATGAAGCTGCCACTATCTATGGCTTTACAATTTTGACATTCGTTGCAAGGCTCACCATCTTTTGGGTTCAAGCAGTTTATAACTTTTGAGAATATACGAGCAGTGGTGGTTTTGCCAGTACCTTTGTGTCCTGCAAAAATGTATGCATGATGTATCTTATCATACAAAAACGCATTTTTTAATATGGTAGCTGGTATCTCCTGACCTATTAACTCGCTGAATGTTTTTGGTCTATATTTTCTGGCAAAAGGTATATAACTCATTTATAATATTTTAAATAAATTTAATTTTTTGTGTATGAGATATTTATATGCGGTCTTGCCCTAATTTTCCAATCGCTTACCACAATGGCATTTTTTATAGCAAATATTTTTATTAAAAGCCCTGAAACTTAAAAAATCTTTCTTTCCTACAACTCTATACTATACTTTTTTTAAATGGACTATGATAACCTCATAAAAGATACTATTTTTATATTAGATTTACAAGTATACCACGATAACAAGTCTGCCACGATACACACTATACAGTTTGAGGTTAAATTTTATTGCTTTTTCACTCTTAGGTCATATATTTATATATATGGAAAAGTTTAATGTAGCAACGAGGGATTATGGGCTTCTTAGCAAGGTGTACGGGTTGTTAGCGTTTTCCGTAGCTTCGGCCGTTGTTGGGAGTGTAGTGGGACTTGATCATGTTGTAACTGTAGTTACTCACTTTTGGCTTTTCGCAATATTAGAACTTGGATTGGTATTTGCCACTTCCATAGTAGGTCAAAACAAAGATATGGCCTTACCTGGCTTTATATTACTTAACGTATTCACGTTTGTAACTGGTTTTACATTAGCTCCTATCTTAACTTATGCTTTGGCGGTAAACCCCGTGGCTATCATCTATGCAATGGCTGTTACCGCAGGTACATTTATAGCAATGAGCTTAGTGCCTATAGTGTTTAGAGTGAATGTGCTCGGGCTTGGTGGGTTTTTATTTGCAGGGCTTATAGCCATAATAATTGCAAGCTTGTTAAATCTATTTTTCCATTCATCTGCAGCTGCTTTGGCCATATCTGTTATAGCCACGGTGCTTTTTAGCTTGTATGTGAGCTATGATACCGCCCGCATATTAAACATGAATCCAGATGCACCTGCCATAGTTTTAGCTTTAGCTCTTTATTTGGATATTTTAAATATCTTTGTAAATGTACTTTTCTTAATCTTAGAATTTTCTGGGAACAGAAGAAACTAACCTATATACCCCATATATTTTATATAATCTGGCTTGGTTTTCCAAGCTACTGCTTTCACATTTAACTCTAAGTATATCTTTTTGTTGAGTAAAAACTCAAGCTCTTTTCTTGCTTCTATGCCTATTTTCTTGAGATTAGAACCATTTTTGCCTATGATTATGGGCTTTAGATTTTCTCTTGTTACAAGTATTCTTGCTTTTATCACAAGCATGTCATCTTTTGTCTTGGCTGGTTCTATGGAATCCACCACCACCATAATTTCATGAGGCACCTCCTGATAGGTTTTTTGAAGTACTTTTTCTCTTATAATCTCTGATACATAAAGTCTTACAGGAAGCTCTGCACCAGCCTCATCTTCAAATATTTTAAACTCTTGTTCTGGTAGATATTTTATGATGGTCCTTATAAGTTCATCTATATTTGTGTGTTTTGAAGCACTCACAGGAACTATTTCTTTTAAATTAAAGGTTTTTGATATATCATCTATAAACTCCAAGACTTCTTCCTTTGTCTTGGTATCTATTTTGTTTAGGATGCCTATGATATTTTTATCTTTATAATCTCGTTTCAGGATTTTAAAA
>DDOS01000035.1:5741-5895 GCA_002341805.1 Aquificaceae bacterium UBA2488 | reverse complement strand
TTATTTTTTCTTTGCCAGTTTCAACTCCTTCATGTATAAGCTCCAGTAAACCAAAAAGCTTCAAGTTTGTTCCAAGTTCACCTGCAATCTTTTTCTCCTCTGTAGTGAATATCACCTCAGGACATTTTTTCAAAGCTTCTTTTGTATCTACTTC
>DDOS01000035.1:4490-5700 GCA_002341805.1 Aquificaceae bacterium UBA2488 | reverse complement strand
TCAAAGAAGGTTTCTCCGTATATTTCTTTATCGTCCATTGAATAAACGTTTTCTACAAGTTCTTTATGGTCTTCTTTGATTAAGAATATTTTTGGTGTAGCAGTCATGTAAAGTCTTTTTTCTGCTTTAATATTTTCATCGTGATGAACTTTCTTAAAACCACTAAGTTCTTTTTCTTTGACATCTACTCCAGTAGTCTTATGTGCCTCATCACATATCATCAAATCAAAAGAAAAATCTATATTCTCTTCTTTTAATCTCTTTAAAGTTTCTTCTATAACATCAGAAGATTGATATGTAGAAAAGATAGCTAAATTAGTATTGTTATTATCTTCTATCCAATCTATTATTTCTCTTATTAGCTCACCTGGATTAGTAGTTGGTGGTATTATCAATTCATATTTATTTTCATCGTCTCCAGTATTCCTATTGCCGACCGTTGTATCTGATACCACAGGGATAAATCTAAAGTTTTGCTCTGAATCATTTGACCAGTTTTCTATAGATTGATTCAACAATGAAATAGATGGACAGAAAAATATTACAGATATAGGTTTACTTTTTTCCTTTACAATCTCTTCTGTTAGTTTTAACGATGTAAAGGTCTTTCCTGTACCAGGAGGCATTATAAGTTGTCCTCTATCTTTGTTTTTAAATCCATCAAGGATAGAATTTATTGCTTGGGTTTGATAATCTTTTAATTGTTTAGGCACTTTTTCTTTTAACTTAGAATTTTCTGGATTTTCAAAGTCTATATTTTCAAAAGCGCTTTCTATTTCACTTTTGAGTATTACCTGTATCTCAAGCGGGTAGGATTCTAATCTCTTGTATATTTCTTCAGTTAAATCTGTGTTTGTTATTATTATCCCCTTTTCAAACCCTAATCTTTTATCTACTAAAAGAGATAAAAATGTTGATATATCGTCAAGTCTTACCTTTTTATTTTCAAAATTTTTGCATTGAACTCCAATTTTTTCATCGTTTGCTGTTATTATCACTAAATCTATACCAACATCTATACCATATCCATTTTTATATGGATATTCAGACCAAAGATAAACCTCTTTTACAAGGTTTTTCCAAAGACTGCTATACTTAAAATATTTCTTTGCTAAGAGTTCTAACTCTTTACCTTTTTCTACGGTATTAACTGTCTTCTCGCCCATTCTCTACCTCTACATATGCTTTACTAAAAAATATTATAAACCAT
>DDOS01000035.1:0-4481 GCA_002341805.1 Aquificaceae bacterium UBA2488 | reverse complement strand
ATTTCCCATTCCCGCTCCTTTCATCCCCCATTAACATAAATTGGATTATGTTAACAATTGGTTGAAGATGTTGATAGACATATAATTTTTGATTTTATATGATATGATATGAATTGTGCAATACAATAATATTGCTCTACGAATACTTATACAATATAAAAATTTTATATGCAATACATAAATATTGCTTTATGAATATATTTGCAATATATTATTATGTATGACAAAGATTGCTAGAACGTATAGATTTAGTCAAGAGATTATAGAGGAACTAAAGAAAATAGTAGAGACTATGAATGTCTCTGAAACAGAAGTAGTATCAAGAGCAATACATAACTTATATTTACAAATCAAGGGCGACGAGCAAAATACAGTCGACGGATCAATAGTATCGCTAGCTGAATATCAAAGAGTACGTGATATGTTAGATCAAATAATGTATAAAGCTGGTGAACTACAAGGAAAGTTAGAAGAAAGAGAAAACATTATAAAACTGAAAGATGAATTAATACAAGAATATAAAAATATACTATCAGAATTTCAAAATAGACAAAATAAAAAGTGGTGGAAATGGTGGAAATCCTAGAATAAGCTTGAATTCTTTATATTATACAGCCTAGAGGTAAAATTTAAAGTTGAAAGAGTTTCTTATAAACTTTAACAGGTATTATCATATGGATATTGTCTGGTAAAATTTTGAATCCATGATAAGCATAGAAGTTTTTAGCGTTTTCATCTTTTGGTCTAACTAATATAGCAAATGCACCAATAGGGGAATCCAATACTTTCTTCATTGCATCTACCAATAGTTCACTACCAAAGCCTTGACCTTGAAATCTTTTATCAACTGCTAATCTCCCTAATAACACCATTGGTATCTGTCTGTAAGGTAATTTATAACTTATCAATTCTTGTGGAATATCGTCTACTAACATAGACAAAGATGAAAGAGTGTAGTATCCAATTAATGTGTTATCGTTTGATGTTGCTAAAAAGCATTTAGCGAGATATCTATTTACATCTTGTTTTGCATACTTTTTTAAATATTCGTTTAGAGCATGATTTCCACAATCAAAACTAGATATATCTACATACTCATAAACTTCTTGGAGGGAATGAATTATAAGCACTAATTATGTATTCATCTCTATTGGTTGTAATACATGTTTTTTATATCTTTTATAAGCTTTGATTAATCCTTCTGATGGTTCTTGTTGATCATCGGTTAACAATTTGATTATATATATTTTATCTTCTAGTGTAAAATTGATTATTGGATCTTCAAGCTGAACATCCTGTAGTTCTACTATTTTATCCATTATAAAAACCTCCATATAAATATTATACTTAACAATACTAAAAATGTCAATTCTTCTCTACTTTTAATCTTAACAAGCTATAAACCGATATTATAAAACATATCTTCTATGTTCTTATGNNATATTCGTTCATATTTTCCCCATTCTCAACATTGCGTATCCTTTTTGCAAGTTCTGGTAATGGTGCTTGAAAACTTTTCTTTTTTATTAATTTTGCAATATCTTTATCTTGCATATTTTCCAAAATAAATGAAATACCATCACTGAAAGTTAAATCATATTTTTCAAAAATATCTTTTGACCTTCTATAAGCATCATAATTCACTGACAACCCAAATCTAACCTTTTTCATAAAATAGCCCCTAATAAAGCTTTTGAAGGAACAACTAGATAAGNNTGGCGGAAATGATTTATATCATATAAAATTATGTAAGGCAAGATTATATTAGTAAGGAGTTGATTTATGAGTAAAACAAAGATTGTAAAGATTACTAGAAAAGGACAGATTACTATACCAGCAATTTATAGAAAGAAACTAAATCATGACTTAGTGGAAATACATATAGAAAACGATAGGCTAATCATAAGACCCGTTCAAGATTTGGGCGGTATATTCAATGATTATGCTATAAAAGATAAACCTATAGAAGAAGTAATAGAGATTGAAAAAAAGATTGCAAAAGAAGCTTTTTCTAATGGCCAAACCAATAATAATTGATACCAACGTAATTCTTAGATATTTATTAAAAGATAACCAAGACTTTTATTCACAATCAGAAAACTTATTCAAGCGGGCTTTAACTGGAGAAATAACTATCATGATTATTCAATCTGTAGTAGCTGAAACAATCTATGTGCTAATGAAGCTTTATAAAATTAACAAGGAATACATAGTAGATATACTCTTGAAATTATTTACTTCCAAAGGTATTAAAGTGCAGGATAATAATTATACGATTTTAGCGTTAGAGATTTTCAAAGAGAAAAACTTAGATTTTGTAGATTGTTTGATATGTGCATATGGTAAAAAATATAAAGCCTTCTCTTTTGATACCAAGCTTAACAAATGTATAGAAGGGAAACTTTAAAATTCTGCAAGATTACAAATATAAACTATACCTTATCCATCAATCTCAAAAACTCGTCCAAAGAAGCTACTTTCTTAGCTTGACTTTTAAGATAATCTATAAATTCTAGGTCATTGATATCGCTAAGTCTATTCTTAACCTCATCTAGTCCATCCTCACCAAACCTTATGCTTAATATATCAATAATAGCTTCTATCTTGCCTTCTATCTTACCCTTTGTCTCACCTTCTACTATACCATACTGTATAGCCTCTTCTACTATATTCATAATCTCTTCACCTCCTGATGGTATTGAAGATAATATACTTTTTAGTTCATTTAAGTCAATGTCTAAAGCTCTTTTTTATCTCTACTGTATATAAAACTTTGATTTCAAGTCTATCCGTATGCAAAAATATCTCGATTAAGCCTTCTTTAATAGATAGTTCTCGGAAGTGTCTCATATTTTGTGTAGACTCTCTTACTAAACATTATATCACATCCGTATATAGAATTTTGATGCGCTATCATGCTAGATTCAATCCTTTTTAGCATGGTAAACCAATGGATTTTGACAGACTTGCTTTTTAAAGCGGTTTCCACTATCTTTGCAATGGCTTATTTCACTGAGCCATTTAGATCTTTCTTGGTAATTACTTTTCCCCTCAATCTTTACATGAACTTTCAGCTTATTATCAAAAAGAGATTTACACACCAAAGAGACAGTCCCACAGTCTACAGCCCCATCTATTCGTCAAACCAAAACTTACTTTATAAATTTAGGCTGCTAGATTGTGCTATAATTAGGCATTAGGAAGGTGATTGATGGAACTTCTTACTAGTGATGATATATTTAATAAGATAGAGCAAATTCTGGAAAGTGCAAATAAGAGCATAAAGCTATCTTCGGCTTGGATAAGTGGAGGGCATTTTGATAGGATGATAAATATTATAAAGAAAAAAGGAAACGTAGATTTTGAGGTAATTATAAGAACCAATGAATTTAAAGACCTTACTATCACAAAGGATGATGTGTTTAGAAAGATAAAAGATGCTGGTGGTTGTATATATTTCTGCGATAGATTGCATGCAAAGTTTATAATTGTTGATGAATCAAAAGCGGTTCTTGGCTCAGCTAACTTCACCGATCATGGTTTGTCTAAGCTAAATACAGGCAACATAGAGGCTGGTGTGTTTTACGATGATGGAGAAAACATTAAAAAGCTAAACGATTATTTTGAGTTGATGAAAAAAGACCACTCCAAGGCATTAGAAAATGATTTGATAGGTTTTGCATTAAACCCCACAAAAAACAATAGTTTTGAGTTTTTATTGTTAGACGATAATGTGGAGTTAGAATCATATGTAGAGGTGCGTCTAAAAGAAGGGATGGTGCTTGGAAAGGTCTCAAGCATATTAGCCTATAACATGGGCTTTTTTGCAAATCCTTTCACCGCCCAACAGTCAGTTGTGTTTGCTCCTTTTGATCAGTTTAAACAAATATTTTTTGGTGAAAAAGACTCAGACTGGCGTATAGCATCTTTGTACGCATATTCAAAAGATAATGCCAGTAGAGTTAAAATAACCACCGCAAGCGTGGTTGGAATATTAAAAGGCGATAAGCTTGAACCTCTCTTAAAACCATTTGATGTAGGAGAGCCAATATACAGAGTGTCTAAAGACAATTTAGAAAATGCCCTTAAAAAGACGTTTTCTGGCCAAGACATGAATATACCTATAGAAGTGGGTATTTTAAAAAGCTCTTTAAAAAGTGAAATAAAAGCTTTTATAGATGCTGAAGAAGTAATAAGCAAGCACATGCTGATAATCGGTACCACTGGCTCTGGTAAAAGCCACTTTACCAAGAGATTTTTGCGTAATCTTTTAGAAAAACATGATATACAGCTTTTTATAATGGATCCTCACGGTGAATATCTTGAAGCTTTAAAAGATTTCAAAGATAAAGACCAGTTAGAACATATACAGTTTCAAGATACGATATTTTTAGTGGATCCAGAAGAGATGATAGAACTTTTAAAAGACGCTGGATATGGGAACATTGTCAGTGGTAATTCTAGCATAGCTAATGAAAATA
>DDOS01000067.1:8788-23368 GCA_002341805.1 Aquificaceae bacterium UBA2488 | reverse complement strand
TTTTAGAGTATCCACAAATAATGATTTGCCAAAGCGTCTTGGACGGGAGAGAAAATAGTATTTACCACTATCCACTAATTTTTTAACAAACATTGTTTTATCTACATAGTAGTAATTGCCAGTTCTAACATCTTCAAAGCTTGATATACCTATGGCAGTGTTTTTATGCTTTTAGCATAATAAAATACAAATTTTTGTCAATGATATGAATATGTATTTTCTTAAAAGCCTTCCGAAAGAGAATGTTAAGATAAATTTTACCTACAGGGAGTGAGCTAATTTATGTCCTTATCTTTTTGACCGAGCTTTGGCATATTTATAGGTATAAATATAAAACCAATAAGCCATGTCCTCTGGTCATAAGTCTGCAACGATAACAAGCCTACTACTAAAATCAAGACTATTGCACCCATGAAATATATATGATAAATATCATATTGACATATAGAAAAAATAATATATAATATTAATATATAAGTTAAACGTTAATAAATGTATGAAGGAATTTAGTTTATATACTCCCTCCCTCCCCCTCCCAAGATTTATTGCACCGCCCAATAGGCGGTGCCTTTCTAACATATGGATGATTTATTAATTATAAAAAATCTTTATAAATCCTTCCACAAAGGTAAATATATACTAGAAGATATAAATATATCTATATCGTCAGGGCAATGTTTTTGCCTCTTAGGAGCTTCTGGTTCTGGCAAATCCACCCTTGCAAAATGTATATTAAGGCTAATCCCTTATGAAGGCTATATATACTTTAACAACATACCAATAAACACCATAGAAGATTATCCTAAGCATGTTTCTTTTATACCTCAAGACCCCATGTCTTCCATAAATCCAAATTTTAAACTAATAGACGCCATATCAGAACCCATTAAGATAATGTCTTTGGCTTTTAATAAAAACGATATTATAAAGCTAATAAAAGATATAGGTATAAAAGAAGAGCTTCTTGATAAAAAAGTTAAGACACTCTCCGGAGGCGAGCGTCAAAGAGTAGCTATAACAAGAGCTATAATTACAAAACCTAAGCTTATAATAGCCGATGAGCCTACCTCATCAGTGGATGCTATTCACAAAAACACTATAAGTGAGTTATTTTTGAAAATCAAGCGTAATAGCACTTTATTTGTGATAACTCATGATATAAACTTTTCTAAAAAAATTTGTGATAAAATTGGGATTATGTACAAGGGTAAAATTGTGGAGATAGGAGATAAGGCCAATATATTCCTTAATCCTTTACATCCATTCACCAAAGAGCTGTTAGACAATACATTAAATTGTCAAAAAGAACATGTATAAGGATATCCTGATAGACATACCCATATTCTTGATACTATTCTCAATGTCTGGTTTTTTTGCTTCTTCTGAAGTGGTGTTTTTTGGTGCTTCAAATATATTGGAAGATTCTGACAAAGGTTTTTATAAAAAGCTCATAAACAATTTATTTAAAGACCGTCAAACCCTTTTGATATCTATTTTAATCGGCAATGAGTTTATAAATGTTTTAATATCTTCTTTAAGCTCATCTTTTGTGCTTAATATGGTGGGTAAAAAATGGGTTTTTGTATTTAATATATTACTTAGTATTTTGCTTTTCTTATTTGCTGAAACTATCCCCAAAAACATAACCTTATTCTTTAAAGAAAAGCTCTTAAAGTTGTATGTAATAATGTTTTATCCTTATTTTGTTAGCATAAAACCTATAGCTTACATATTTTTTGCTCCAGCCCAAAAACTATTAGGTATATTTGGTATACAAAATATAAACCTTGATAAGAAAATATCCTTAGAACATGTGGTTTATCTTATTCAAAGCCCATCAAATCAAGAGGAGTTTTCCGAAGAAGAAACCCAGATGATTCAGAAGCTCTCCAAAATGAGGGAGAGTATAGTAAGAGAAATCATGACCCCAAGGCTTGATATATTTATGTTAGAAGCCTCAAAAACCGTTAAAGAAGTCATAAAGGATATATTAGAGCAAGAACATAGCAGAATACCCGTATATCAAGATACAAAAGATAACATAGTAGGCTATGTGTATGTAAAAGATTTTATGCCTGTTTATCAACACAAAGATGAATCTTTATCAGTTTTTTTAAGACCTATAGAGTTTATTCCAGAGGTGATGAGCCTAAAAGACCTTCTAAAAGAGATTAAAAAGACCTCAAACCAAATCTTTATGGTGGTGGATGAGCACGGTGCGGTTTCTGGGCTTATAACAAAATACGATGTGTTAGAATGGCTTGCAGGAGATTTACCCCAAGAGTGGGAGGAAGAAGAGGATGAGCTTCAAAAGATATCATTAGATGTCTATAGCATAGATGGCTCTACCTCCATCGAAGATGTGGCTAAGATGGTGGGTTTTGAGCTCTCAGAAAATTATGATTATGATACGCTTGGAGGATTTATAATGGCCCAGATGGGCAAAATTCCAAAAGAAGGCGATGAGCTTGAATATCAAGGTTTTAAATTTATAATAGATAAAATGGATGGTAAAAAAATAGAACATGTCCTTGTCAAGATTCCAAACCCTAAGGATTAGTTTAGCCAAACTATTAGACAAGCTTTATATCCCTGATAATATTTGTCTTAGCTGTGATGAACCTTTTAAACCCCATTTACAGGGCTATGTGTGTAACGATTGTATTAAAAGCTTAAAACCAAGCATCTTTGAGAAGACTCCCCCATAGACTATGTGGATTCTTATCAGATTTTTAGCGATTATGACAACGCTCTAAAAGAACTCATCCTAGCCCTAAAGTTTAAACACGTTGATATTATGGCAAATATTATGGCAGATATCATAAGAGATGATTTTCATAATTTCTTAGATAAGATAAACCCAGATATAGTAAGCTTCGTGCCTATATCATTTTTTAGGTTATGGCAAAGAGGCTACAATCAAAATGAGCTCATCCTAAAAGCCCTAAAAGTAGAACATATTGGGCTTTTAAAAAGAATAAAACACTCAAAACCCCTAAGCTTAACAAAAGACAAAGAAGAACGAGAAAAAAATTGTTTCATCGGCTTTTGATATAAAACAACAATTTAAATACAACTTAGAAGGTAAGAAAATCCTTGTCTTTGATGATATTCTTACCATAGAGCTACCGCCTCTTCGATAGCAAAACTTCTTAAATTACATGCGGTAAAAGAAGTATATTTTTACTTTTTGGCTTTGCATCGGAAAAGCGTAAACCTTGATATATAGCATATTAATGGTGCTTTTGGAAGATATATTTAAATCTTATGTATCAAAATACGAAGATAGATTTTGAACTTATTAAAAAGTATGATAGGCCAGGGCCAAGGTATACCAGCTATCCTACAGCTGTAGAATTCAAAGAGTTAAACGAAGAAGTTTACAAAGAGGAGCTTGAAAACATTTTAAAAGATGACAAAGAACTTTCTTTGTATGTACACATCCCTTTTTGTGAAAACGCTTGTTGGTTTTGTGGATGCAATGTGATTATATCTCATAGAACCGATGTGGCAAGACCATATCTTGAATATCTTTACAAAGAACTTGGACTTTTAAAAAATATATTAAAAGATCATAAAAAGATAGAGCAGTTTCACATAGGTGGTGGTACGCCAAACTTCTTAGAGAACGAAGACATGAAATCTTTGATGGAGCAGATAAAAACTCATTTTGAATTTACAAAAGATGCTGAAATTTCTATAGAGCTTGACCCAAGGCACGCTTTTTACGATAAACTAATGCTTTATAAAGAGCTTGGTTTTAATAGAGTAAGCATAGGTATCCAGGATTTTGATGAAAATATACAAAAAAATATAAACCGCATACAAGATGAGAAGATGTTAAAAGAAGTGGTATCTAATATAAGAGATCTTGGTTTTAAAAGCCTAAATATAGACCTTATGTATGGTCTTCCAGGGCAAAGCTTAGATAGTTTCAAAAAAACCGTGGAGAAAACCTTAGAGCTTTCTCCAGATAGAATTGCAGTTTTTAATTTTGCCTATGTACCCTGGCTAAAGCCTCTTCAAAGAAAAATAGACGAAGCTCTTATACCTCCTTCCGATCAAAAGCTTGAAATGTTTAAAATAGCGGTAGAGATGTTTGAGGAAGCCGATTATGCCTTTATAGGTTTAGATCATTTTGCCAAAAAAACCGATGAGCTTTATCTTGCTCAGAAAAGCCAAAAACTATGGAGAAACTTTCAAGGATACACCACTCACAAAGGTGTTCATCTCATAGGGCTTGGAGCCACTTCCATAGGTATGCTGGACAGAGCTTATTTTCAAAATTATAAGACTTTGAGAGATTACTACAAAGCCCTTGACAATGACAAACTTCCTATCATGAGAGGGTATATTCTAAATCAAGATGATATAATAAGGCGTGAGGTGATAATGGATATTATGTGCAATTTAGGTGTAGATAAAAATCTTATAGGTCTTAAGTTTGGTATAGATTTCGATGAGTATTTTGCTCCTGAATTAGAGCAACTAAAAGAATTAGAATCTGATGGTCTTATAAACCTGAAACCTGACAAGATAGAGATAAATCCTGTGGGAAGGTTTTTAGTAAGGAATATAGCCATAGTATTTGATATATACTCAAAAGCTAAGGAAAAACCCACTTTCTCAAAAACAATATAAAAACTTCAGAAAAAAATAAATCTATATGTTATAATAGTATAGGTATATGGAACACTATGAGCATGTAATAACCAGTATAGTGGCGATGATAGTTGGCTTAGGAGTGGTTTTAGCCGCAGGAAAACCAAAAGTTTTGCCTTCAAAGTTTCAGTTTATAATAGAATCTTATGTGAGCTTCTGTAAATCAATGGTGGTGGATAATATCGGTGAAGAAGGCCTTAAATATCTACCCCTTATAGCTTCCTTAGGATTGTTTATATTTTTTAGCAATGTGATGGAGCTATTGCCCTTTGTGGATGCTCCCACTGGAAATATAAATACCACCTTAGCCCTTACCTTGATAGTGTTTTTCTTGTATCATTTTGAAGGCTTTAGAGTAAACGGGCTTGGTTATATAAAGCACTTCATGGGTCCTATAAAAGCTTTGGCTCCCTTTTTCTTCATTATAGAAATTATGTCTCATCTTGGAAGAGTGGTATCTTTATCTTTACGTCTTTTTGCCAATATGAAAGGTGGTGCCATACTTCTTATATCCATAATAGGAGTATTAATGGGTAATCCCTTTACATTGGCAGTGTCTCCCATAGTACTTGTGTTTTTGATAGCCATAAAGGTATTAGCCATCGTGTTGCAGGCTTTTATATTTATGATATTAAGCACTATATACATAGCGGGTGCAGTAGCCCACGAGGAACATTGATATGAGTTTTAATAATATACTATTGATAATGGATATGGAGAGTGGTGGCTGCGAAAAAGCAATACCCACCATAGTAGAGTTTGCCAATAGCCTAAAGGTTAAAGTGGATGTTTTTACCGTATTAGAATCTGTAAAGAAATCCGAAGACATAGCAATATCTCTTGGTATGCCTTTTGACCCAAATATGAAAGCCCAAAGTATAGAGAGGGTTTCTGAGAAGCTAAAACACATGTTTCCTAAAGACATTATAAAAAGCATACATGTAAAATTAGGAGACTTTGAAAAAGAGGCTAACGAAGTCTTCGAAGTCTCAAAACCAGATATGATAATAGTAGCTTGCAACAATTTCAACAAAAACATATCCAAGTTTGCAAAATCTGTTAAAAAACCAATTTTATTGATAAATTAGGAGGTATTATGAAGTTAAAAACCTTAGCTTTATTGGCTCTAACTACAGGTATAGCAATGGCTGACACGGCTAGCTCTGGTTCTGATGCAAGTTCAAGAGCATTGTTCTACGGTTTAATGGCGGTAGCGGCTGGTGTTTCTATAGGTCTTGGTGCTCTCGGAGCTGGCGTAGGTGCTGGTTCTGCCATAAGAGGTGCGGAAGAAGGTATGGCAAGAAATCCAAATATGGCAGGAAAACTACAAACCATCATGTTCATAGGTCTTGCTTTCATAGAAACTTTTGCCTTGTACGCGATGTTATTCTCCATTATATTCGTATTTACAGGTATATTCTCTGGTAAAGCAGGTTTCTAAGCTTTTAGTATCGCCCTGAGCGGAGGCGATTATAAATATCTGCTCTTATTAAGAGGATATAGATATGACAAATGCATTGAAACCACATATATCAAATAGGAAACGTAAGCGTGTGAGTGGATTTTTGTCTCGCATGTCCACAAAGTCTGGAAGAAACGTAATAAAGCGTAGAAGACAAAAAGGGCGTAAGAGACTCACTCCTTGAAGAGAATTTTTATAAAAGCTATAAAACTTTGGCAGTTTGTTATATCACCTTTACATCCAAATAGCTGTAGGTTTCATCCTACATGCTCAAACTATGCCATAATGTCAATAGAAAAATATGGAGCCCTAAGAGGCTCCTTAAAAGCCATTTGGCGTATATTAAGATGCAATCCCTTTAACGAAGGAGGCGTAGACTATCCCTAATGGAAAATATAGATACCAAAAGACTTATCATTATATTCGTCACAGTATCTCTCACTATAATAGCCTATCAATATATATCTGATCTTTTCTTTAAAAGTCCAAAAACAGCCGCCGTAAAAACACAGTCCAAAAACAAAACCACCAATCAAACATCCCTTCAAAACATAGCTCCCATGAGCAAAGGTCCTATAAATTTATTGTTTAATCAAGATAGGCAAAATGCAAATATAAACTCTGGCGTTGAGTTAAATCTAAAAGATGCCACCGTTAAATTCTCCTACTCAGGGGGTCGTATAGTTTATTATTACATTAAAAACTTTAAACAAAACCTAATCACAAAAGAAGAAGAGTCCTTAAAGATATTTCCTTTAGAAATCTATACAGGAGATCAAAATTTAGACAAAGAGATAAATTTTGACAATTACAATATAAATATAAACGGCAACGATGTAGATATGACTCTTACACTATTTAATAATATCAGTATCACAAAGCGTATATCTTTTAACAAAGAGGGGTTTATATCTCATATAGAAATATCTTTAAATGGTTATAATAAGCCTTATTTTGTATTCATAGGAAACAACCTAAGGGAAGAAGATCTCCATACCCACCAGGGCCCTGTGGTAGATATAAACGGCAATGTCAGAAGGATAGATAACGATAATATTAAAAGCTATAAAATATTTTCTGGAAATATAAAATTTGCTGGTCAAGAAAGTAGATTCTTCTTCCAAGGGCTAAGAGGTCATATAAATGAAGTTGAGGTTTATAAAGAGAAATCAGGCAAAGATACATTTAGCTTTATGCTCACATCCTTTAATGGAAAAGCTTTGATGTTTTTTGGTCCGAAGGAGTATGATTATCTTCAAAAAGCCCATCTTACAGACGTACTTGATTTTGGAGATTTTAGGATTGTGGTGGAACCACTTTTTAGATTTCTATACTTTATATATCAAAAAACTGGAAACTGGATAATATCCATCTTTGTTTTAACGCTTTTAATAAGAATATTATTTTTCCCATTAAACTACAAATCCACACTTTCCATGTCAAAGCTCTCAGAAGTAGCTCCCAAGATGGAAAAAATAAAAGAAAAATACAAAGATGATCCTGTGAAGATGCAAGAAGAGATTATGAGGCTTTACAAAGAAGTGGGCTTTAACCCTGCATCTGGGTGTTTACCTATACTTGTGCAAATTCCTATATTTTTCTCCTTGTATAAGGTGATTGTAATAACAGCGGATTTAAAGCTTGCTCACTTTTTGTGGATACATGATCTTACCCAAAAAGATCCCTATTATATACTTCCTATACTCATGGGAATTACGATGCTAATGTCTTTGAGACTTACTCCAAATCCAGATCCAAAACAAAACTCTGTTATGTATATAAGTTCTCTGTTTTTTACATTCTTGTTTGCTTCATTCCCTGCAGCCTTGGTGATATATTGGACTATAAACAACATATTGAGCTTTTCACAAACCTATCTTATTAGAAAAGTCCTTTTAAAGGATAGGCTATCTTCTCCAAAAACCAAAAAATAATGTTATAATAAATCTATGTTTGAGTTTATAAGAAAACACAAGGAAACGTTTGCCATACTCTCTGGTATAGTAACCGCAGCATTTTTCTTATGGAATTTTGCTGCAGGCAACATCAGCTCTATGTTTCACAAATCTAACAACTGCTTAGCCAATGTAGATAGTGAGTGCGTGTCCATAGCTGATTTTAGAAGAATAGCCATGAGAACCAATCAACCCCTTACTCCGTTGTTGAAAGAACAGATTTTAAACTCTTTAATAGACGATGATTTGTTATATCATCAAGCCAAAAAAGAGGGTTTTGTGGTCTCTGATAAAGAAGTGGCAGATATCATATCCCACGATCCATCTTTTCAAGTGAATGGTAAATTTGACTTTGATCGATATAAGACTGTTTTAACAGAGGCAGGGTATACACCAAAATCTTACGAAAATTATGTGAAAAAGCAACTCACTATCCAAAAATATACTGTTTTTATAACAAACGCTTCTTATGTAACTGGTGCTGAGCTAAATGTTTCCAATCTAATAAACAATACCGAGTTATCTGGTAAGGCTTACATAGTAACCCCTGATGAGGTAAATATAAAATATACTCCTACAGAGCAAGAGATACAAGACTATTACAACAAGCATAAAGATGAGTTTAAAGCCATATCTCAATCTTCTATAGTATATTGGTCCACCACAGATAAAAACAAAGCCATGGCAATATACAAAGCCCTCCAAAGTGGACAGCTACCCCCTGGATACCAGCCCTATGACCCTAAAACTATGTCCCAGGCTTTTGGCAATGCTATAAAAAATCTAAATGCCAAAAATAGAGTAATAGCAGGACAATTAGGTAATAACATATACATATTGACTTATCTAAGCAAAAACAACAAAAACGCCCAGATACTTCCACTTTCTCAGGTTAAAAATCAAATAATAGCAGAGCTTACTATGGAAAAAAAGATAGAACAGTTAAAAGCTTTTGCTAAAGAAGCATATCAAAGTTTAGTTTCTAAAAAGCCTGTAAACCTAAAACCTGTGGCTTTTAATAAATTTAGCTTAGATAGACTATCGGCTATGGTAAGCATAAAACCCCAAGATGTAAACGCCATGGTAAGTGCAAAAACCCCCGCTTACTTTGGACCATATGTGGCCACAAACGGCACAGCTTACGTGATATTGGAAATAGACTCAAGAACCCAAAACCCCAATGCCACCAAGAACCAAGAAGATGTAAAACAGTTAGAACAATTAAAAGCCAACATCACCATGAACTACCTTGTTAAATACCTAAGAGAACATACCAAAGTAATTATAAATAAAGAACTTTTTAAGAATTTATAACATATGTTAAAATAATATTATGAAAGAAAAAGAGTTTATAGTATGGTCTAAGGAAAAACCAGCGGTAACAACCGCTTTAGAATCTGGAGTTAAAGCTATTTTGTCAAGCGATGAAAAAGAAGCTGAAGATGTAAAAAAGCTTGGCCGAGTGGATGTGTGGGTAGTTGACAAAGATATAGATTATATAAAAATTCAAAATAAAGAAGATGAAGAAAAAGCTGCTAAAAGTCCAAAAAAAGTGCTTGTGGAAACCACAGACTGGACTATCATACCCCTTGAAAACATCATAGCCCAAAAAGAGGATGTGTATGTGATAGTAAAATCCGAAGAAGAGGCAAAAACCGCTCTAAACATATTAGAAAAGGGTGTGAAAGGAGTGGTGTTAAAAGACCCAGATCTGAACCTTATTAAAAAAATATCAAATATCATAGAACCTAAAGAAAAACTTGAGCTTATAAGCATAGAGATAACAAGGGTATTACCAGTAGGTATGGGTGATAGAGCATGTGTGGATACCACATCCATATTAAAAAAAGCAGAAGGTATGCTTGTAGGTAACTCTTCGGGAGGTATGTTTTTAGTAGCTGCTGAGACTGAAGAAAATCCATATGTGGCTTCAAGACCCTTTAGAGTAAACGCAGGAGCCGTACACATGTATACAAAAGTACCAAACGGCAAAACCATATACCTTTGCGAAGCTGAAGCTGGCAAACCCATCATGGTATACGATAAAGATGGTATAGGTAGAGTGGTATATGTGGGAAGGGCTAAGATAGAAAGAAGACCTATGCTTTTAATAGAAGGAAAATACAACAATAAAAAAATATCAGCGGCACTTCAAAACGCCGAAACCATAAGACTTGTAAAAGAAGATGGATCTTTAATCTCTGTGGTAGACCTTCAAAAAGGCGATAAGGTGCTTGGATATCAAGAGCAAGAAGGAAGACATTTTGGCATGAAGATAGAAGAAACCATCACCGAAAAATGAAATATTTAGCTCCTTCTATCTTGTCTGCGGATTTTTGGAATCTCCAAAAAGATATAACAGCTACTTTAGACGGCAGGGCTGATATCATCCACTTTGATGTGATGGACGGGCTTTTTGTCCCAAATATCACAGTAGGCCCTTATGTGTTAGAATGTCTAAAAAAGCATATACCAAACACTACCTTTGATGCTCATCTTATGATAAAGGATCCAGATAGGTATATAAAGGATTTTGTAGAAGCCGGGGCTTCCATGATATCAGTACACATAGAAGAAGTAGTACATATCCACAGGACTATAGAGCTTATAAAACATCTTGGAGCAAAAGCAGGAGTAGCCATAAATCCAGGCACTTCCTTAGAGGTCTTGGATGAAATCCTTTATTATGTGGATTTTGTGCTTTTAATGTCAGTAAACCCAGGCTTTGGTGGCCAATCTTTCATAGAGCGTTCTATTTATCGTGCTAAAAGCCTAAAACAAAAGATAAAAGATAAAAATCTAAATGTTCTTATAGAGATGGATGGTGGGCTAAAGCTTGAAAATATACACCTTGTAAAGGATTATGTGGATATATTTGTAATAGGCTCTGGTATTTTTAAAGCTCCCGATATTACAGCTATGACTAAAAGCCTAAAACAGGTTTTATCTGATGTTTAAAGGCATAAAACCCTTTATCGTAATGGATATACTAAAAAAAGCTTCATCCATAGAAGGGGCTTATCATCTTGAGATAGGAGAACCAGATTTACCACCTTCTCCTAAAGTACTAAAAACCCTAAAAGAGATTGCAAACACCTCAAACATAGGGGCTTACACCGAAGCCAAAGGCTTAAAAACTCTCCGAGAAGCCATATCAAACCACTATAAAATATTTTACAATGTAGATGTGGATCCAGATAGGATTGTTATAACAATAGGCTCTTCTGGTGGGTTTTCTTTAGTCTTTGGGCTTTTAGAAAAATCAAACATAGCTTTGCAAGACCCAGGATATCCATGCTATCAAAATATCGCTTATGCTTTTAATAAAAACATAAAAAAGATAAATGTAGATCCATCCACAGACTATCAAATAACCCCAAAACATCTTGAGAATGTAGACTTTGATATGCTTTTGATCTCTTCTGTTTCAAATCCCACAGGCGTGGTGTATGATAACGATAATTTATACAATCTTATAGAGTTTTGTAAATCCAAAAACAAAGTGTTTGTGTGCGATGAGATATACCATGGGCTTACTTACGATAAGGAGATAAAAACCGCTTTGTATTTTGATGATGTATTTGTGATAAATAGTTTTTCTAAGTTTTTCTGCATGCCTGGGTTTAGAATAGGCTGGATGGTGGTTCCAGAAAAGTATATAAAAAACGTAGAACGCCTTTCTCAAAATATGTTTATAAGTGCTCCTTACATATCTCAAGTGTGTGCTGTGGAAGCTTTTGATTATGATTATCTTGATTTTGTAAGAGATACATATAAAAAAAGAAGAGATTTTTTATACGGTAACCTAAAGGATATTTTTGATATACCTATTAAACCAGAGGGGGCTTTTTATGTATGGGCAGATGTATCAAGATACGATGAAGGTGGATTTAGATTTTGCAATAATATACTAGAAACATCAAAAGTTGCCATAACTCCAGGAATAGACTTTGGGGAGTATAAGACCAAAAGTTTTGTGAGATTTTCTTTTGCAAAGGACATAGAATATCTAAAAGATGCTATTAAAAGCCTAAAAAACATGTTATAATTTTCAATAATACTTTTAAGAGGAGTGCTTATGAAAGATATTTATTTTATGGAGAGAGACCCATACGCCCCCATAAGGCATTGTTATGCCATAAGCAAGGTTTTGTATGAATGTAAATCCAAATATCAAGAGATAGTGGTGGCAGAATCTCCATACTTTGGACGTATGCTTATTTTAGACGGAGTGGTGCAGTTTACCGAAAAAAATGAATTTTTCTACCATGAGATGCTCTCTCATCCTGTGATGTCTGCTCATAAAAACCCTGAGAATGTCCTCATAATAGGTGGAGGAGATGGCGGTATTTTAAGAGAGGTTTTAAAGCATAAAAGTGTAAAAAAAGCAGTGCTTGTAGATATAGATAAGGACGTAGTGGATGTATCCAAAAAATATTTCCCGACAGTGTCCTGTGCTATGGAAGATGAAAGAGCCATCATCCTAAACGAGGACGGGTATAAATATATACAAGATTACAAAAATGAGTTTGATGTTATAATAGTGGATTCCACTGACCCTGTAGGCTTTGCGCATGTACTCACCACCGAAGAGTTTTTTAAATATGTCTTTGAAGCTCTAAAAGAAGATGGTATGTATGTGGGTCAATCAGAATCTATACATTATCATCTTGACATCGTCATACGTTTTCAAAAAGCTCTGAAAAAGGTATTTCCCATAGTAGATTTATACACCACAGTAATACCAGTTTACGCAGGATATTGGTGGACATTTTCGGTGGGTTCAAAAGTGTATAACCCAAGAGAGATTTCAAGGGAGATAGATGTAGAAACAAGGTTTTACTCGGATGAAATCCACAAAAACGCATTTTTGCCACCAAATTTCTATCAAAAAGTGTTAAACGGCACTTTTAAGTATTGAGGCTTTTTTAGTATGAAAATATTACTTGTAGGATGGGCTCCACCCTCAGAACCCCAAAGCGGTGAGGATAAGCATATATACCTTTTGGCAAAGGCTTTAAAATCCCTTGGTCATCAACCAGAGGTTTTTACCATAATCCCACCTTTTTTACTGGGAAGGCAAAATGAGCTTGAACTCCTAAATGCTCAGTACAACAACATACCCTACAATGTGCTCACCAGGAAAGATTGGTATTTGTATCAGCATGGGTATTCACCCATGACAGAAGCTTATGAAGAGACCACCACCAGCATGTGGCTTAGATTTTTAAAATCAAAACCAGGCTTTGATATAATTCATTTTCACTCTATAATGCCACTTTCTATTATAGAAAAAACCAAACAGCTTGGTTATAGAGTGGTAAACACCATGCATTCTATGTATTTGATAGAGCCCTCTTGGCATATGTTTTCCACTTTAAAATACGAAGAAAACCATTTTCAATGTATAGCCCAAGATGAGTTCACCCCAGAGCGTTTTGTGGCAGAGTACGATATTATGATGAATCTTGGACTTAGTGAAAAAGAGAAAAAAGTTATAGCCATAGAGATGCAAAGAAGACTTGATTACGGCAAATATCTAATGGAAGATATTATAGATTTAAACGTATCGAATGGAGGTTATGGCAATATAGCAGTGCTTGATTTTGGTGTAAAACCAAATAATATTATAAACTTAGTCCTACCAGAACAAGGTTTTATGGCTAAAGAAAGAGATAAATCTAATATAGAGCACATCATAACTTCCACAAAAGCCAAATACGCTAAAAAAAGAGAGAAAACCATCTTTGCTTTCTTATCAAACTGGCAAGTGACAAAAGGCCATCATATCATACTAAAAGCCTTAGAGTATCTAAAAGACTTAGAAGGCAAGTTTGAAGTAAGGCTTTACGGAAACCCAGATATAAATCAAAATTATAAGTATTTTATGCTATCTTTGTTTAAAGATAAGTTTGTAAAATCCCATGTGAAGGTGATGGGTATCTATGTTCATGACCAGCTTGATCAAATATGCTCTGAAATCCATATACACATAAACCCCCATATATGGGCAATGGGTGCCACCACAGCTTTTGGTGAAACTTCCCAAAGGGGTGTGATGCAAATGTGGACTACGCCAAGACATAATGATACATATATTAAGTTTACAGAAGAGTTTCTGTATAATAAAAAAGTGCTTGATGATGGTATATATGAGAAACTATATAAGGTAAATAAATATGGCATTACAGACGATGTGATAAATTGGTGGAAAAAACGAATAGAAAAATTTGGACTTAATAGTTATATTGAATATAATGAAAGCCTCGGAAAATACATATTAGAATGTGGTGATGCTCAAGATCTTGCCAATAAAATGAGATTTTTCATAGAAAACCCTGATTATAACATATTTGATGATTGGTATATGGCTTTTGGTGAAATGATGGAAAACCCACCCCCCTTAGGGCTTATATCTGATACCCAAAAGTATGTAGAGCTTATATATAATCTATAGTGGATAAGAGACATCTTAAAAAGGTTTTTGAGCTTTTAAAAAAA
>DDOS01000067.1:5422-8772 GCA_002341805.1 Aquificaceae bacterium UBA2488 | reverse complement strand
CTCAAACCACATCAGATCCATTTAAAGTGCTAATATGCGCTATGCTATCCACTAGAACTAAAGACGAAACCACCGCTAAGGTGTGTGAAAGGCTTTTTGAAAAGGTAAAATCCATAGAGGATATTATAAATATACCCAATAAAGAGCTTGAAGAACTCATATATGGAATTGGCTTTTACAAGACAAAAGCTAAAAACCTAAAAGAAATGGCTTTTGATATTAAAAATAAGTTTGATAATAAAATCCCAGATACCCAAGAAGAGCTCATGTCTTTAAAAGGCGTTGGTTTAAAGGTGGCAAACTTGGTTTTATCTGAGAGCTTTAACAAAAAAGTCATATGCGTAGATATTCATGTGCATAGAATCACCAACAGATGGTGCCTTGTAAAAACTAAAACTCCAGAACAAACCGAAAAAGCCTTAAGAGAAACACTTCCAAAAAAATATTGGCCTTATATAAATAGATATTTGGTATCCTTAGGACAGCGTATTTGCAAACCCCAAAAACCCCTTTGTGATTTATGCCCTATTGAGCCTTACTGCGGAAAATGTTTAGAAAAATAGTGCCAAGTATCACCACCACCAAATTTATCAAAAGTGCATAAACCCCTATAAAGATAGGCCCCATAAAAGATGGCATCAAAGTGGATGTAATAGGTCCAAAATGGTTTATCTTTAATACCTCATATATACCAAATATCGCTCCTAATATAAGCCCCATGGTTAAAGCATCTTTGTTTAAATGTTTTATAAAAAGCCCTAAAAATATGGAAGGTAAAGTCTGTAAGATTATAATACCACCCAAGAGTTGTAAAGATATGGCAAAAGTGGGTGGGACCACAAATACAAGCATAAGAGGTATTAGTTTAAACAAAAATGAAAACCATTTGGCAAGGTTTGTTTCATTGGAAGGATTTGTCATGTTTAGCTCTCTTAGTATATTAACCATGAGGTTTGAACTTGCAATAGCCATAATAGAAGCTGGCACAAGCCCTCCTATAAAAATGCCTAAGAGCATAAGCCCAGATAAAAAGCTTGGCATAGTGGAATTTATCAAAATAGGTACCACAAAAGAACCTCTTGCGGATGCTGGTATATGAGAAAGCATATCCATAGCTGGTTTTACTTCATAAACCAATATCCCAAACATCGCAAGTATCCCAAGCCCAATACCATATATAGGTAAAAAAGCCACAGATTTTTTTAATACTTTAACATCTTCAGAACTAAGACATCCTGTTATAGCATGTGGATATAAAAACAATGCCAATGCACTCATTATCGCTAAGCTTATATATGCGCTGTATAGCTTTGGATTTAGTGTTTGATATGTATTTTTTATCTTAAAAGCCTCATAAAACCAATTATAATGAAGAGGTATATAAATGGCTAATATTAGGACTGTCCCAAGTATCAGCATATCTTTTAAAACAGCTGTAAGGGTTGCTCCTCTTAAACCAGATTTATATGTAAACCAAGAGAGTATTAAAAACGCTATACTTAGGCCCATTTCGTTGGCTAAGTTTTGATTTAGGCTTTTAAAACCCATTAACATAGTGGCTAAAACCACCTTCATACCCACCATCTGAAGAGCGATATAAGGAAGCTCTGCTATGATACCAATAAGGGCTATAAGTATGGCGAGGGTTTTTGAATTATAAAGATCTTTTACAAAATCCACCGCTGTAATATGGCATTTTTCTTTTGATATGCTAAAAAACTTTGGCATAACAATGAGTGCCACTCCAAAACCAATAGCCACATAAGGCACTGCAAAGAAAAAAATAGGTCCTTTGGCAAAAATACCTGCAGGAACCGCAATAAATGTATAAGCGGTAAAAAGATCAGCCCCTATTAAAAACCAAACTAAAAACGCTCCAAACCGCTGGCCTCCCAAAGCCCATTCATGAAGAAGATCAAGATTTCCAGGTCTAAAATCCTTGCCTTTTATACCAAGGTAAGAAAATGACAAAAATCCCACCACAAACACCAAAATACTAATCATCTTTAGACACCGCCACAGCGATAAAGTAGAAGATAGAAGATACCACTAAAAACCCTATCTGAAACCAATAAAAAAATGGCATACCAAAAAATATTGGGCTTTTATGATTGTAAAAGCCTATAAGCACATAAACCAAAGCAGGTATTAAAATAAACACATAATACATATCTTATTATTATACAACATTTGACACCTACTTTGACTAAAAATTGTTTTCTATATGTTTTTATTATGCTAAAATATAACTATGGGAAACTTTGAGCAAATACTTAAAGAGCAAGTTTGCATAAAAGACAATGCTATAAAATTATATTTGGCTTTTAGAAAAAGTAAAACAATCATAACCATGGAAGCGGTAAAAAATCTATACTACTATGCGGATTTGTTTTACAAGATACTCAGCTCTGAAGATTTTAAAGATGAAGAAGCTGCTAAAGATATGTCTGCAGCCCTCTGTCATATTGCAAAAAATGAGAAGAAGCTTCCCCTTATGGGTTATTGGCAAGATTATAGACTTTTTAAATATGTTTATAAAAAGCATAGAAACTCTATCGAACCTTACTGGGAATCCCATAAAATTGTATTGAGTGTGATATAGATTTTATGTGTTATACTAATATTTATTTTATTTTATAGGAGGCATTATGGATTTTATAAATCCAACCAAGATTAAAGTGTTTGGCGTTGGTGGTGGTGGTTGCAATGCAATAAATAGAATGTATTTGGATGGCATAGAAAATGTTGAGCTTTTCGCGTTAAATACAGATATTCAACATCTTAGCACCTTAGCAGTACCCAATAAACTTCAGATAGGTGAAAAAATAACCAGAGGACTTGGAGCAGGAGCAAAACCAGAGATGGGCGAGCAAGCTGCTTTAGAGGATCTCGATAAAATAAAAGAAATACTAAGAGATACAGATATGCTTTTTATAGCAGTGGGGCTTGGTGGTGGTACTGGCACGGGTTCTGCTCCAGTTATAGCTCAAGCCGCCAAAGAGATGAATATATTAACGGTATGCGTATGCACAAAACCTTTTAATTTTGAAGGTCCAAAAAGAACTCAGGTAGCAGAAGAAGGTCTTGAGAAGATAAAAGATGTTTGCGATACTTATATTGTGATACACAATCAAAGACTCCACGATATTGCCGATAGAAATCTCACCATAGGAAACGCTTTTAAAATGGTGGATGACATACTCTCTCAAGCGGTTAGAGGTATCACCAGCATAGTAGCAACTCCTGCTCTTATAAATGTGGATTTTGCGGATGTTAAGACAGTTATGCAGGATGGGGGGCTTTCTTTGATAGGTATAGGCACCTCTAAAAACAGCGATAAGATAGATGCA
>DDOS01000067.1:0-5367 GCA_002341805.1 Aquificaceae bacterium UBA2488 | reverse complement strand
GATAAATCAAGATACACCTTTCACCGAGATAGAATCTTCCATCGCTAAAATAAGAGAAGAGGCAGATGAAAATGCTCTCATCATATTCGGTGCGGTGATGTTAAATGAAAATGATGCCCAAAATGCCAAAGTAGCTATAGTGGCTACAGATTTTGAACAAAATATCAAAGCTCAGCAAACCATGAAGATTATAAAGCAAGAACCCCAGAGAGAGATCAAGAAAGAGGAAAAGCCCATCCCCAAAGAGGCTCCTCAAGATGTAGAAGAGCTTCCGGCTTACCTTAGAAGAAAAAGGAAGGTATGAAAAAAGAGATACATTCCAAAAACGCTCCCTCTCCGATAGGTCCATATTCTCAAGCGGTACAAGTGGGCAATACGCTTTTTATATCAGGGATGATAGGAATAGATGTTTCTGGGCTTTTAAAAGGAGATATAATATCCCAAACTAATCAAATTTTTGAAAATTTAAAACACATTTTGGAAGAAGCAGGATTATCACCCCAAGACATTGTAAAAACCACTGTATACCTAACTCACCTTGAAAACTTTGCGGTAGTAAATTCTTTATATGAAAAGTTTTTTGAAAATGTCCCCATAAAACCTGCCAGAAGTACTGTAGAAGTGTCTTCTTTACCAAAAGGTGCTCTTATTGAGATAGATGCCATAGCTATATCATCTTAAAAGCCGAAAACTTGTGGTATAATACTAAAAAGCGGATGTGGTGAAATTGGCANNGCGTAAAAGCCCGTGAGGGTTCGACTCCCTCCATCCGCATTCCTTCGCAAATCAATACAAACAAGCTTAACAATCAATTATACAAACAAAGCATCTGGCAAATCGAATAAACATGATAAATTAAATGCTATGAGACAGTGGCAAACTTGTGGTAGTGTTTTAACTGAGTTAGATGAAAAGGATGTAAAAAAGCTATACGATAAAGATTTTTATGCATGGGTAAACAAGAACTTGGAACTATTAAAAGCAAAACAATATGACCAAATTGATTGGGATAATCTTACAGAGGAAATAGAAGATATGGGTAAATCAAAAAAGATGCCTGTATAAGTCATTTAGCTATCATTTTAGAGCTGTGTATAAGTTAGAGCATTTAAAAGGATATTCTAAGCATGGGGAGCATGGCGGTAAAGGATGGTATAGAAGCGTAATGAATTCATACAAAGAGCTTGAGAATATACTATATAAAAATCCTAGCTTAAAGCACGAAACCGTAGCCAACTCTAAGGATATATTAGAAGAAGCTTGGAAAGAAGCCTATAGAAGCATACGTGATCTTATATACATAATAAAAAAAAGAAAGGACTATAACAGAAAAAGAACGCAATAGCCTATTACATAATATCCCCACTCAATCACCCTACTCCTTAACTGATATAGTTAAGACAATTAAAGATATTTACGAAGATCAGGACATGATAACCATATTTGAAGAATCAAGATATTACAATATATAAAATAAGAGTGTACAATGCTAATGAGACTATTTTTATGATAAAAGCCCAAATACAAATTTCATTACATATTTAACAATTAGCATGATTATAATCAATTATGTAGATATTAAATTAAAATATATTTATAATATTAATATGGGGTTTTTTCAGTTAAAAACATCTTTAAAGCCGTCTGGAGACCAGCCAAGGGCTATAGAGGAGCTTATTGACAATTTAGAAGAAGGTGCTAATGGACAGGTGCTTTTAGGAGCCACAGGCACAGGTAAGACTTTTGCCATAGCCAATGTAATAGCAAAATATAAAAAGCCAACGCTTGTTTTAGCTCACAATAAAACCTTGGCAGCTCAACTTTATAGAGAGTTTAAGGAACTCTTCCCAAATAACGCTGTAGAATATTTTATATCTTACTATGACTATTATCAGCCGGAGGCTTATATACCAGAGAAGGATCTATATATAGAGAAAGATTCTTCTATAAATGACATATTAGACAAATATCGTCATAGTGCTACAAAATCTGTAATAGAAAGAGCTGACACCATAGTGGTAGCTTCTGTATCTTGCATATATGGTCTTGGTTCACCAGAGCATTATGTAAACATGCGCATTCAGCTTTTAAAAGGACAAAAATTAGATCCTTTAAAACTCTCCAGGACACTTGTGGAAATCGGATACGAGAGAAACGACTTTTCTTTCAAGCGTGGGACTTTCTCGGTAAAAGGGGGGGATGCCATAGAGATAGTACCATCTCATGCGGATGATATTATCATTAGAATTGAGTTTTGGGATAATGAGATAGAGTTCATCAAAGAACTTGATCTTCTAAACAGGCATATATTGAGAGAAATAGATTATACAGTTATATTTCCAGCCACTCACTATGTGGCTCCAAAACCAGCTCTCATGGAAGCCATTCAAAAGATAGAAAAAGATTTAAAAGAAAGGATAGAGTATTTTAAATCCCAAGGTAAAGAAGTGGAAGCCCAAAGGATTTATCAAAGAACCACATATGATATGGAGATGATAAAAGAGCTTGGACACTGTAAGGGTATAGAAAATTACTCAAGATATTTTGACGGAAGGAAAGAGGGAGAACCACCTTTTACACTTCTTGATTACATGCCAGAGGATTTTCTACTTATTGTGGATGAATCTCATGTAACTATACCCCAAGTAAGAGGAATGTATAACGGAGACGTATCAAGAAAACAAAAGCTTGTAGACTATGGTTGGAGATTGCCTGCTGCTCTTGATAACAGACCCCTTAAGTTTGAGGAGTTTTTAAGGAAAATAAACAAAGTGATATTTGTATCCGCTACTCCTGGCACTTGGGAGATAGAGTATTCCAAAGGTGTTATAGTGGAGCAGATTGTAAGACCCACTGGGCTTTTAGACCCTATGGTGGAGATAAGGCCCACCATCAATCAATTGGAAGACCTTATAAAAGAGATTATAGAGGTTAAAAAACGAAAAGAAAGAGCCATCGTGCTTACCACTACCAAAAGGCTTTCTGAGGATGTAGCAGATTATCTTACCGAAAGGCGCATAAAAGCCAAATACCTTCATTCGGATTTGGATGCCATAGAAAGAGCAAAAGCTATAAAAGAGTTAAGAGAGGGTAGCATAGATGTGATAGTGGGGGTAAACCTTCTTAGAGAAGGTATAGATATGCCAGAAGTATCTTTGATAGCTATATTAGAAGCGGATAAAGAAGGGTTTTTGAGAAGTACCACCTCTCTTATACAAACTATTGGTAGAGTGGCAAGAAATATAAATGGAAGAGCTATACTATATGCAGATAGGATAACAGAATCTATGAAAAGAGCCATCGAAGAGACTGAAAGAAGAAGAGAGATTCAAAGAAAATACAATGAAGAACGTGGTATCACACCAAAATCCATAGTAAAACCTGTAAAAGACCTTCTTAGCCTTGAAGACCTTGATTATATAAAAGTACCTGATTCTATACCAAAGGGTATAAACTCCGAGAAGGATTTGGTGGAAAGACTCAACAAGTTAGAGAAGATGATGTGGGAAGCCTCTAAAAAATGGGAGTTTGAAAAAGCTGCAAAATTAAGGGATGAGATAAACGAACTCAAAAAAGTGGCAGGTTTGTTTTAGGCTTTTATGATAAAAATATTCTTATCGGATATAGACGGGGTTTTAACGGATGGAAAGCTATATTACACCAAAAACGGAGAAGAGATAAAGGCCTTCAACGTAATGGATGGGCTTGGTATTAAGCTTTTACAAAGTAAAAATATAAAATTTGGTATTATATCTGGAAGACGCTCAGAAGCTCTTTTAAACAGGCTAAAAGAGTTAAAGATAGATATCGTCTACACAGGCAATCACAACAAGCTTGATATTTATAACAATATCAAAAAAGATCTAAGTTTAGAAGATGGCGAAATAGCTTACATGGGGGATGATTTGGTGGATATACCTATTTTAAAACTAGTGAACATGTCTTTTGCATCTTCAAACGCTCATTATTTTGTAAAAAGATTTTGTAAATATATCACAAAAAATAAAGGTGGAGAAGGGGCGCTAAGAGAAGCTATAGAGATTGTTTTAGAAAAAGAGGGATATCTCGAGGATATCTTAAAGAGTTTTGGTGTTTAAGTGAGTTTTGGATAAGCACCCTTTTTTATCTCATAAACATCCTCCACTGCATACTTATTTTTCTTAAGATATTCAAAAGTTTCAAAGGCTTTGTCCTTTTTATAAAAGCCAAATACAATACCACAATGTGGATATATCTCTTTTGGCACTGGAAGTTTTATATAACTATCTATGTTTTGCTGATGCAAGAAGTTATCCGCTCTTACTCCCTCTGAGACAGATACGAATGTAATAAGGTATTTTGGCTTTTTAAATGGTATTATGTCAATGGTATGTTTTATAAGATGTAGTTTTACCCCGAGGGCTATAAATTTTGCTTTGTCTATGAGCTTTTCACCTTTGAAACCTTTACCCCTTTCTATGATGGCCACATAGTATCCGTTTTCTTCTTTAAACTCCAATAGCTTATTTCCAGATTCAGAGCTCCATACCTCTATGTCTTTTTTAAAGGCTTTGTCATCGGCCATCACCATGAGCTTTTCACCCGCTGGTAAATCTTTGAGCTTCCTTGAAACCAATGTAAGTGGTAATGGGCAAAATAAACCTCTGGTATCCACCGTTTCCATAATCCTACCTCATAAAAAGTTCACAATATTTTATATTATTATATTTTTATGCAAATTTAGTATCATATAAATCATAAAATGTATTACAGGGGATTATATGTTTTGTCATAGCTATTTCATCGCAAGATGGAAACTTTGAGCAGTTTATGCATTCTCCCCATATTTTATGAGGGAGCATCTCTTTTTCCACTATCTCAAAACCAAGTTTTTTAAAAAATTCCACTTTATAAGTTAGTACAAATACCTTTGGAATACCTATTTGTTCTGCTTCTTCCGTGCAAGCTTTTATAAGGGCTTTACCTATCCCTTGTCCTGTATATGGGCTTTTAACAGCAAGACTTTTAATCTCTGCCAAATCCTCCCATACTATATGAAGAGCAGCAACACCAATTAGCCCATCCTCTTTTCTTGCCACAAAAAAATCTCTTATATTTTCGTATATAGAGCTTAAGCTTCTTGGGAGTAAAATACCAGTTTTGGCATATTCGTTTATAAGCTCATGTATTTTAGGAGCATCTTGGAGCTTTGCTTTTGTGATAATCAACTTAGATATTCCTTTAACACTGTGGCGTTGTTTTGGGGTTCTTTTGAAGCATAGACAAGTGTTATATTTTTGGTTTTTGCCATATCTATAAGAGGTTTTAGGTCTTTTTGAGTGAGTTCTTTTATATATTTTTTCTTAAAAGCCTCAAAATCTTTAGTTT
>DDOS01000089.1:29744-30853 GCA_002341805.1 Aquificaceae bacterium UBA2488 | reverse complement strand
GAATAATAGCTAAAATCTATATGCCTCCCATAATCCCAATAAAGAGCCTCATCTGGGTCTAAGGATATAGGATAATAGCTTACATATATTATCCTAAAAACTAAAAAACCGAGGTTTATCAAAAATGCGTTTTTAAAATTCATTGCATCCAATATAAATAAACCCTATAAAGAATTTGTGAAATTGTAGCTATTTTTAAATTTTTTGGCTTTTAAAAACTAAGATAGAAAAAATACCAAGCAAAGATGAAGATATAAGTAAAAATAAATGTGTGATAAAGCCAATATCCACAGAGTTTATAAGGCTTAAACTTGTAAGTTTATAAGGCATGGAGAATCCAAGCTCATAAGTACCAAGACCCATAAACCCGTTTATAGGAAGTATGGAGCTTAGCTCTGATATCACATAAGAAGGAAGTATTTGTAAAAAAGATACCCTGACAATATTGTATGTGGCTATATAAAAGCTTAAAAACTTTATGAAAAACGATAAAACCGATAAACTATATAGTTTTAAAGCTATATTTAATTCAAAATGGTCTTTTAGGTTTTCTTTTATGGCTTTTAGAAAAAAAATATTGGGAAGTATCTTAATAGTATGCTTTAATAATGTTGTCATTAAAAGCCCAAAAACAAATATTATAATAGGCATAAGATATATGTTAAAAAACCCACTTATAAAAAATCCAAGAAGGCCAAGTCCATCCATAAGACGAGCTAATACAAACACCCAAAAAGATTTACTAAAGTTTATATTTTTTTTCTTAAGCAAATAGAAAAAACCAAGCTCTCCAGTCCTTGCAGGAAGCATATTATTTAAAAATATGTGAATGTTGTTTATAATATAAAAATCAAACATATGTATCTGGCTAATCATACTATGCCATCTATAGGCTCTTAAAAATGAGCTTAGGCTATATAAAAAAAACGCCAATACCAATGCATAAGGATTTAAAATAGATATATTTTTTAGTATATTGCTAAAGCCTATGTTTTTATATAAAATATATATAAATATAGCACTAAACAAAAAAGATAAAAATATCTTAATCTTCATCTACATTGGTTATATTGATAAGCTCTTTTATCTTGTAAGGTTTTGTGTTTTGT
>DDOS01000089.1:0-29707 GCA_002341805.1 Aquificaceae bacterium UBA2488 | reverse complement strand
CGTTAAAAATAAAAGAGGCCTTTGACCAATCTCTTGATGGTTTACAAACTTATCGTAAGTTAAATATATACCGCTTAAAAACCCAATGCTCAAAAATAAAAATCCAATCTTACCAAACACATATAAAGGCTTATTTATATATTCGTTTAAAAACTTCACTAAAAATATATCCAAAATAACCCTTATAGTCCTTCCTATGCCGTATTTAGATTTTCCATAAACCCTTGGATGATGTTTAACAGGCACCTCTGTAATCTTTGCTCCAAGTCCTTTAGCCAAAGCAGGTAAAAATCTATGCATATCCCCATACAATCTAAAACCTTTGGCAATCTCTTTTTTGTAGGCTTTTAAAGAACATCCATAATCATGTAGATAAACCCCAGTGGCATTTGAAATAATATAATTGGCAATCTTAGAAGGAAGTTTTCTTGATAAAAACGGGTCTTTTCTATCTTTTCTCCAACCACTCACCACATCGTATCCTTCTTCTATCTTTTGTAATAAAAGCAGTATATCAGAAGGATCGTTTTGAAGATCTCCATCCATCGTTATAACCACATCTCCATCAGCATGTTGAAATCCTGCAAACATAGCAGCAGTCTGCCCATAGTTTCTTCTAAAACTTATTATTTTTAGTCTACTATCTTTAGAAGCAAGTTCCTTTAATATATTTAGGGTGTTGTCTTTAGACCCATCATCCACCATTATAATCTCAAACTCATGAGGCAATGTGTCTATAACCTTAACAATTTGATTGTAAAGCTCTCTTACACTCTCCTCTTCATTAAAAATAGGTATTACTATGGATACTTTCATATGATACCTGCTTTTGCCAAAGAGTATTTACCCATAGAATGCATTTCCACTATGGTTTTTAAGCTTTCTCTTTTAATATCAACCACACTAAAATCCAAAAAGTTTATCTTTTTTAAATCTTCTATAGAGGAAATATCTTTTTCTACTATATATCTCATAGTATAAGCAAGGGCTAAGGAGCTATCCTTTATAGGTTCATTTTTTACAAGATATCTAAAGTGTATAGTGGGAAATGATTTTGATATAAGACTTTCAAAGGATTTTGGTAAGAAGTTAAAAACGATGAAACCCTTAGATAGATAATCGTTTATCTCCGATTGCCATACTTTTAGGCTTTTAAGATCAATAGAGACATCCCACTTACAGATATTATCTTCTGGAGAGACCATACCCATGATAGGATGAAGCACCACAGTTTTTTCAAAAATCCTCTCTTTTATAGCTTTTGGCATCACATGTATATGAAGTCCTTCCCAAAACTTGCCCTTAGATACTCTCCAAAGAGGCCCCATCTTAGATTTAGATGTCGTTTTTAAAAGCCTAAAAACATCAAAACGCTTCTCATGCAAGAAAGAAAACTTCCCATCTTTTAACACATCAATTCCACAATAACCATCTTCATATGAACTATACTTGTTTGAAGCTTTTGTAAGATATAAAACTCTCATATATTACCTCACAAATTGTAAGTTTTTTTAAAATTATATAAAATTTTTAGTCCTATATCTTGGCTTTTCTCAGGATGAAATTGTAAACCCACTATATTCTCAAACTCAATAGAAGAAGCAAAGTCTATTCCATAGTCTGTGTAAGTGGATACAATAGATTCATCCTTTGGTAACACATAGTATGAATGCACAAAATACACAAAATCCCCATCTTTTAAATCTTTAAAAACTCCTTCTTTTTTTCTTATCCAAAGCTGATTCCAGCCAATATGTGGTATTTTTACAGAAGTAGGAAATAGTTTAACCTCCCCTTTTAAAACGCCAAGACCCTTATGCTCTCCAAATTCATAGCTTTTCTCAAACAAAAGCTGATATCCAAGACATATCCCTACAAAAGGTTTTTTGGCTTTTATGAAAGAGATTATCTTATCTATATACCCGTAAGAGACGAGGTTATCCATCGCATCTTTAAAAGCGCCAACCCCTGGAAGGCAGAGCCCATCACAAGAGTCTATCTCATCTTTTGATTTTATGATTTTTGGATTTAGGCCTACTTTCTCAAAAGCCTTATACACACTACCTAAGTTACCCATGCCATAATCTATTATACCTATCATAGGCTTTTGTTTATAGTATCAACGATTTTATGAAGGTCTTCATCGGTTAAATATGGATGAACTGGTATGCTAAAAAGCTCTTTTATATATTGATTTGCTCTATCTAATGGCATATGTAAAGCGTTTCTAAGACTTGCCAATGTATATGTATAATAAACCCTTGCATCAATGCCGTTTTCGTTTAGAACTTTTATAATATTATCATGGTTTTTATGTCTTAAGGTATAAAGATGATATACATGTTTTGAGTTTGGCCTTGGTCTTGGTTTTACAAGCTCATCGGATATATGTTTGTTATAAAACTCTCCGTTTTTTATCCTTTTATCATTTAAAGCCTCTAACTTTTGAAGACCAAGCACTCCAAGAGCCGATTGAAACTCTGTTATTCTTACATTTAATGCAGGTGTATCTCCAAAGTCTATGATGGAGTTTATTTTTTTGGATATCTCATCATCGGATACAGATATGGCGCCACCTTCTCCCATAGGCACATTCTTTGAAGCGTAAAAGCTAAAAGCTCCTATATGTCCTATAGCCCCTGCCATCCTACCATTTAACGATGCTCCATGAGCTTGAGCTGCATCCTCTAAAACATATATATTATATTTGTTGGCTAAACTCATGATGTTTTCCATATCTGCCATGCCACCATAANNATAAAGATGTACTGGTATTATACAGACAGGATTGTATTTTTTTATGGCATCTTCAAGCTGATTTACATCCATCGTATAATACTCATCCACATCCACCACCACAGGAATACCCCCTGCTAATATAACGGTGTCAATGGTGGCCATAAAGCTAAGAGCAGGCACTACCACATGTCTATTTTCTACGTTTAGGGCTTTTAGTATCACATATAAAGCAGTGGTCCCAGAACATACGGTATACACCTTCTTAACGCTTAAAAACTTAGCAAACTCCTCAGAAAATCTCTTAGTCCATGGACCTCTTGTTATATAACCAGAAAGCACTATTTCCTTTAGAACATTTGCTTCTTCTTCGCCAAATCTTGGTTCAATTATCTTTATCATTCTAATATTTTATCTTATTTTTTGTGATTATGCTATGAAAAGCATAGAAACATGTGTAATCTTAGTATATGCTTATATATTAATATAGCCTTATAATTATGTATGATAAATATAATTAAAAACTAGTATATAAATAGGTAATCAATTTCGCTATAATTATTCACAGCATATGTAATTTATAGGAGGATAATGCATGAAGCTAAAATCTGTTGTTTTTATGCTAGGTTTTGCTGGAATTTGCTTTGGATCAGGAGCGTGGGTGTTTCCGCTACCACCATCAGCTGGGATAGTTGTAAGACCCTCCAAAAACTCTTTGATGAATATTAACTTTCTAACTCAAGAATGGGTACAAAGCAATGGAGCTGTCACTAACAATGATCATTCGGCAGTTAACTTTGCTGTTAGAGATGCCCGTATTGCAATAGAGGGTCAAATAAATAGTATAATTCAATTCGGAGCATTTATGGATTTTGCGGATAACAATCAGCTTGGTTTTGATGGTACTGCAAGAGATCATCAAGGCACAGTTCAAACATCTGTTATACAAGATGCTTATATAGGATTAAGTCCATCAAGAAGTTTTAATCTTACAGTGGGAGAATTTAGAGACCCATTTTCAAGGATCTCTTTATCAGGATTGTACACATTAGTAATTCCATCTTATTATGGATATGGCATAGGACCAATAGATGAATTTATGCAAAAAAACTCTCAAAGCACTACCAATAAGCCATTCCCATTTATAAACCCATTTTTCCCGCTTGGTTTTGGTTCTATACCAAATCAAAAATATGGCGCTGGTGTAACATCAGCTTTTAGAGATATAGGTGTTTCTGTCTGGGGTGATGTATTTAAAGGAATGTTTAAGTATTATGCTTTTGTAGGAAATGGAAAATATGATTATACAATGTCACAAGCAAGTCCAGGAAACAATTATCAAACTGATCAACCTAACCTAAAATACGCTTTTAGGTTGGTATTTATACCTACATTTTTAGGTTTTCAATCGGACCCTACCTATATGATGAGGGATACATACTTAGGTCGTTTAAAAACATTGCAAATAGGTATTGGATACGAAACTCAAAAAAGAGAATGCTCTGGGCAACCAGGTTCAAATTGTCAAACACCAACAGGTAGTATAATTCCTGCTTCTTCAGTGACATCAAAAGCTTATGACATAGATTTATTTTATGAGACCAAATATAAAAACTTTGTACCACAATTTCAAGTAGGCTATGTAGACAACAAAGACTTAGGCTTTGGAGATAAGTATGGCAATAAGCCTTCTGCTTCGGGATATTATCTACAAACACAGCTTATGTATGATAAATATGTAGGTATAGGCAAACCCGCTCTAGCACTAAGATATGAATCTTATACAAATAAAAACTTATACGCTGTAGGTACAAATGGGATTGTAACAAACAATCCTAACAATTCTGTTGGAGCTCCTAATGGGTCTTATCAAGATGGTAAGATACAAAACATATCTGTGTTTTTAAATTATTACATAGCTAGTCAAAATGCAAAAATATCACTAGGTGCTGATTTTGTCAATCCTAATTCTGTAGTAAAAAATGCAGAGTGTGAAGGAGGAAATCCTAATCTATATCCTAATACTTGTGGTAAGAATTTTGTAGATTATACGTTACAACTTCAAGTAATATTTTAGGAGGTTTTATGAAGAAAGTTATTCTAGGCTTTTTAACCTTATTAGCCCTTCAGCTATCTGTTTTAGCTAATCCTATTAAGATTGTGTTTGATGTGCATAGTGGTAATGATGCAAACTTTCAATTTATTATGAACAATTTACACAATCTTACCAAAAGCGTAAATCATGATCCTAAAAAGCTTCAGATTGTTTTGGTATTCTATGGACCTGGTATAAAGTATATGCTAAATGATTTATCTAATACTCCATTCGCCAAAGATAAAAACCTTGAAAACAATCTAATGGACTACCAGATGATGCTACAATCTTACAAGGATGAAGGTATTGTGCATTATCATGTATGTCATAAATCCTTAAATGCTTTCCATGTTAGCCCAAAGGATGTAGTGAGCTTTGCAAGGGTAGTGCCTGCTGGTATATTAGATATAGCCACACTTGAAGAAAAAGGATATGCTTATATAAGACCATGAGATATATTTTTTGGCTTTTAGGATTAACAAGCTTAGCCTTTGGAGAGTGGTTTGGTTTTAGCACAGGAATAAATATAGCTAAATCTAGGCACAAACCACTACTTGTTTATATATATCAAAGGAACTGTGATGCATGTAAGCAAATGGAGATGTTCACTCTATCAAATAAAAATGTAGAAAACATCATGAATAGATTTATAGTTTCTTCCGTAGATTTAGATGGTAAAGATGGATATATATTTAAGCGACAATATGGAGTTTTTGGCACCCCTACCACTCTCATAATAAATCCATATACCAAAAAGCCCATTTTTAGAATCTTTGGTGATCAATCAGCCAACGTTTTCACAAAAAATTTAGAATATGCGTGTAAACTATCTATAAAAGGAGGTCTACAGTGTTAGACAGAAGAGACTTTTTAAAAGGTGTAGCGATTTTATCAGGCATCAGCGTAGTAGGGCTACCAAACATATCCTTTGAAGCTACTAACTCAGCTACAGAAGACAAAAAGGGTCTTGAGAAGATAAAGAAATCTCTTCAAAAGGTTTTTGGTAAAAGCCTAAAAGATGTAAAAGTGGATTCAAAAGTACTTTTGAGTGCTCCTACCATTGCAGAGAATGGGCTTCATGTGCCAGTATCCTTAGAGGTGGATTACCCAGTAGAAAATGTAAAATCTCTCCATATATTTGTGGATGAAAACCCAGATCCACATATATCTTATTTAGAACTCACAGAGCTTTCTGGAAAAGTGTTTTTCCAAGTGCCAATCCGTATGGCTCAAAGCTCTTATGTAAGAGGCATAGCTCTTTTAAAAGATGGTACACTCGTTGGTGATTTTAAATTTACCAAAGTAACAGTGGGTGGGTGCGGATGAAGAGAAGAGATTTTTTAAAAGCTTTGCCGGTTTTGTTTGCAGGTTTGTATAGTACCAAAAGCATAGCATCTAATTTAGAGCCAAAATCCGTCGTTGGTTATCAAGACCATCCAAAAGATGGACATATGTGTCGTATGTGTATATTTTTTATACCACCCAATAATATGGATATGTCAAATATGAGATTACGTAGATATTCCAACATGCATATGATGGGAATGATGAACATGATGCACGGCAAATGTAAAGTAGTAGCTGGTAATATAAGCCCGATGGGTTGGTGTAAGCTATTTAAAGAGGCAGAATCTTAATATGATGAACGTTTTTGCATATGGACCAGGTGGACCTTATCCTGCAATGAATTATGCTTCTTATATTTTCAATAAAAGCCATAAAACTTGTAATGTGATAATACTAGCAGGACCTACAAACAGGTGGCTAAAAGATGCCAAGAAAAATGGCGATATTATATACAGTGGATCTGAAAATATGATGGAGGACTTTGAGTCAAAACTTCCAAATATTGATATCAAGACGGCATATCCACTCTATCAAAGACCAAGCACTATAATAGTAAGACCAAACAATCCAAAACATATTAGATATTTTAAAGATTTGCTAAGACCAGGGGTTAAAATACTAATAGTAAATGGAGCTGGTCAGATAGGATTATGGGAGGATATGCTCGGTAAATTTGGAGATTTAAAAGGTATCAGGGCTTTTGAGAAAAATATAGCATTTGTAGCCAAAAATAGCAAACAAGCATTAAACTATTGGCTAACCCACAAAGATGTAGATGCATTTCTGATATACAACATATGGGATATCGCTCATCCTAACATAGGACGCATGGTAAATACAGGCAAATATACCATTTATAGAGATATGGATATATCTCTTACTAAAAAGGGTGAAGAAAATGCTTGTGCTAAAGAGTTTTATAGCTTTTTAAAATCAAAAGAAGGTTATAAGATATTTCACAGATTTGGATGGTTTAAATAAAGGAGGAATTTTATGAATATACCAGTTATAGTAAGAGTGTTACCAAATAAGCCAAAAAAAGGTGATGTGGCAAAGTTGATGTTTTTGGTAAAGCATCCGATGGACCCAGGGACTATAAAAAACCCAAAAACTGGCAAACTAATACCAGCAAATTATATAACTACCATAGAGATAAAATTAAACGATAAGCCTATATCCACTATCCACAACGGACCAGGGGTATCTTCAAACCCTATTTTTGGACTTGATTTTAAGGCTATGGAGTCTGGTGTTATAAGCTTTAAAATGACAGATAATCACGGTAATGTTTTTGAACACAAATACAATTTAGAAGTATCTTAAGGAGTAATCTATGAATATTACAAGAAGAGACTTACTTGAGCTTTTAGGGGTTATTGGCATTGGGGTTGCTTTAGACCCTATTTCTGCAGTAGCAAAAATAAATAGATATACCTATGACGAGCTAATGAGCTTTAGAGCAGTTGGTAAAGCCAGCATAATATTTACCACGGATACTCATGGACATATGAGACCTCTTTATTTTAGAGAACCAGCCAACTTGGTTGGTCCAAAAAACTTAGCTGGAATGCCTGGTTTTATAGCAGGTTATGAGTTTCTAAGCTTTTATGGACTAAAACCAGATACCTTGGAAGCTTATTTTGATACAAACATACACTTTATAGAGCTTGCTCATAGATATGGTATAATGGGAGGAGTTTCTCATATAACAAGGGTTATAAAAGATATCATACACGAAAGAGGAAGAGAAAACTGCCTTCTTATGGATAATGGAGATACGTTAGCCACATCTGCCATCACACTCTTTACCGATGGTAAGTCCATGATGGACTGGATGAACTTGGTAGGATATGATCTTTTCGTGGGACATTGGGATTTTACCCTCGGAAAAGAAGAGTTTTTGAAACGTATTAAAGAGTTTAAAGGAGAGTTTATATCCCAAAACATCCAAGATGAGTTTGGAGAATTACCCTTTAAGCCATATGTGATAAAAGAAATAGGTGAAGTAAAAATAGGTATCATAGGCAATTCATTTCCATACACTCCTATATCAAACCCTGCTAAGTTTGTGGATGGATGGAGTTTTGGTATTCACATGGATTCTATGCAAAAATATGTAAACGAACTAAGAGACAAGCACAAAGTAGATGTGGTAATACTACAATCTCACGATGGACTTCCCCTTGATATAGCTCTTACGAAGTATGTAAAGGGTATAGATATTATAATATCTGGACATACTCACGATATCACACCAAAAGTGTTAAGATACAATGGCACTTATATAGTGGTAGCTGGGTCTCATGGAAAGTTTGTGGGAAGAATAGACTTAAAAGCCTCCAAAGGATATCTTCAAGATATATCCTTTAAACTCATACCAATAGCATCTAACATCATACCAAAAGACGAAGACTCTGAAAAACTTGTAGACGAAGTATTTTCTCCATACAATGAAAAGCTAAATACAAAGATTGGTACCACAGAATCTCTCATTTACAAACGTGATACATTTTACTCAACCTTTGATGAGCTTATGAACGAAGCTATAATGGATTATTATCATGGTATTGATATAGTATTTTCACCTGGTTATAGATGGGGAGCTACCCTTTTACCTGGCCAAGATATCACAATTAACGATGTTTATGATTTTACCGCTATCACATATCCAGATGTTTATGTGTTTAAGCTAACAGGTACTCAAATTAAAAACCTTCTTGAGGATATGGCTGATAATGTATTTAATCCAAATCCTATATACCAACAAGGTGGTGATATGCCAAGACTATCTAAAAATGTTTACTATGAGATAAAGATAAATGAAAAAGAAGGACAACGCTTTAAAGTAATTAAGATAAACGGCAAGGGTTTAGAACCTAACAAAGAATATGTAGCAGCCACCTATGGAGGTGAGCTTTATAAGATAGGTAAACTCTTAGAAGATGCAAAACCTATACCTGCTTATGAGCTTTTGATAAATTATATTAAAAGCAAAAAACATATATCCATCATCACAAACCCAAAGAATCTATTTAAAGTTTTAGATGAGCCTTATAACTATACCACCACTTGAGGAGATATTATGAGAAAATTTTTATTTTTACTACTTTTTGTATTTGGCTTTTCGTATGCAACTAACTTCTCGCTTTATTATAAAAGATCTATCCATCATCCAGATAACACACTAAAACGTCTTAATAAAGATTTTAAACTTTTATACACATTTGATATTCAAAAAACAATGCAAGCTTACAACAAAGATTTTATCCCTTATAAGGTATATATCTATAACACCAAATACACAGATGAGCTTTTATCCAAATACAAAGAACTTGGCAACACCTTACCCTTTAGTGTTTTAATCTATCAAAAAGACGGGGTAAATTATATAGTAATTCCAAATATTTATTATGTAAGTATATTACTTGGAGTTGATAACAAAAGCCTAAAAACCATAGATAAGATTCAAAAAACCCTTTTAAAAGACACGAATATGCATCCTTCTAACATCTCTTACACAAGTATCTCGCTTTTCACCATAAAACCTTACAATATGGATTTTAACGATGCTTCTACATTTATAAAAAGTTCTTTAGAATCAAACGGTATGACTGTACCTCATGAATACAAAACCAAAGATGAGGATATAATTTATTCGTGCAACGCCAAATGGGGTAGTTTTATACTATCGGATTTTAAAGATATAGGTGTATTTGCTCCTTGTAGAGTAATAGTGTATTCTAAAGACGGTAAAACCTATGTATCTTATTTTAACCCGCAAGCTCTAAACTATCTTAATAAAAACCTAAAACCAAGCTCCATAGATGCCATAAAACAACTAAACAACATCATCCAAAACTCTATATCTGGATTTTAAAAAAGCTAAATAGGTTATAAAGTTTTATACTAGCAACCCACGATTATGATATATCTAATAAAAATCGTTTACAGGTTTTATAAAAAATTAACAATTTCTTAACAGTAGGTGTATAAAATGAAATACCATGAAAGAGGTAGAAATTTTAAGCTACAAGGAAGGTAGGGTTAGGATGAAAGCCAATAGGGCTTTTCATAGGGATATAACAAAACTTTTAAAAGAAAAAATAGAGGGGATAAATATAGAGTCAAATCTAAACACCCAAAGCATTACCGTAAAAGGTTTGCATTCCTTAGAAGAGCTTACCTCTTTACTTAAAACGCAAAATTTTAGAGTAATAAACAATCACAACAAGATAAACCTGTTAAACATAGCCCAGCTTATGTTAAATGCAAGTGGAGGGTTGGAGGGTATAGCTTTTAATGTGGCCAAGGACATACTCTTAGAAAAAACTGGCTTTGGAGTGGTGTCTTACTTCATATGAAAATAGAAGATATATCTTTTGCAGATAGAAGAATAAGAATTAAAGGCGATATTGTATACAACAAGCAATTTATTGAGGCTTTAGAAACTATTTTTGGTAAAAATAGTATTAGTATAAATTTTAATACTAAAAGCCTAAAAATAGAATCTGATGAGATTATAGAGATTTCTCAGTTGGATGAGGTGCTTAGCAAAGAAGAGATAATGCCTCTTGGTGAAAGAGTATGTATGACAGACCTACATCCTTTTATATCAAGGAGTATAAAATCAAGCCCTTTAAAGCTTTTACTATACACAATAGATTATGGTTTTAGGATAGGGCTTATAAGATTTCTATGGGTAAATGTGTTGTTTAACAAAGTGGTGATAAATTTTTTATAGGAGGTATATATGTTTGAGAATCTTTTAGGTTGTTTCTCCAGAAGGTATTTTAGCTGGGGGCTTGGAAGTGTGGCTATCGTCTATGTTTTGGGCAAGGCTTTGGAAGAGTTCAAACCTGCTTTGGTAGGTGTAGCAAAAGAAAGCATATCCTTTGGTCAGTGGTTAGGCTCATCTGTAGAGTCAAAGAAAGAAGTATTAGAGGATATCGTCCATGAGGCAAAATCAGAACTCAAAAAAGAAATAGAGCTAAAGATATCTTTGCTTCAAAAACAACAAGAGCTTTTAGAAAGGCTAAAATCATCTTTATAAGGAGGAATAAACTATGTGGTCAAAAGTAGGTGATATGTTTTGCAGTAAGTATATGTCTTTTGGTCTTGGTATGTTTGCAGGTGTTTTTGGCTTTTATATGATGCATAAAATATCAGAACATCAAGAACTTATGAAAGTTCAAGAGGAGATAAACGCCCTTATGAATAAGTTAAATCAAAAGACTCTAACCCCACCGGAGCAACCATCCACATGAACCTGTTTGATATCAAGCACAAATCTTACGGAAGAATAAGGGTAAACTCTTTTTATCTCAAATACATAGATGTATCTGAAGATACGATAGAATCTTTCATAAAATCCCAAGATGGTATAATAGATGCTAAACTAAACAAAACCACTGGAAGTCTATCAATAGAGTATGATCCAGACAAAATATTCATAGAAGAGTTTATAGAGCTTATAAATAATACACCCATAGATGTTATACTTGGTGTATTAAAAGCCTATAAACCTAAAAAAGAACAAGTAGAAGAAGAGCCCTCTAAATTTAGAATGATGGCTGGGGTGTTAGGAGGGGCACTTTCTCTTTTTATGCCCTCTAATATTTTTATTAAGACTATAACGATATTTGCCTCCTTGCCCTCTTTTAAAAAGGCTGCTAAAAATCTATTGAAAGGTAAATTATCTTATCAGCTGTTAGACTCTTTGGCACTTGGTATCACCATACAAAGGAATATGCTTTTATCTGCCAACGCCATGAACTTCTTTATAGGTCTTGGAGATTATATGGAAGATAAGCTAAGCAACAAAGCGAGAGCTTCCATAGAAGAGCTTTTAAACGTAGATGGTGAAACCGCCTACATAGAAAAAGACGGTACAAAGATAGAAGTACCTATAGAAGAGATAAATCACGGAGATATAGTGGTGGTTTATCCAGGCGGTAGGATACCAGTGGATGGTATTATAAAAGAGGGTAAGGCCATAATAAACGAATCTGTACTAACAGGAGAAGATAGACCAATATTAAAAGAAGAAGGCTCTAAGGTTTATGCAGGTACAAACGTAGTGGATGGCAAAATATACATAGAAGTAGAGTACAAAAGCTCAGAAACCGTTATATCTAAAATAGCTCATATGGTAGAGTCCTATATGAATCAAAAACCAGCCGTTTACGATAGATTTAATAAAATTGCCGATGCTACGGTACTACCAATCCTATCTTTAGCGGCTTTTAATCAACTAACCACAGGGAATATAGTAAAAACATCAAGCATACTCACCATAGATTACAACACAAACCTAAGAGTATCTGTGCCTATAGCTATAGCATCTTCTATATCAAAAGCTTCAAGACAAGGCATCCTAATAAAGGGTGGTAAATCCTTAGAAGAACTTTCCAAAATAAACTGCATAGTGGTGGATAAAACAGGTACCCTCACCAAAGGAGAGCCTGTTATAACAGATGTTATATCCTTGGAAAACATATCCCAAGAAGAGATTATAAAAATAGCTGCTTCCTTAGAGCAAAGACTAAAACATCCTATAGCAGAAGCTATAGTAAATTTAGCAAAAGAAAAAAATATAGAATTATATGAAAGAGAGGACTCTGATTATGACATAGGGCTTGGGATATCCGCCAAGCTAGATGATGAAGAATATAGGTTTGGCTCATCAAGATATATGTCTAATCACAAAATTAGCATATCAAAACATGTAAAAGATATAGTAAAACAAAAACATGATGAGAGCAAGACGGTTTTATACCTTACCAAAGGTAAAAAAATTATAGGTTTAGTAGCTTTTAAAGATGCGATAAGAGAAGAAGCCAAAAACTTTGTCCAAAAACTAAGAAACCTTGGCATAAAAATAGTGATGCTAACAGGAGACAACGAAGAAGTAGCTCAGGCTATAGCCAGAGAGCTTGGTATAAACGAGTTTAGGGCAAGGGTTTCACCTCAGGAAAAGGCTAAGCATGTGGAAGCTCTTAAAAGCCAAGGATACAAAGTGGCTATGGTGGGGGATGGCATAAATGATTCCATAGCTTTGTCTGCAGCTAATGTAGGTATAGCCATGGGTGACGGATCTCAGGTGGCTATAGATGTGGCGGATGTGGTTCTTGTAAGAGAAGACCTAAATCTTATATATAAATCTATAAAATTATCCAAAGATACCATGAAAGTGGTAAACAACAATATAAAATTTAACTTTGGTATAAACACGATGGGAATACTATTAAGTATGGTTGGAACTGGTAATCCTGCTTTAGCTGTTATGATAAATAATGGTTCTACTATACTATCAGCTCTTTATTCTCTAACGCCCGAGGTTAAAAATGGATGAAAAAAATCTTGGTAGAGGACTTTATTTTGTCTTTATCATAACATTTTTAGATTTTCTTTTGGAAGTATACTATGGATATGCTTTTAATAGCTTAGCTCTTTTATCAGACGCGGTTTATATGTTTATGGATATATCTGGGCAAGGACTTGCCATATTTGCCATGTATCTTGCCAAAAAGCCTCCAAACCCAAAAAGAACTTTTGGCTATTATAGGGTAGAAATACTATCAGCGTTATTTAACGGTATCACCGCAGGATTTTTCCTTATAATGATATTTTTACATGCTTTTAAAAGACTTATTCATCCAGAATATGTGAATGCAGGAGGGGTATTCTGGATATCTATCCTCGGTCTAATAGTGAATATAGTGGGTATAGTGATACTTTATCTTGGTTCTAAACACAGTCTAAACATAGCTGGGGCTTTTTTGAGGGTTTTGATGGACGGTCTTAGCTCTGTGGGTGTAATAGCTTCTTCCATATTGATAGAGTTAACTCACAACTACATATTTGACCCATTGATGAGTATATTGGTGGGTCTTAGCGTGATATATCCAATTTATAACGTGCTTTCTAAATCTATAGATATACTTATGGAGTCAGCTCCAGATCATATAGATTTGAGTGAGTTGGAAGAGTTTATCAAACAGCATTTCCCAGAAATCATAGTAAAATCTATACATGTATGGAGTCTTACACCAGGTAAAAACATAATGTATGCAAGACTAAGGGAGCAAAACTTAGATGATACCACATTAAAGGCTTTGAGAGAACGTATAAGACAGATGAAAGAAGAGCTAAAAGGAAAATTTGATTTTGAAAGAGTCATAATAGAACTCTATTAGGAAATCCCATGTTTAAATTTATTTTATCGTACAGAGCTTTTATATAAAAGCCAGAATAGGATTTTTAAGGGTTCTTTCCTCCATTGTTTAAATTATAGCATAACCTCATATCCTACAAGTCTGCCACGATACACAAGTCTGCCACGATTTACCACCAAACAAAATTTGTAATTGTGCCTTAATGATCTCTCAGTCCTTAAGTGGTTTTTGCTACTTATCATCAAGGTCTAGTGCTATCACACAGTAAACTTTCAATAAAGCAATATTATCTGGAAATACCTTTTGCCATAACTAACTTTTCTTACCTTAATATCACACATCTAAAGATTTACACAATTAAAAAAGACAGTTCTCACAATCAGGTTAAATTAATAATTTCTTAACAATAAAAATATAGAATAGTATCTATAGTAAGCTCTATTAAGTGGAGGTAGAGATTTATGATAGGTGCATTGTCTTCAAAGACTTATGATTTTCGTTTAAAAGCTTTTAAACAAAAGATAGAATTTTCTATAAGAGTGGGGAATTTTTTAGTAAAGACAGCTAGTAACAAAGGAGACCTTAAGAAAGTCTTAGAGTTAAGACATAGAGTTTTCTATGAGGAGATGTTAAACAAGAAGAGATTTTTAAGGCTTGATGTGGATAAGTTTGATTTTATAGCAGATCATATCATGGTGATAGATGAGAAAAACGATAAAGTGGTAGGCACATATAGAGTATTGTGCTCTTTGTTTACAGATAAATTTTACTCAGAAACAGAGTTTGATATTTTAAGTATTAAGCTTTTAAAAGGAAACAAAATAGAGCTTGGAAGAGCAAGCATATCAAAAGAGTATAGAAACGGTGTAGTACTTTTAGCCCTTTGGAAAGGCATATCAAACTATGCTAAAATTGTGGAAGCTAAGTATGTTTTTGGTTGTTCAAGCCTTAAAACCACAAATCTAGTGGATATAGTTTTAGCTTATAAATACCTACAAACTCATGAGCGTAAGATGGCAAAACCACTACCCCAATACAAAATAAAAAATCTTGAAGAATATATGAGTTCTCTAAACAAAGCAAACATTGATATAGATAGTTTAAAAGTCTTTATACCTCCGCTTTTACAAAGTTATATAAAAGCAGGCTCTATAATATGCGGAGAGCCAGCCTATGACAAACATTTTAAATGTGCTGATTTTATAACACTTCTTAGCGTAGACAATCTAAACATATCATTTGGCTCAAAGTTTAACGGATAAAGCTCCCTAATAAACATCATTTACTTAGTCAATATAAGGGTTTATGATAAACGCTTAAGGAGGTATTATATGATAAATTTTATAATACAATTATCTTTGTTTTTCATTATCCTTAGTCTCATATCTCAATTCCTTGGTAAATATATGGCAAATGTGTTTGAGGGTAATATTTATGGATGGCTAAAGCCTTTACATACTTTAGAGGGCTTTGTTTATAAGATATTTAAAATAGAAGCCTCCAAGGAGATGAGCTGGATTGATTATCTTATAGGGGTTTTAGTATTTAATGCTATTGGATTTTTGGTTTTGTTTTTAACTCTTATATTTCAAGCTTATCTTCCTTTAAACCAATATCATATAAAAAATATGAGTTGGGATTTAGCTTTAAATACCGCAGTAAGCTTTGTTACAAATACAAACTGGCAAGCTTATTCTGGAGAGAGTGCTGCCACATATTTCTCTCAGATGACTGGTTTGGCTCTTCAAAACTTCTTATCAGCAGCTACTGGCATTGCAGTAGCAACAGCCCTAATAAGAGGGTTTGTTAGAAAAACCACTATTTATATTGGAAATTTTTATGTGGATTTTACTAGAAGTATATTATATGTATTATTACCTTTATCCATCATAGCTTCTCTTATACTCATATCCCAAGGGATAATTCAAAATTTTTCTTCTTATATAAAGGCTGATCTATTAATACCTTTTAAAGATAGTATCAAAGAGATAACTAATCAGATAATACCAATGGGTCCTGTAGCTTCCCAAGAGGCTATAAAGCTTCTTGGTACAAACGGCGGTGGGTTTTTTAACGCAAACTCCGCTCATCCTTTTGAAAATCCAACGGCATTTTCTAACCTGTTTGAGGCTTTTCTTATAATCTTAATACCTGCTTCTTTATTTTTTACGTTTGGTTACATGGTAAAAGATAAGCGTCAAGGATGGTTTTTGTATATAGTATCACTTGTTATATTAATCTCTTTTATGGTAATACAATACTACTATGAGTTAAAAGGAAATCCGATATTAAAACACTTAGGTGTTAAAAACACTTACCCTATAGGTAAAGAACTTAGATTTGGACTTTCTGGGTCTTCTATTTTCACAACCATAACCACCACTACTTCTTGCGGGGCTGTAAATACGATGCATGATTCTTTAACACCCATAGGTGGGCTTATACCGATGAGTCTCATGGCTCTTGGAGAGATCATATTTGGAGGGGTCGGTTCTGGATTGTACGGAATGATAAGCATGGTGATAGTGGCTGTTTTTATAGCAGGGCTTATGATAGGGAGAACACCTGAGTATTTAAATAAAAAGATAGAGGCTAAAGAGATGTGGTCATCAGTAATAATCACGTTGATAGCTGGTATCACAGCTCTTTTACTAAGTGCTATGGCCCTTATTACAAAATCAGGAATCTCTTCTATAGAAAATCCAGGTCCTCATGGATTAAGTGAGATTTTATACGCTTATATATCTGCAGCCAATAACAATGGAAGTGCCTTTGGGGGTTTAAACGCCAACACAGTGTTTTATAACATTACAACCGCTCTTGCTATGCTAATTGGTAGATTCTTTCCTATAGGAGCGGTGTTATACATGGCTGGTTCTCTAGCCAATAAAAAACTCATACCTCCAAGCGCTGGTACACTACCCACCCATACACCTGTCTTTGGTATTTGGTTAGCTTTTATTATTTTAATAGTAGGGCTTTTGACATTCTTACCTGCGTTCTCTTTGGGTCCCATATTAGAACAGATGCTCATGCTAAAAGGGGTATTGTTTTAGGAAGTGGTTATGAAGAAAAAAGATACATCTTTATTTGATAAAAAGATATTAAAAGAGGCTTTTATAAACTCTTTTAAAAAGTTATCTCCTTTAGAGCTTTTGAGAAATCCTGTCATGCTTTCTGTAGAGATAGGAGCAGTAATTACCACTTTATACGCTATTTTTGATATTATATCAAAAGTCAAATACGCATGGTTTAGTGTAAATATAAGTATATGGCTATGGTTTACGGTGTTATTTTCTAACTTTGCTGAGTCCATTGCCGAATCAAGAGGTAAAGTAAGAGCATCCTCTCTCAGAGAATCAAAGTCAAACCTTATGGCAAAAAAGCTAGAATCAAAAACCTCTAAAGAATATACTTTAGTATCTGCTAACAGCCTTAGAAAAGGTGATATGTTTTTGATGGAAAAAGATGATATAATCCCAATAGACGGAGAGCTTATAGATGGCGTTTTACTTATAAACGAATCTGCAGTCACTGGTGAATCTGCACCAGTGGTAAGAGAAGCCGGCACAGACAAATCATCTATAACAGCAGGTACTAAGATAGTGTCTGGAACTGCTATTGCCATTGCCAGTGTAAACGCTGGAGAGACTTTTATAGATAAGATGATATCCTTAGTAGAAGGGGCTAAAAGAAGAAAAACGCCAAACGAAATGGCTCTTGATATACTCCTTATATCTCTAACGGTTGTTTTCATAGTGGTGGTGATAAACTTTAGAGCTTTGTCTTATTACACTGTAAATAGCATACATAAGGGTAGTGTAGTGTCTTTGGTGGTACTAATATCGTTGTTTGTATGTCTTGCTCCTACCACCATAGCAGCTCTTTTGCCAGCCATTGGTATAGCTGGTATGGATAGATTATTCAAAAGAAATGTCATAGCTTTGTCTGGTAAAGCCATAGAAGCAGCTGGAGATGTAAATGTATTGCTTTTAGACAAAACAGGCACCATCACCTATGGGGATAGACAGGCTCATGATCTTTTACCAGTAGAAGGTGTTTCCAAAGAAGAGCTTGCCAAAGTAGCCTATGTATCCTCTATAGGGGATACCACCGCAGAAGGAAAAAGTATTTTGGCTTTTACAAAAGAAAACTACAAAATAGATTATACTCCAAACTCATATAAACTAATGGAGTTTAACGCTTCTACAAGATTAAGCGGTGTGGATATAGAAAACGACATATATAGAAAAGGCTCTTTTGATGCGATGATAAAGTTTATAAAATCCTTAAACGGGGAAATACCAAAGGATTTAGAAAGTATAGTATCAAAAGTGGCAAAAGAAGGTGGAACACCTTTAGTGGTTTCTAAAAACAGCAAGATATATGGGGTGGTTTATCTAAAAGATATTATAAAACCAGGTATAAAAGAGCGGTTTAAAGACTTAAGAAAAGCTGGTATAAAAACCATTATGATAACAGGGGACAATTCTCTAACCGCTGCAACCATTGCTGCAGAAGCAGGTGTAGATGATTTTTTAGCAGAGGCAAAACCAGAGGATAAACTTTCTTTGATAAGAAAATACCAAGAAGAAGGTTATATGGTGGCAATGACTGGAGATGGCACCAACGATGCTCCAGCTTTAGCTCAATCAGATGTGGCTGTGGCTATGAACGCAGGAACCCAAGCTGCCAAAGAGGCTGCAAATATGATAGATCTTGACAATGACCCATCAAAGCTTCTTGATATCGTAGAAACTGGCAAAGAGATACTTATAACAAGAGGCGCTATAACCACATTTAGCATAGCTAACGATATAGCAAAATACTTTGTCATAATACCTGCTTCTATGAGCAACTCTTACAAAGAATTAAATGTGTTAAACATACTACATCTTTCCCATGCACATTTGGCAATTCTTGCTGCGGTGATATTTAACGCAGTGGTAATACCTATGCTTATACCTTTGGCTCTAAAAGGTGTTAAATATAGACCTATGGATGCCCAAACGCTTCTAGTTAAAAATCTAACCATATATGGAGTAGGTGGTATCATATTCCCATTTGTGGGTATATATGTTATATATCTGATGTTAGAACTGATTTGGAGGGGTCTATGATTTTAAAGCATATTAGACAATCTCTTATGATGTTTATATTTTTCTTTGTACTACTTGGCATTGTTTATCCAGTTTTAATAACTGCTTTAGCACAAGTGATATTTAAAGAAAAAGCAAACGGAAGTCTTATAACTTACGATGGTAAAATAGTGGGGTCAAAACTGATATGTCAACCTATAAACGATCCAAGATTTTTCTGGTTTAGACCATCTTCTACTTCAGATTTTCCTTGTAATCCACTCTCCTCAGGAGGCTCAAACTTAGGACCCACCAACAAACAGCTTATAAAAAATGTTAAATCCCGTATCGAGCTTTTAAAAAGCTATGATATAGATGGGCCTTATCCTGGGGATATGATACTTGGTTCTGGCAGTGGCTTAGAGCCTTATATATCCATCAAAAACGCCATGCTACAAGCCAAAAGAGTATCTAAATATTCTGGAATACCTTACCAAAATATAGTGTCTTTGATAAACAAGTATAAAGAGCCAAAGACTTTTGGTATATTTGGTGCTGATAAGGTAAATGTTATGAAATTAAATATGGAGCTTCTAAAATGGATGAAGAAAGACCAACACCAGAAAGCTTATTAGAGATAGCCAAAAAAGACCAAGCTCCTAAAAGGGGTAAGCTTACCATATACTTAGGGGCTATGCCTGGTGTTGGCAAAACCTATGCGATGCTATTAGATACCCATATAAAAAAGGAAGAGAGCATAGATATAAAGATAGGCTATGTGGAAACCCACAACAGAGAAGAAACCCAAAAGCTTTTAGAAGGGCTTGATATTATACCCCCTTTAGAGATAGAGTATAAAGGCATCATTTTAAAAGAACTAAACTTAGATGAGGTTTTAAGGGTCCATCCACAAATATGTATAGTGGATGAACTTCCTCACTCGAATCCGCCTGGTTTTAGAAACAAAAATCGCTATCAGGATATAGAAGAGATTTTAAATAACGGTATAGATGTGTGGACCGCAATGAACATACAGCATTTAGAAAGTCTTAAAAACATCGTATATCAAATAACAGGCATAGAGATAAAAGAAACAATACCAGATGAGTTTGTGAAAAATGCAGATGAAATAAAACTCATTGATCTTCCCCCAGAAGAGCTTATCAAAAGGCTAAAAGAAGGAAAAGTTTATGTGCCAGATTTAGCCGAAAGTGCCATAAAAAGATATTTCAGAATTGGCAACATAATGGCTTTAAGAGAATTATCTCTTAGAATAGCAGCGGATAAGCTTGATAAAAAACTAAATCAATACATGAAAGAACATGCCATAGCAGGTCCTTGGACCACAAAAGAAAGGCTGTTAGTGGGTATATACGCAAGTCCGTCTGCAGAGAGTTTGGTAAGAACCACCTATAGAATAGCCTCTTATATAGATGCCGAATGGACTGCTTTATATGTAGAAACCGAAAAACATCAATATCTTTCTAATAAAGAGTTAGAATGGTTAAAAAAAGCCTTAGACTTAGCCACAAGCTTGGGAGCAAATGTAGTTTGGACTAAAGATGTAGATATATCGGATGCCATAGTAAGATATGCAAAGAGTAACAACATCACAAAGATAATAATAGGAAAACCAAAAAAGTTTAACATACTTAGACCATCTATATTTAGAAAGATAGCCCAAAATACAGAATATATAGACATATATATAGTAGACCCTCCTATACCAAAACAAGAATCTATTTTTATAAAGAAAAAATCTTCATTTATAAATAGTATTCTAAAAGCCCAAAAACCTTTTAATTTAATAGTAGGAGTTCTTTCAATAGTATCGGCTACCATTGTAGGGCTAACACTTAGGAATCATCTAAATCAGCTTAACCTTGTGTTTATGTTTTTAATAGCCCTTAGTATAAACGCTTTATCATTAGACACCTATAGCCTAATATTTATGACTATATTGAGCATTCTGATATTTGATTACTTTTTTATACCTCCTTACTTTAGTTTTGCTTTTTCTGATTTTAACTATTTTATGTCTTATAGTATCTTTGCTTTTATTACAATACTTATAAATATACTATACATAAGGCTAAACAAAGCTATCAAAACCTTAAGAAATAGCGAATCAAAGACAGAGCTTTTGCTATCTTTTACGAAAGATTTACTTAATTCTAAGTCTAAAGAAGAGATGATCTCTAAACTTATAAGACACTCTAAACACTTTGTTAAAGATATCGCAGTTTACACAAGATATGGTGATGATATCATTTTAGAAGCTGTTACAAGAGGCATGCAAATAACTAAAAAAGTAGAAACCATCGTAAAGTGGTGTATAGAGAACAAAAAAATGGCAGGATTTTCTACATCCACATTCTATCAAGAACCTTATCTATATATACCCATGCTAAAAGATGATAAGGTTTATGGGGTTGTTGTGTTTGATTTATCAAATAAAAATGCAAATTATGAAGAAGAGCTAATTTATATATTAGAAACCCTTACAAATATCTTTACATCTGCTTTTAAAACCGTTTTTTCACACCAATAAAGGACAAAGTTTTTCATATATCTTTTCAAGCTTTGACATGTTTTGGTTTAGATTGAAATGTTTTTCTACAAAAGATTTTAGGCTATGTTTATTTATATGTTTTGAGCTTTTAGAAAGAGAAATTATATTGTTTATAAACTCTTCTTGATCATCCGCTAAAAACTCTTTGTAAAACACCACTTCTGGGAAAGATGCTACTTTGTAGGCTACTACTGGTAATCCACAGCTTTGGGCTTCTATGAGAGAGTATCCAAAGGTATCTGTTTTAGAAGCACTTATAAATATATCAGAAAGATGATATATCAAAGATAGTTCTCTCTTATTTTTTATATACTCTAAGAGTGTGTAGTTTTTACACATTTTTTCTATGTATTTTTTATCTGGACCATCGCCCACCAAAATTAGGTGAAATGTGTCTTTATAAAGATTGTCCAAAATGGAAAATGTTTCTAAAAGCTCTAAAAAGTTTTTATCTTTGGAAAACCTACCCACATACAAAAGAATTGTCTTGTCTTGGGGTATATGATATATCTTCCTTAGGTCTTCTTTTTTCATGTTTGTATCAAATATATCAATATCTATACCATGATAAACCACCTCTACGTTGTAAATACCAAGTGAGTTTAAATAATTTTTTGCAAAANNCCAAACCCATATCCTTATAAGCTTTGTAGATATAATTTCTGGTGGTATTTAAGAGTATTTTGCTATCTTGTTTTTTGGTAAAAGCCAAAATAGAGCTTTCCAAGTTAGAATGGAAAAATCCTATCGTACTAAAATTTAGTTTGTTTTTTAGCTTTTTGATGATACCTGGTATTAAAAACATAGAACCTATCTCTACAATATCTGGCTTTTCATATTCTATAATATCTGATATCTTAAATCTATTTATGAGAAATCTATATTGATGCCACATAAACATGTATGGGGATTTTATCCTATATATTTTAGTGTTTTTTGTATAGGTTAAATCGTTGTATTTACCTGGTATTATAAGAACATGCTCTATGCTTGGTCTGTTAGCAAAATAGTTTATCTTGTTGTCTATATAGGTTTTTATGCCACCGCTTTTTTCTGAGTAAAAATGTGTTATATCAAGTATTTTCATAGGCAAGTTCTTGTGTGCTGGCTTTTACCTTACCTAAGGATAGATAATTTATCATATTCATGAATAGTTCTCTTTCATCAAGGATATTGGCGTATTCTATGGCATTTTTTCTTACGTTGTTATAAAGTTTCTCATCTTCTAAAAGAAACATGATTATATTTTTATACTCTTTTGGGTTGTTTTGTTCTATTACAAAGCCGTTTATACCATATTTTATATGCTCCATGGCTCCTCCTTTGTCGGATACTAAAGATACACTTCCAGAAGCCATAGCCTCTAATACCACATTGCCAAAGGTTTCGGTGGTACTTGGAAATAAGAATATATAACTATTTGCATAAGCTTTAGAAAGATCCACCCCCTCCAAAAATCCCGTAAATATAACTTTATCTTTGTAAGTTTGGTATAGTTCATATTTGTACGGCCCATCCCCCACTATGGCAAATTTTATATCCCTTTTTTCTTTTAAAAGCTCAAAAACTTCTATAAAGACATCAAGATCTTTCTCTTTTGCCACACGCCCCACATAGGTTATAACTTTTTCACCTCTATAAGTGGGGTCAAAACGCTTCCAAAATGCTTCATCTTTAAAACTTGGAGAGAACTTTTCTTTATTTACACCTCTTTTGAATATTACAAGGTTTTCTTTGTTTATGCCAAGGTTTTTTAGCTTTTCATAGTAAGATATACTTGGTACTAAAACTCTGTTTGACATCTTGTATAGAGCTTTCATAAAAATTTCTGCGATCTCTTGGGCATATGGTTCATTTGTATATCTTCTAGCATACTCTGGAAAGTCTGTATGATAAGCCATCACAAGGGGAAGTCCCAACACCTTTGCAATGATACTTCCATATACACCCAGTATTCCTGGAGTGGCTACATATATCACATCAAAGTTTTCTGATTCTATATAATCAAGGATTTCCAAGAGATTTGGTATATTGACAGTTAGATGCTCATACTCAGGTAATGCAAAAGATACTATAGGTTTAAAGCTTTTAATAAGGGGATCTTCTATGGGTCTTTCATCGGATATTATAAACTTTATATTTAGAGATTCTTCTTTTGCTATATCAAGAAGCTTTTGGGTGGTCCTTGCCACACCGTTTATATCAAAAATTGTATCTGTAAAATAAGCTACCTTACCCTCTTCATGTTCTTCGTTAAATATCTCTTTGTAAAATCTTTTGGATATATTTTTCTCATCTGCCCTTTGTTTATAAACAGATAAATACATAATATTAGGAAGTAAAAATATCATGGTTTTGCCAATGTAAGAAGATATCTTATCAAAGTCGAAATTTTTCATAGAAGTTATCTGTTTTATAGTATAGGGAATTATATTTGAGAAAAATTGGAAGATATTATCGTGATTGTTTTCTGAGATAAAACCATTTGAGTTTATAACGTTTTCTATGATATTGGCAGCAGCACTCTTACCCAATATAGAATCTAAAAAAGAGTATTTGGAAGAGCTTTCTGCGTAAGCGAAAAGTGTATCCAATAAAAATCCAAGATTTCCAAGGCTATATCTTTGTTTTAGTCCTTCTTTGGCTATATTCATAACCATATGGGTTAGTCTTTTGGGATTACCATGAAGCCCTTCTGCTTTTGTATTTCCATCTTCTATGGCTATCTTTAAATCTTCTACACTAGAGCCTTCTGCCATGGTGTATCCATAACCAAGATCAAGTCCACCGTGATCATCAGATCCACCTGTAAAAGATATAAAATCTCTCCTTCTTTTATACATATTGTATTTGTTAGCAAGTCTTTCTATGTCAAGCTTACTATATTTTTTGGCAATTTTCTTTGTTATGATGGAAGAGGTTTTTGATCTGGTGCCGTTTAAAAGCTCCCAATTGTCAAATAACAACAAAAATCTCTCTATATGAGTTATATTTAGCTTTCCATCCNNTTGTAAAGAGGATGAGCTAGTATATGGGTTATGTTGTTAAACTGAAGATAATCCACAAGATCGTATATGTTTCCCCTTATATGCTGTATATCCTCGTGTTGTTTTTCGTTTATATCTATAGCTATAACATGCACTTTACATCTATCCTCTGGAAAGTAGGTGGTAATCTCTTCTGATATAAATGTGTTTAGTAAATCTGCTATCTCAAGACATCCCTCTATAGAATCATGGTCTGTTATGGTAAAAAGTGTCATGCCTCTTCTTTGAAGCATTTCATAGAGTTTTTTTGGTTTTGTATAGGACTCACTTATCTTTAGTTTTTCAGAAAAATAACCACCGGGTCTATTAGATGCATGTGAATGAAGGTGAAGATCAACCTTTATCATAAAAACCCTCCAAAAGTTCTTATTTAAATTTTATATTCTATGTGTTAATTNNTTTTTATTAAGTTTTTTGCTTTTGATATATGATATATATCTTATTATAAGATAAAAAGGAGGCAAGGAACTAAATTTGATACTTATTTATTATATAGTTTTTTAGAACTTATATCTTACAGATGCTTCAAAAGTTATTGGTGCCCCAGGATAAGCTAATATATAACCACCACTACTAGTATTGTAATATCCTCCTGAAGAGATGTATTCAAACTGATTATACTTTTTATTGAAAATATTTAATACTGTTAAATTTATATCGAGACCCTTCAAATATGATGACAATTCAGGGGTTTTAATATCTATAGACCCATTAAAGGTGGTATAAGAAGGCATTTTTTGATTTGATGGGGTTCCACTTTGATTACTCCATATATACTGTGAACCTACGTACTGCATCCATACATTAGGAGTTATTCTAAGAGGTATATTGTTAAATCTTGCTAAGAAGGTATAACTTACTCCTGCATTTAATAAATTAGTAGGTACGTATGATACAGGTAAGTTAGAATAAGTTGAAGTACTTCCAGAGGAATTTATAAATATATATATTGGATATTTAGCCTTCTCATAAGTATAATTTAAAAACATTTTAATCCTATTTGTCGGATAATAATTAACAAAAGTATCAACTCCTTCATAAGTAGAGTTACCTGCACCATCACCCAAATAAACATCGTTTGCGTTGTATATCGGAAAATATAATTTTGTGAAGAGCATGTGAAAATACATGATTCCGGCGAACAGCTTATCTATATATTTTTCTTTTGATATGTAGCTTTTAATACCTAATTGATACTCAGAGTTTTTTTCTAGGTGAACTTCACTGGCTGGTGTTCCTTGATAAGGGCCAGCTCCACCTCCAACATCGGGAGTTTTGTAAGTTTCTGCGTAATTCCCAAATATTTTTAGGAATTTAAAGCCATAAGAAGCCGATATAGAAGGCTCTAATTTAGAAAAGCTTTTAGTTTGAGAACCACCACCTTGTCCTCCGGCTGGAAAACCTAGTCCGAGTTGACAAGATACTGGAAAGTATTGACAGGTATCATACGAATAGTCTGTATTGAAAAATACATATCTGATACCAGGAGTTATGCTAAAATTTTCATATTGTATTTTGTCCTGCAAAAACGCAGCTAGATCAGTTTGATTAAATATATTATATTTATAAAAACCGTTGGGTAAAAATTCATTTGTAGTTAAACCGTCTGGTAATTGTTCAGGACTCCAAAGAGATGCTCTTGAAACATAACGACTATGTATTAAATATTCCCCTAGGCTGAAATTATTATAATATATATTGTTTAAGTCAAACCACAGTTTTTCTCCGTATGTTTGAGTATTAGGAAAATCATGTTCAATTAAACTACCTGGATTACCAGAGACAAAGTTGTTGTAGTGGTCATGTCTTCTGTATCCTTCCCTAAACCATAATATATCATGAAGCAATAAATTTTTGTCTAGTACAAGATTGGCTTTTTGATATAAAAGAACCATTCCATTTTGATTTTGTTTATGAAGTAGATTAAAAGGCGGTGCACTGTAAAAGCCTGTTGTCTGCTNNCTGCTGAGATAAAGGTGTTCCTAGTATTGGGTTACCATTTTGATTATCTCCATTTATAGTTATTCCTGATATGGGAGATATTGGTATAGGAGCATTTCTAAAGTATACTGATCTAGCTGTATAAGCTCCAAAAGATATGTCTCCTATTTCTAAGTCCTTTTTGGTTTTTAAATAAAAAGCATAGTTATGGGAAGAAACCCTGTGTCCATCAGTGGTGGTAATATATGAATTACCAGCACCAAACCCTCCAGCTATTATAGTCTTCCAGCCATGTATTTTACCAGTATTTAAAGCGAATGCAATGTTCCTTTGACTAAAGCTTCCATATGCTAAATCCACGAAACCTGAGAATTTGTTTTTAGGTTGAAGTGGTATAAAGTTTATGTTTCCGCCAAATGTATTAAACCACCTATTAACTGGGTCACCAGGACCATAGGATATATTTATACCTTGTATTAGGCTTAGTTGTGGTATCAAGTTAAATTGAAAAAGTTCAGTCAAAGGATTTAGAGCTGGTACTCCGTCAAATGTTACTGATATATTTCCATTGAAAGTTATACCTTGTGCACCACTGAAGTTAGTCCAACCTTGTTGTATACCATTTATTGATATAGAATATCTATTAGAAGCTCCTATAGAATATGTGTTTACTGCTACACCAGGAGCATAAGATAATACACTTCCAGTAGCCCCTAGGGGTCCAGCTACTTTTAATTCTTGATTTTTTATTATTTTTTGGAAAAAATCAGCCTTCATATTATCTTTATAGGATAGTGGATTTGCAAGCAATTCTTGTTTATGTTTTTTTGATTTTTTGTACTTACTTTGGAACTTTGAAGTGTTTGAATACCCTTGAACATTTACAGTGCCTATATTGTAAATAGGCTCAGAATAACTCGTAAAACTACAAGCGCTAAAAACACTAATAAGTAAAACAATTTTTTTACCCATATACAACCCTCCAAAAGTTCTTATTTAAATTTTATATTCTATGTGTTAATTCTTTATTAAGTTTTTGGCTTTTGATATATGATATAAATCTGATATTATAAAATCCTTAGAGCGTATTTCTTTTAAAACACTTGTAAGGATTTTGATTTTTCTAAAATCTTTTGCATCCGTAGGATGAAGAGCTATCCTTATAAACTTTAGGGTTTTTGATATCATAAACTGATGTTTAAATGCTTTTATGGATAAAAATCTCACAAATCCCCTACTACCAAAAGATATCACAGGTGAAAATACCTTATTGTTTGATTTTAAATTATAAACATATCTTCTATCGGTGGTAAAACTAAATCCTTTTTCTTTTAAAAGCCCGAAAGCTTCCGTTTTCATAAGCCAAGCGGGTGCTATAAAACCCTTTGGATATATACCTATCTTATTAAAAGCCTCCAAACCAAACCTTAGTCTATCCTTCAAATCCTCACTTAGCAAAAACTCTGCCTCATAGTTTGTAAAGATGTTTTTATAATCGTATTTGGCAAAAGGTTTTGATTTGTGGGTATACCCATGCATTATTATCTCATCATCTTTAACACTTTCTATGAAATCTATAATATCCTCAAGATGTTCTCTTTCATGATAAAAAGGTATTACCAGATAAGATATCCTATGTATGCCAAAATCTTTCAAAATATAGCTTAAAAGCTTTATATCCCTAAGCTTTGACTTGGTAACGTCATGAATGGATATATTAAGCATTGGCATGGATGTATTTTATCTATAAATTGTTAAAATTGTATTAAATTATTTTGATTCTTCAAAAATAGTTATCATATTTGGTATATCATAAACATGTTTTATAGTGTTTATTAAATCCATCAAAGAATAGGGGTTTTCATTTGGGATATTTTGGATTAGGTCGTTGCGAGTTTTTATACTGATGGTTTTTTCTTTCTCTAAAATGATTATAAAGCTTCTTATATCAATAAAAGATTCTTTCCAAGCCTCCTCTAACATATCCTGATGATTAGATATAAACTCATGTTTTAGACTAGGGGTTTTGCTAAGTAGTTTTTCAATGTTGTCATAAGCATTTATTATACTCTTCTCCCATCCTTTGCCTGCATACTCACCATGCTTAGAATAAACTTTTAGATGTTCTAACTTATACATATGTTCTAATATAACTGCCAGATAGCTTATAAAAGCTCTTTTTATAGATTTACCCATATCCTCTATTTCCTCTATAAGATTATCCCAGTCTACTTGGTTAAATTGTTTTTCTTTTAAAAGCTCTAAATTTTTGTTAATCCAAGCGTAAAAGTCTTTTTGGTATAGCTCTTTTATGCTCTTTTCATCTAAATAGGTTAATACAATACTATCCATATAATTTAATTTACTAAATTCATTTTATTTGTCAAATTAATTTTATTTGATTGGCTTTTTATATTTTGATTCTTCAAACACAGTTATCATATTTGGTATATCATAAACATGTTTTATAGTATTTATTAAATCCATCAAAGAATAAGGCACTTCGTTTGGGATATTTTGTAGTATATTATCACGCTCTTTCATGTTGATAGTACCTTCTTTTTCTAAGGTGATTATAAAAGCGATTATACGATCATAAGCACTGTTCCAAGCTTTTTGTAGTGTAATTTCAGCGTTTGATATAAACTCATATTTCAAGCTATGATTATCATCCAATAGCTCTTTCATATCAACATAAGCATTTATTATACTCTTCT
>DDOS01000087.1:9293-18161 GCA_002341805.1 Aquificaceae bacterium UBA2488 | reverse complement strand
TTCTTAATATAGATAGCATTATAGTTACCAATGAACACATCCATAGGGAAATCTTTGATTTTATAATAAGACACAACATTAACTTAGAACTTCAGCTGGCCATAAATAAAGATAAGATAGAGAGTTTTTTTGAAATAGAAAAACATATAAATAGGCTAAACAGTAAATATGTATGGCTTGAGAGCGGTGGGTTTTTAGTGATTGAAGAGACAGAGGCCNNACATGTGATTGTATAGAATCAAGTTCTTTTTCTACAAACGTAGAGGCAGCTTTAGAAATACCACGCCAGATAAAGCTTAGAAACCTTGGTGGTATCATAATGATAGATTTTATATATATGAAGGACCAAGGGCATCGTAAAAAAGTTTTGCAGCTTTTAGAAGAAGGATTTTCAAAAGACAATATACAGACATCTATATACGGATACACAGCTCTTGGGCTTGTGGAGATAGCCAGAAAGAAAACCGGCAATAGCCTATACAAGGTTTTGAGAAATTTTGAAGAAAAAGCTACAATCACATCTTAAAGGGTTTATAATATTTATTTATCAATTTTTGGAGGTTTTTAGAAGATGGCAAAGCTCAAAGGGCTTAAGTGTAGAGAATGCAAGCGTGAATATCCCGTAGAGCCTATCCATGTTTGTGAGTTTTGTTTTGGTCCTTTGGAAGTAGACTATGATTATGATTTTATTAAAAGCCAAATAAATAAAGAAAAGATAAAAGAAGGTCCTAAAAGTTTGTGGAGATATATAGATTTGTTGCCCGTAGAAAATCCCACGGTGGGTTTAACAGCAGGCTTTACACCCCTTAAAAAGGCTGATAAGCTTGGCAAAGTGTTAGGACTTAACAACCTTTATATAAAAGATGACTCTGTAAATCATCCAACCTTATCTTTTAAAGATAGGGTGGTATCTGTGGCTCTTTCAAAGGCAAAAGAGTTCGGCTTTGACACAGGTGCCTGTGCTTCTACGGGTAATTTAGCAAACTCGGTGGCAGCTCATTGTGCTCAGTCAGATTTGAACTGCTATGTGTTTATACCCTCTAACTTAGAATCTCAAAAAATCATAGGTAGTTTGGTATTTGACCCTATTGTGGTGGCTGTAAACGGAAACTACGATGATGTAAATAGGCTATGTTCCGAAATAGCAAACGACTTAGGCTGGGCTTTTGTAAATATAAATATAAGACCATATTATGCAGAAGGCTCAAAGACTTTGGCTTTCGAAACCATAGAACAGCTTGGATGGAAAGCTCCAGATGCAATAGTGGCACCTGCCGCAAGTGGTTCTTTGATAACAAAGATTTATAAAGGTATAGAAGAGTTTTACAAAATAGGGCTTATAGATAAATATAAAACGAGGGTTTACGGAGCCCAAGCCCTTGGATGCTCTCCTATAGCTCAAGCTTTTAAGGAAGGACTTGATTTTGTAAAACCAGTAAAGCCAAATACAATAGCAAAATCCATCGCCATAGGAAACCCAGCAGATGGCATATATGCTCTTGATGTGGTTAGAAAAACCAATGGTTTATGGGAAACCGCTGATGATGACGAAATTATAGAGGGTATGAAGCTTCTTGCTCAAACAGAGGGTATTTTTACAGAAACCGCAGGTGGGACTACTATAGCGGTGCTTAAAAAATTAGTCCAAGCAGGATATTTTGATAAGGATGAGATCGTGGTAGCTTATATTACGGGTAATGGTTATAAAACCATGGAAGTGTTGGATGGTAAGTTAAGACAGATAGTGCACATAAATCCAACACTCAAAGAGTTTAAGGAGAAAGTCCTTAAAAAATAGGAGAGCTTTATGCAAAAGGGAATGGCCATTGTAGACTTAGCCACCACTATAATAGTACTTGGCGTGATAGTGGCTGGTATAGTAGTACTTTTAAGCGCAGCTTTTTAGTATGTGAAAAGCCTCATAAACTTTATATTAGACTTTTTTAGGTTAAAAGTTCTCTATCATGCAGGGGCTTTGTCTTTTAGTTTTTTGATGGCTATAGTACCTCTTATATTGGGTTCTGGTTTTTTACTTCATATGCTTTTACAAAACAAAATAGATAGTTATTTTTATCATCTTAGTGCGATGTTTCCTGCTTTTGCCAATAAAATTATAAAAGATATAACCTACTTAGAGCATAAAAGAGTAAAGGCAGGTATCATAGGTGCTTTGGTATCTTTGTATTTTGCTACTGGGTTTATAAAGGATCTTGATTATGCTTTAGCTCTTATGTGGGATAAAAAAGAGGCTAAACGTATAGAACCCTCTTATTTTTTATATCTTCTTTTCTTTGTCATTATGTTTACAGGCGGCTCTATTTACATGTTTTATATAAGCCTCATACTTAAACACTTAAACGTGTCTTTAGAAATAGCTAAAGATTTGGGTTACTTTGTATTTTTTACCATATTTTTTTATTCTATTTATTATATGCTTTTACCTGAAAAAGACCTATCAAAGAGATATGTGATAGTGGTATCTTTTGTAGAAACCATTATATTGCTCGTTATAAAGTATATAATATCTATGTATATTTCTCATCTTCTTGTAAAAAGCTTAGTTTATGCATCGCTTTGGGCTATAGTGGCCTTTTTAATATGGATAGATTGGCTTATGGCTTCACTACTTATGGGAGCAAGAGCTATTTATTATATGCATAAAAGCCAAAAGACTAATTCTCTATGATTTTTATAGTTTGGTAGGGAATTTCTATGTTTTCTTTATCGCATCTTTGTTTTAAAGCTTTTATTAGCTCATGGATTATAAGATATTGATCTGTAAACTTTCTTACTTTAAACACTAAGTTTAGATTTATACCAGATGCTCCAAAAGAGCTATACCTTATAACAGGTTCAAACTCTTTGTCTGCTCCTTCTAAGCTGTTTAATACTTTTTTAGATTCATCTATGAGGATTTTTTCAACCCTGTTTAAATCTTCTTTATATCCCACAGATAAAGATAAAACCACCGCTAAGTTTTGATAGGGCAGATAGTAGTTTGTGATAACAGAAGAAGTAAGCTTTGAGTTTGGTACTATTATAAGATTACCAGTGAGCGTTCTTATGGATGTACTTCTTAAATATATATCTTCCACATACCCTTCGTAAGTATCAAACTTTATATAATCTCCTATCCTTATTTGTTTGCTTATTATTATATAAAATCCAGACAAAAAATTTGATAATGTATCTTGTAAAGCAAGACCTATAACCACTGTGCTTATACCAAGGGTTGTGATGAGTGGAGTTATTGATAGTCCTATTCTTTGAAAAGCCACAAAAAATCCTATGGATGTTAAAATTACTATTATACTTCCTTTTATCATGGAAGAAGGACTTTCGTTGGTTTTTGATTTTATATACCAAGTTATGAGATCCCCCACAAACCCAGACAAGATATAAAAACTAAGTAAAATAATTATAAATATTATGCTTTTATCTAAAAATATATGGGTCTTTTTATTAAGATATAGATAATCAGAGGATAGGTATGCTCCTACACTTGCACTCCAAAATCCAAGAACGATGGGGTTTATCTTTATTTTTAAATTTATAGGATAAAATAAAAATCCTATTAAAAGCCCAATACCAAAGGATATAATGGTATATAAAGAAAAAAGAGCCAAGCCATATTGATATTTGTTGCTAAATACATGACCTAAAAGCTCAAAGTTTATTTTGCTTAGGTTGTGTAGATTGGCTTTATTCATGTTTCAAAGTATACCATAGTGGCTCCAGAACCACCTTCCCTGGGATAAGCTTCTCTGTAAAACACCACATAAGAAGAAGAGGATAGATAATCGGATACTGCTTTTTTAACAACACCCATACCATGTACCACCTTAGCTATTTTCACCCCAGAGGCATAGGCGCTATCCAAAAACTTATCCAACTTGCTAATGGCTTCTTCCACTGATAAACCTGTGAGATTTAGCTCTGGAATACCTGCTTTTTTGTTTTCAAATCTTTCTATATTCATATTTACCGTGTGAGTTTTTGGAACTTTTGCGGTTTTTATAAGGTCTTTTAGATTTATCCAGGCTTTTATATCTCCAAATATCACCTGCGCCTTACCGTTCCTAATTTGCAACACCCTTCCTTTACCGCCCATAAAATCCACCCAATCCCCCACTTCTATAACCTGATTTTCTTCTTTTGGAGCTATCTCTTCTATCTGTTTTTGTTTTTTCTTTATAAAATCCTTTAAACTTGCTCTTGATTTTAAATCCGTTAAAAATTCCTCTGCTTCTTTCTTGATCTGGTCTAAATACTCCTTAGCTTCTTTGGCAGTGTTTTCCCAGTTTTTGACTTTTTGGCTTTCAAGCTCTTTGGATAAGTCCTCATATTTCTTTTTTAGATGTTCTAACTCTTTTCTATGCTCATTTAGGGCTTCTATCTTATCTTGATATTCTTTTGTGAGCTCTTGGAGTTTTTCCATGGCTCCTTGATATTCTAATGTATTTTCATTAAGTAGTTTTTTAGCCTCAGATAATATTATCTCAGGAAGACCAAATCTCTTAGCTACCTCTAATCCCATACTCTGCCCAATGCTGTCATAAAGCGCTTTGTAAAGAGGTCTTAGAGTTTGCTCATCAAACATTAAACTGGCTGGTTTATAGTAGTCTGAGTTTATTGCCCATAGTTTTATAGGGGTATGATGCGTAGATACCACCACAAAGGTATTTTGGCTTTTAAGATAATCCAAAATTGCAATACCAATAGCAGAACCCTCCATTGGATCAGTGCCAGACCCAAGCTCATCCAAAAGTACCAAGGAGTTTTCGTTTATATTTTTTAAAATCTCTGAAATATTTTTAATGTGAGAAGAGAATGTAGATAAAGATTGAGATATANNTATATCTTGCTCATCTCCAATATCTACAAATACATTATCCAGCATAGGTATTTTGCTCTCTTTATCCACTGGTATTGGTATGGCATGAGAGAACATAATATAACAAAGTCCAAGCGTTTTTAAAAATACTGTTTTTCCACCTGTGTTTGCTCCAGTTAGGACTAGCCCTCTTTTGTCTTTTAATATTATATCCACTGGCACGGGATTTTGACCAAGCATGAGCATGATGGGATTTCTGGCACCTATAAGCTCTATGCTATCATCTAACTTAGGGAAATTGCAATTATACTCCAATCCAAAGGATGCCTTTGAAGATATGATATCTATTCTTATGATAGTCTCGTAAGAATCTATGATTCTATTTAATCTCTCTCTTATCAAAGATGTGAGTTTTTTCAAGATATGTTGGATCTCTTTTTCCTCTTTGCTTCTTAGCATCGCTAATTTGTTGTTTAGATCCACCACCATCTGAGGCTCTAAGTAAGTGGTAAAACCAGAGGAAGAGACCCCGTGTACTATGCCCACTATTCTTTTTACATTTTGGGTTTTTACTGGCACCACATAACGGTTTTGTCTTATGGTTATGATTTTTTCGGAGAACAGTATATCACTGTCTGGTCTTTGGAACAGCGCCTCTAATTTTTCCGTGATGGTTTTTTCTAAGGACTTTATTTCTTTTCTTATTTCAAATAAATCCTTTGAGGCTTCTGATTTTATAATACCAGACATGTCTAATATGCGTTCAATCTCTGCTTCTAATGTTTGAAATGTACCTAAGTCTTTTAAAATTTTATTTAGCACATCATACTGATCCAAAAACGAAACAAGGGTTTTCCTAACGTCTTTTATAAGTTTTAGGATTTTATAAATACCAATCACTTCATCTACTGCCAATATACTATCTTCTATCTTGGCTTTTTGTAGACTTTTAGAGATGTCCTCAAAATCATATAAAATATTCTGATGCTTTAATATCTTAGAAAAACAATGTATAAAAGCTTGTTCTTGCAAAAGCTCTTCCTTAGCTAAAGGTGTTATATTTTCTATCTTCTCTGCACTTATAGTAGAATGTATCCGCGATTTTAGATTTTCTTTAATCTTGTTAAACTCAAGTTTTTTTAGCTCATAATCTCTCATATTAATAGTATATCAATCTTGGGCAATGCTTAGCATATATCCTTTGCCTCTTATGGTCTGTATTAGTTTAGGTGGCTTGTCTTCTAACTTGTTTCTTAGGTTTTTAATATAAACATCCACAATATTTGACTCATAATCAGAGCCAACGCCCCAGATTTTGTTTAATAGTACTTCTCTCCTTATGGCTTTGTTTGGATTTTTGGCTAATATTTTTAAAAGCTCAAATTCTTTTGGAGTTAACTCCACTGGCTTGTTTTTGTATCTTACCTTATAGTCTTTTGTGCTTATGATTAAATTGCCTACAGAGATCTCTTCGGCTTCCTCTTCTTTGTTATAGCGTCTTAGTATAGCTTTTACCCTTGTGATGAGTTCTTTGAAAGAAAAGGGTTTTGTCATATAGTCATCAGCTCCTGACTCTAATCCTTCCACTTTGTCCTCTAATTGGGATTTTGCTGTAAGCATTATGATGGGTGTATCTTTTTGAAGCCTCAACTGTTGACAAACTTTTATGCCATCCATCCTTGGCAATACCAAATCAAGTATTATAATGTCATAATCTTTGGATTTTGCCATCAAAAGCCCTTGAAAACCATCTTTTGCCAACTCCACCTCAAATCCTTCGTGGGTGAACCCCTTTTGAAGCGTTTCTAAGAGTAGTTCGTCATCTTCTATTATAAGTACTTTAAAGCTCATAAGGATATGTCTATATCCATGCTAAACCATGCATCACAGCTACATTTTGGTGAATAGACGCTATGATATGTATTGCACTCATGACATTTCCATAGTTTTAGGCTTTTAGAGATAATATCATAAGCCTCTTTGAGATTTTGATCTTGATAGGATTTTAACAAAAAGTTTACCACTTGGTTTTTGGTATCCACCTCTATTAGTAATTTTACCTTTTGGGGTACACCAGCATGTATATAAAAAAGCCCAAGTATGTCTTTTGAAACAGCGTTTTCTATATCATCTTTGAGAAGATAGATGGCTCTTTGTTCAAAAGATAAGGAGCATAGCAATACCTTGTCTTGTAGATTTGCCTGAATGAGCGTTTGTATAATCTTAGAAGCATCTTTCGTTTTTTCTTGTATTAAAAGCTCCGATAAGTATAAAAAGCCTGTTAATTCGTTCCTGGTATCATCAAAGGCGTCTTCAAGGTTTTTTAGTCTTTGTCTTTGATCTTGAACATTTAGAGCGTTTAGAGCTTTTAATGTGTTCAATATATCCTTTTGGAAAGCTTTTTCTTGCTTCTGGATTTTTTTTAATATGTTTTGTTGGCTTTCGTAAGCCATTATGTAGTCTTTGATGTCAAAGGATATGTCTNNAATAGAGCGCTTGACTCTTTGTCTGATATGGTATCTAATATTTTTATAGATTCTTTGGGATCTTGATATCTTGTTTGTCTTGCTTTTTCAAAAAGCCCAAAAACATCTTCCTCATAAACAACATCTTGCTTTAGGATATGCCCAAACATATAATAAAGCGGTGGTATAAACTTTATCTTTTCTAAGTTTGTTTTAGGCTTTTTATAGTATTTTGAAAAAAATGCAAGTTTTGAAAGTTCAAATATATCTGATAGATTTCTTCTTAAGTTTCTCTCCCTTACAGAAAATATCATCGTAGGTATAATAAATCCAATAAAGCCAAATATTAACAATAGGACGAAAAGGGGAATTTTAAAAGAATAAATAAACAGTGTCACGTTCACGTCATACATATGCTCCATTGTGAACATTAAAAACCCAATTATCAATATGGAGAAAAACAAAACCCTAAGGATGTTTTTAAATTTCATACCTGTACCCTCTCAGCCATAGACCATAGCCAATCTAAATTATAATATTGTCTTGCTTCGGAAGTTTGTATATGTACTATAACATCTAAAAGATCTATGAGTATCCAAGTGGAGCTTTGGTTCAAACCTTCCACATGATCAACGGTTATATTATGTTGTTTTAACTCTTTTTCAAGATATTCCGCTAAAGCCTTTGCATGTATCGTAGAGTTTGCAGTGGCTATTATAAAATAATCGGCTATATTGGTATATTTCCTTACATCAAGTATAGTTATATCTTCTGCTTTTTTATTCTCTAAAAGCGTTTTTAGTAGATTTAGCTTATCCATTTACCCTTTTTACAAGCTTTTGAAGCTTTGATAGATATGGGCCTTGTCCAAATATTTGTTTGTATTTTTCATAGTAATCTAAGCCCTCTTTTACAGATTTTTTAGATAGGTCTTGCCATCTTTTTATTTGGAGCTTCCAGAATTTTATACGTTTTTCTATATAGGGCTTTTGATCGGCTTTCGCATGTTTTAGCTTGTCTTCGTCTTTCTTTAGCATATCCTCATATTTATCTTCATATCTCTTGGCTTGCTTGGGAACTAATAGTAAATTTTTTATAAGTCTATAGTAAGTTTTTGATTTTGATATGTACTGGGCATCATTTATTAATATATTTTTATACCTTTCGGCGGCAGGATAATAAAATCCATAATCTTCGTAAAACTTTGCTATAAGCTCATCGGGTTNNTATAAGCTCATCGTGTTTTGCTATTTTTTGTTTGGCTTTGTTTATGAGTTCCCTAACTTCAGTATCGTATGGATTGTTAGGATATTTGCTTAAAAATTCTTTGGCAAGATCTATGCTTTTATAAGTATAAGATTGGTCTCTATAAGCATCAGGAGCAATAGAGTAATAGCTTTTCACCAGCATATAAGTGGCTTGAGGAGCCTCTGGAGAATCTGGATAATAGTATAGAAAGCTCTCAAAGTATATGATGGCATTTGTATAGTCTTTATCTAAGTAGTAGCTTTTGGCCAGCATAAACCTTGCGGTCTCTATTTGCTTTGGTGTAAGATTTTCTAAGTATTT
>DDOS01000087.1:1504-9268 GCA_002341805.1 Aquificaceae bacterium UBA2488 | reverse complement strand
TCCCTTCATAGCTCTCTCTGCTCTTTCTTTTTGAGTCACTTTAGCACAAGACCCAAGTATCAAAGCACTTATTATACCCATCAGGGCTATATTTCTAAAGTACTTTTTTTCTAAAAGCATAATAAAAATAGTATATCATGAACATATGAAAATTGCCAATTAAAATAGTATGCACCATCATTTACTTTCTTATTTTCCTGTAAAACTCTTATTATTTATATTGCCAAAAACTAAAAAATATTTTATCTTAATAGCATGAAAAAGGGTATGTTTAGCAAAATGGGTGATATAATGGTGCAAAGGCATATTGAGGACTTAAAAAAAGAGCTTGAGCAAAAGCCTAAGGATAAAGAACTACTATTTAAGCTCGGTATTGCATATGTTAAAATAGGAGATATAGACAATGCAAGGGAATGTTATAAAAAGCTTAAAGAGCTTGACGAAGCATTATCCAAGGAGCTGTTTGATGCTATGTATGAGATATGAAAAAGGATGATTTTTTGAAGTTCTTAGGGGCTTTTCTTGGATGGGTGTTTGATAGTATGGATGCCACCATATATGCTCTTGTGATGGTGGTGGCTTTAAAGGATTTGTTAAAACATGAAGGGATGATAAACACAGAGTCAAAAGTAGGACTTTATGGTGGTCTTATCTTCTCTTTGTTTTTGATAGGATGGGCTATCGGTGGGGTAGTTTTTGGATATGTGGCAGATAAGATTGGAAGGGTAAAAACTTTAAGTATAACAATAGCTTTATACTCTATATTTACAGGGCTTTCGGCTTTATCTCAAAATGTGTTAGAACTTGGGGTATTTAGATTTATAACGGCTATTGGCATAGGAGGAGAATGGGCGGGTGGGTCAACCCTTGTGGCAGAAACCTTCAAAAACAAAAACCGTATATTTGCTTCAAGCCTTCTTCAAAGTGCTTGGGCTATTGGGTTTTTTATAGCAAGCTTTGTATATTTCACCGTTGGTAGGTTTTACTCTTGGAGATTTATGTTTTTGATAGGTGTTGTGCCTGCTATTTTGGCCTTTGTTTTTAGGCTTTTTGTAAAAGAATCCGAAGACTGGCTTACTCATAAAAGAGATTATTCTTATATTAAAAGCTTTAAAATGTTGTTTTATAAAGAGTATCTAAATCAAACTCTAATAGGGGCATCCCTTGCTTTTGTAGCTACATTTGGTCTCTGGGGAGTCACCAACTGGGTGCCCGCGTTTGTATCTTACCTTGTAAAGTCAAAAAACATAGCTTACCATGTGGGGCTTGCTTCCATATTTTTAAACTTTGGGGCTTTGATAGGTTATATAGCCTTTGGATTTATAAATAAAAAAATTGGTATTAAACATACGTTTGTATTTTTCTTTTTGGGTAGTTTTTTGATGAGTGTTTTGTGCTTTTTATATATAAGAGATTACAAAATACTTCTTCTTGGACTTGCGGGGCTTGGATTTTTTAACAATGGGGTTTTTAGTGGATTTTCTATATACTTTCCACAGGCATATCCATCTTATTTAAGAGCTACTGGGGCTGGTTTTTGTTTTAACATAGGAAGAATTTTGGCTTCTACGGGTCCGTTTTTAACGGGTTTTATCACATACATATCTGGCTCCATCTTTAAAGCGGCATCCTTAGTATCTTCTATATACGTTTTTGGGGCTTTTATAAGTATATTTTTAAAAGAAAAAAATTATCTTGAATGAAGATATTAAGTATACTCGATGCAGTGGGCTGGGGCGGTACCAAAGAACAGGCTTATCTAACAGCCATAGGCCTTAAAGAAAGAGGCCATGATATATCCTTTGCATTGTCTTATGATTATCATGCATTTAAACAAAAGATAGAAGACATCATACCCTATTATGAATTTGAAAAAGAAACACTATTAAAACGAATAAATATATCTTCCTACAAAAGACTTTATGATATAATCTCTAAAAATCAATTTGATATAGTATTTGCAAACTCTCCAAAAGCCCTTGATTATATGAGGATAGTTTATCCATTTTTATCTAAAAAGCCAAAAACAGTGGCATTTAAACGCTCAGGAAGAGTTTCAAACATAATTTCAAAATATTTAAAATATAATATTGCCGATAAAATCATAGTGGTATCAAAGGATGTATATGAAAATCTTTTAAAAAATAATTTCTATCCAAATAGACTTAGGCTTATCCAAAGCGGTATAGATTTATCAAGGTTTAGCCAGGCCACTTATGAAGAGAAGATCTCTTTAAGAAAAAAATACAACATCCCCCTTGATAAACATATCTTTATAAATGTATCAAATTATAACCCTGAGATTAAAGGACATATTGATATACTAAAAGCTTATAAACAGATAGAATCAAACAATACCATGCTTTTGTTTGTGGGGCTTTTAACGGATGAAGATGCCACCATAGAAGCTAAGAAAATGGGTATTAAGAACTTCTTAGGTTTTGGGTTTTCGCCAACTCCAGAGGAGCTTTTAAAAGCATCAGATACCTTTGTGTTTGGTTCAAGGCTTGAAGGGATCGCGGGGGCTCTTTTACAGGCTATGAGCGTAGGGCTTATATGTGTTAGCACTGATGCAGGCGGTATAAAAGAATATCTAAAACACAATCAAAATGGCTTTTTAATAAACATCAAAGATATAGGGTCTATGAGCTTTTACATGAAAAAAGCCATGTCCTTAGATAATACCACCAAGCAAGGCATCTGTACCAACGCTATAAACACCGCTAAAGAATACAGTGTAAACAATATGATAGATAAATACGAAAAGCTTATTAAAGAGCTTATGTAAATTTATATTAGGCTTTTAATTTTTTAATGATATCTGGAAGTTTTAACAAAGATATATATATTCTTTTCCATTGATTCCACTCTATTACAGGTAAGTTTGCCCCGTAGGTTTTATTGGGTTCTAAATTGTTTGCCACACCAGATTTTGCAGCCACTTTTACATTGTTTCCTATCTTTACATGGTCCGCCACACCCACTTGTCCTGCCAATATTACATTGTCTCCTATCTCGACGCTTCCGGATAATCCTACCTGAGATATCAAGAAACAGTTTTGACCTATCTTATCGTTGTGTCCTATCATAACAAGATTGTCTATCTTGGTGTTTTTACCTATATAGGTGCTATCTAAAAGAGCTCTATCTATGGTGGTGTTTGCTCCTATCTCCACATCATCATCTATAACTACATTGCCTATATGCTTTAGTTTTTTTATACCATTTTTTGAGATAGCATATCCAAAGCCATCTGCCCCTATTACAGCCCCAGAGTGGATTATCACATTTTTACCGATAACGGTGTTTTTGTATATATGAACTCCGCTGTATATAATGGTATTATCCCCTATTTGTGTATTGTCTCCTATGTAGGTTAGAGGGTATATCAAAACATTATTACCTATGTTTACATTTTTACCTATATGGGTAAAATCTCCTATATACACATCTTTCCCTAAACTTACATTTTGCCCTATAGTGGCTTTTCCTGATACACCTTTCGGCATATCCTCTTTATATAAGATATCAAGAGCTATGGCAAGGGCGTATTTTACATCTTCTACTATGAGAAGATTTTTTGCATTTATATCCTTGTGATATATATATACTATATTGTCTTTAAAATCTATATCTTCTTTATCTAAAAATACTATTGTATTTGACTTTTGATATTGGTATGAGCTTATACCTTCTATATCTAAGTCATCTCCTTTATAGGTGCCCCCAAGAAGAGGCACCAAGGAAGATATTTTCATTTTTTGCTTGGATGTAAGGAGTCTATGGCTTTTATGATGGTGGGGGTTATGTCAAGGTTCCCTGTATAGAGCATCTGAGAGCAGTCAAAAACCCCTTCTAAGCCATGGGCTTTTGCGTATTGACTTACAGCGCTTTGCAATGTTTGAGTGAACTCTCTACCAGCTTGTTCTTGAAGCTCTTGTATGTGTTTTTGGGCATCTTGCTGATATTCTACAGCTTTCAATCTTGTATCCTCATACTCTTTTATCTTTTGCTTTNNTCTCTTTTTGAAGATTTTGAAGCTCCTTAGAGTATGCTTCAAGTTTTGCTTTTGCCTGGACTACTTCGTTGTTTATGGACTCTCCTAAGGACTTTGCAAAAGTAGATTTTTGCATCACCTCTTGAGTGTTGACACATGCAAAACCGCTTGCATAAGCACTACCGCTCAATAATATTGCAGCCGTTGTTAAAGCTGATACGAACTTTTTCATGATTACCTCCAAAAGTATTTAAAATATTTTACCACATATTGTATTCTCTCAATAACTCAATTTCACCTGCGTTTAATCTTAATAAATTATTATTGGATTCAATGATTATATTTCCATTTTCGTCTACCTCTTTCAATATACCTTCTATCTTGCCCGCATTTGCGGTTACCTTCTTGTTTTTGTACAATAGATTATCATTTATAATCTTTCTAAAAGCCTCAAAACCATGTAGTTTATAATATTCTAAATCTCTTTTAAAGTTATCAAGAAATCTAATTAAAAATATGTTTTTATCTATATGTTTGTTGGTAAACATTTTTAAGGAGGTGGCCTCGATATCGGCGGGAAAATCCTCTTGGTTTAAATTTAGACCAATACCTATGATAGTATCATATTTTATCTTCTCCACCAAAATACCAGCTACTTTTTTGGGTTTTTCCAACATAACATATATATCGTTTGGCCACTTTATAATCGGTGCAATATCGTATATATTTTTTATGCTTTCAAAAACACTAGCCCCCACTAAAAGAGATAAAACGGATATATCAAGACGCTTTTTTAGAATGCTAAAATAAAGTCCATTATCCTTTGAATACCAAACATGACCATATCTACCTCTACCTTTTGTTTGGGCGTTGGCTATTACTATAGTATTATCGTCAAGTTCTTGTATATGGCTTTTAATATAATCTTGAGTGGATTCTACTACATCAAACCATATAACCCTCATCAAACTATCTTAACACAGAACCTATCACTCTATTCAATATACCTGCTAAGTCTAATATAAGTACCACATTACCGTCTCCAGTTATAGTGGCTCCAGATATACCCTTTATCTCACCAAATATTTTACCAAGGGGTTTTACCACTATCTCTTCGTCTCCGTATAGCTCTTCTACGGTAAAACTCACCCTTTGATTGCCAAGTTGAGATATGATCACATAACCTATCTTTGAGTTTTGTATAGCTAAGACATCCGCTAAATTTATAAGCGGTATAGTGGAATCTCTTAATATAAGCACTTCTTGACCTGATATAGTTGTGATGGTAGCATTTTCTTGCTGGATTATCTCCAATACAGAGTATATTGGTATGGCGAAGTTTCTATCTCCTATAGACACCATCAACGCTCTTATAATGCCTACTGTCAATGGGAACGCCATCGTAACTTTTGTGCCTTTACCTTTTTGGGTTTCTATATCTATAGTACCTCTGAAATTCATAACAGTGGTCATTACCACATCCATACCCACACCACGTCCAGATACTTCTGATACTTGATCCACAGTAGAAAAACCAGGATGGAATATCAATGATAACACTTCTTTCTCGGTCATTTTGTCAAGTCTATCTGGGGTTAGAATACCCTTCTCAATGGCTTTTTTCTTAACTTTTTCTATGTCTATACCCCTTCCATCATCTTCTATGACGATAATAATCCTGTCTCCTTGGTAGTAGGCTTTTAGTTTTATAGTACCATTTTTTAGCTTACCGAGGCGTTCACGTTCTTCTGGTGATTCTATGCCATGGTCTACAGAGTTTCTTATAATGTGTATAAGTGGTTCTTCAAGTTTTTCTAACACAGATTTATCCATNNCATTTCGGTATCTTCACCTTCGGTGATGAGTTCTATGTGTTTATTTAGCATCTTTGATAGATCTCTCACCACCCTTGGGAACTTTTGGAACAATCTCTTCACAGGCTGCATACGGGTTTTCATAACAGCCACTTGAAGATCTCCCACAATTCTATCTATGGAAGAAAGCACTGACTCTAGATCATCAAGACCTTTTATTTGATCTTTGGATTCGGATGCACTTTGCATTATGGTAGATACTACCTTCACGAGTCTATTTCTATCCAAAACAAGCTCACCCACAAGGTTCATGAGAGCCTCTATCTTTTGGACATCTATTCTTAAGACTTTTTCTTCTTCGGGTTTTGCCTCTTTTTTGGCAGGTGATTGTTTTTCTTCTTTTTCTACTTTTGTATGTGGTGGTTCTTTATGTTCTTTTGATGATTCTTCTATAATCTTAATTTGAAGTTCATCAGCTTTTCTATCAGCTTCCTCTTGGGAGCTTGATGCTTTCTGTGTTGATGGAGAGCTATTTACAAGGGCATCAAGTTCTTCTATAAGACCTTCTGGTCTTTCGGACGGAGGCATTAAAACAAGCTCTTCCAATATATCTTCTATAGGTTTTCCTATAAAACTATCCATCTTGTATTTTCTTAAAAGCTTCGAGATAGGATCTTTTGGCTCTTCCTTGGATTTTGATGCTTGTGGTGATTCCTTTGGTTTTTCACCGCCCTCTAAAACACTTTTTAACTCTGATATCAAATCCTCATCTAAGGCTATCTCTTCACCGTTCTCTACAGCCTCTAAATATTCTTTTACTTTGTCTGCAGCTTTTAATAATACATCGTTTATGTAATCGTTAAATTCTAATTCTTCGTTTCTTAGCTTGCCAAGTATATCTTCTGCTTTGTGCGCAGTTTCTACTACGGGATCTAAACCAAGAAAACCTGCACCACCTTTTATAGTATGCATCGTTCTGAAAGCACTATTTAGTATCTCTTGATTCTTAGGGTCTTTTTCAAGTTCTAATAGGTCTGATTCTAACTTTTCTAAATTTTCTTTGGCCTCCACCAAAAACTCTTCAAAAATTTCTCTCATTTCCTCTGGTATCATGGTTTACTCTCCTTTCTTTTGCATTGTCTTTTGTATTATTTCACCGAGCTCTTTGGCATCAAATTTTACTATAAAATCTTCTGCTCCCACTATCTTTGCTTTTGCTCTGTTGGCTTCGTCGCTAAGAGTTGTATTCACTATAACTGGTAGATGCATGAGACCTGGTGTGGATTTTATTTTCTTTGTGAGGGTGAGCCCATCCATCTTTGGCATCTCAAGGTCTGTTATGATAAGTTGCACAAAATCTGTTATATTTCTATTCTCTTCTTTGGCTTTTTGAAGAGCTGTCTCTAAAGCATCCCACAGTTCTTCTCCATTTTCAAATAGATGTACTTTATGACCCATCTTCTCTAACATGTCCTTTAGCAGATTTCTTGCGGTGCTTGAGTCATCTGCAACAAATATTGCATAATGTTCTATGTGTTCTTTTTCTACTTGTTTTATATAATCCTCTCCAAATACGCTTAAAAGACCCATATCGTTTAGTATGCCTTCAAAATCAAGGATCAAAAGGAGTCCTTCTTCTGTCTCTACCACACCTGTTATACGACCATTTAGTTTTTGATTTAAAATAACGGGTGCTTCTTTTATATCTGACCAAGATATACGTCTTATGCGCTTCGCATCGTGGATGATAACACCTACTTTTTCTCTTAAAACTCCATATAAAGCACATATTTTTTTAATTCTCTTGGTTCTGGAAGACCCATCCATCTTGCTAAGCTTATAATAGGTATAAGTTCTCCTCTTATCTCTGCCATACCCTCCACTTGAGTTGGCATATTGGGTACTTTCGTGATCTCTGGAAGTCTCAGCACTTCTCTTACCTTTGCTACATTT
>DDOS01000087.1:0-1463 GCA_002341805.1 Aquificaceae bacterium UBA2488 | reverse complement strand
CCACAATTTCAAGCTCATTGGCACCAGTTCTTAAAACTTCAGGTAAGGCACTAGAAGCCTTAGAAGTTATGGTATTTCGTGACGTGCTTGGTTGTAGTAGCATATTTGCCTCCATCTTACTTGCCTCCTTCCTCTTTGCTTAAAAGTTCTAATCTCTCTTCCACAGAGGTCATCAAGCGTTTAATATTAGAAGCTATCTTATTGGTATTTTCTGCAAGTTTTCTAAATTCTGAGGCTACCACTGCAAACCCTTTACCTATCTCACCTACTCTGGCTGCTTCTATGGCTGCGTTTAGGGCAAGTAGATTTGTCTGTTTGGCGATTTTAGCCAAAGACTCCACCATCTCCTTTATCTCTTCGGTTTCTTTGACCGCTTGGTTGATTATATCTTCTTTATTCATGTTAAGGCTTGATTCTTCCGTTGTAGGCTCTAAGTTAAACTCTTTATCTTCCATAATATACCCCTTTTTGCTGGAATATTTCTACCCCGCCATCAAATCTCCAGCAGGCGGCTTTCTTCTTCGTCAAAAATCTTGTCTATATCTATTACTATAAGTATTTTGTCCTCCACTTGAGCTACATTTTTTACATACTCGCTGTATTTACCCACCATCGGGTTTGGCTCAAGTTCATTCTCTTTTACCTTTATAACTCCATATATTTCATCTACTATTATACCTACTTTTCCAAACTTAGTCTCTAATATAACAATCCTTTGGGATTCTCTGGTTTCTGAAAGTCTAAGCTTTTCTTTTAAAGATACTATGGCAAGTATCTCACCGCGAATATTTATAACCCCTTTTACATAGGACTTAGAGAATGGCACTGGCACAATCTCTTTTATCTTGGTTATTTCAATCACCTTTGTAAGTGGAACACCCATTAACTCATTTTCTAAATATATTGACAAAAACTCCAATATATTTATCTTTGCTTTTTTGTCTTTTATGTCTTCGGCTTTTACTAAAACACTCATCTAAAACACCTCCTTAATATATCTCATCTATTATATCAAGACCACAGCGAAGAGAAGAAAGCCAGTCTAAAAATCTATAAGCCTCTTGCTGTCTAAATATAGCTCCATGCTGTGGTGCTATCATAGATATATCTTTTCTTTTGACCTCATTTACCCATTTGCGACAAGCTACATTCCCATTCATATATCTCTTATGAAAGCCCTCCATAAGAGGTAGGTGTTTGTTAAAATCTTCTACAAAAACATACCTTTGATCTCTAGCCCGTGGCAGACTTGTTGGGAAAACAGCCGCTCCCATATCACCGCTAAAAAGTATCTTGGAGCGTCTATCATAAACGGTAAAATTTCCTACACTATGAAGATAATGAGCTGGTATAAAATCTATTATATCACCGCTTGGAAGCGTATAAGACATACCTTTGTCTGGTATACCTTTTATGCGGCTGTTATCCGTAACTCCAAAATGAGGCACAAATCTTGTCCAAAG
>DDOS01000091.1:4029-4254 GCA_002341805.1 Aquificaceae bacterium UBA2488 | reverse complement strand
ATACAGGTGATCCAGTAAGCACCATCATTACAGGTGTTTGGTTGTGGATTTGCATAAACACCTGCACCTTCGTTTCCGTGTGCGCTCGCTGCATAGAGCATAAATCCTAACCCTACGGCTGGTGCTAGGACTGTAAGAATCCTATTCATAACTTTCTCCTCCTTTAATAAAAGTATAGCATCCTAACAAGCTTTTGTCAAGCTATATATATTATATCGTATTTTC
>DDOS01000091.1:0-4011 GCA_002341805.1 Aquificaceae bacterium UBA2488 | reverse complement strand
AAATGCCTACATGTACCAATATCGCACTTATAGAGGCTGGAGTAATACCGTCTATATTTTTAGCTTGAGCTATGGTGGTGGGTTTATGCTTCTTGAGTTTCTCAATGGCCTCTTTAGTAAGACCCTTTATTTCCTCATAGTTTAGATCTGGTGGTAGTTTCACCTGTTCAAACATTTTAAGCTTTTCATTTAGCTTTTTCTCTTTCTCTATATAATATTCGTATCTTAATATTATTTCAACCTCATCTTTTATATATTTATTTTTTGGGACATCAAATCCAAGATCGCTTAGCTTATCTATACCTTCTATGGATAAAATCTGAGCCAATGTATAAGGTCTTGGGGTATCTCCTAAACTTACCACCGTTTTTTGGCTTTTATAATAATTAACATAATAATCTATCCCATTTAAAAGCTCTTTTGCCAATAAATAATCTTCTTTTTCTAAAAGCCCTAAAGAATGTGATAATTCTAATAGTCTATCTGGAGCATTATCTTGTCTTACAGAAAGTCTAAATTCAGATCTCGATGTAAAAAGCCTATAGGGTTCTACGATGTCTTTTGTAGATAAGTCCTCTGCCATAAGCCCTATATAGCTAATAGAACGTGGCAATATGATGGGCTCTTTGTCTTTGGCTCTCAAAGAGGCGTTTATCCCCGCTAAAATACCTTGTCCTGCGGCTTCTTCGTATCCAGTGGTGCCATTGAAGTTCCCTGCATGAAATAAACCCATAATTTTTTTGGTTTCTAAGGTGGAAGATAGCTCTGTAGGATGCACTATATCATATTCTATAGCGTAAGCAGGTCTTATTAGCCTTACGTTTTCTAAACCTTCTATGCTTTGGTACATCTGTTCTTGAATTTCTTCTGGTAGGGATGTGGAAAGCCCATTTGGGTAAATCTCAATAGTATCTTCTCCTTCTGGTTCTAAAAATATCTGATGCTTATCTTTTCCTTCGAATTTCACCACTTTATCTTCTATCGATGGGCAATATCTTGGGCCAACACCCTTTATAAGACCACCGTAAAGAGCGGTTCTATGAAGGTTTTTTCTTATTATCTCATGGGTNNTTTTTGGATTTGTATAGGTGATATGACAATCTATTTGATGCTTTCCCTCTTCAAAATAATAAATTCCTCTTGGTTCTGAGAAAAGCGAAAATTTAGGAGCAGGATCATCTCCTGATGCTTTTTCTAATATACTAAAATCTATAGTTCTTTTGTCAAGTCTTGCGGGAGTACCAGTTTTAAATCTTGCCAAAGAAAAGCCATATCTTTTATAAAACTCATCTAATCCTGAAGATGGGGGTTCCCAAGCTCTTCCTCCGCTAAATACTTTATCCCCTATGAATATTTTACCATTTAAAAATGTGCCAGTGGTAACCACCACAGCTTTACATTCATATACTACGCCAAGCTTTGTTTTTATACCTATAACTTTATTATCTTTTGTTAATATATCTATTACCTCGTCTTGGACTACGAATAAATTTGGTATGTCCATCAGCCGTTTTTTCATATATTCTCTATATCTTGATTTGTCTGCTTGGGCTCTTGGTGCCCAGACGGCTTCACCTTTTCTTTTGTTTAGCATTTTAAACTGAATACCAGTAACATCGATAGCCTTACCCATTTCTCCACCAAGGATATCTATCTCTCTTACCACAATACTCTTAGCGATACCACCAATAGCTGGATTACAAGACATCTGTCCTATAAAATCTATATTTATAGTGAAAAATCCTACAGACTCACACATTTTAGAAGCGGCGATGGCCGCTTCTATACCAGCATGCCCAGTACCTACAACAACTACATCAAATTTTTGCATGGAATTAAGATATGCATTTATTTTGTTTTAGATATGCATTTATATCAGTGGTTTTATAGCTTTTAGAAGTAATATAATTTGCTATACAGCTCATAACATTTGGCTTTACATAACCAGGAACATTTAACACCACTTTACCAGATTTATTTAAGAAAAAGATATTTGGGTATGCATTTACCCCAAGGTCATAAGCAATATCTTGCCCTGTGCCTTCTATCTTGTGGTTGTTTATGGTGATCTCATATAGCTTTGAAGTATCATCTGCAAGTATAGGAGCCACTTCTATGTTTTTTAGAGAGTTTATGAGTTCTTGGTTTGTGGTTAGATCTTGTTGGAGCTTATGACAATAAGGGCAATCAGAACTTTCTACTATAAGCATCTCATAGTCTTTCTTAGGATTTAAATTTATGATGGATATATTTTTAGAAGAGTTTGATTTTAAATAGTCATTTACTGAGGAATTGTTAGAACAAGATGATATTAAAAGCCCAAAAACCGCTAAATAGACAAGCTTTTTCATAGATTCATCAACGCCTCGCTTAAACGAGAAACGCCTTTTTGCAAGACATCTTCCGATACACAATAAGAAAGTCTTGCCCAGAACTCTTTCCCAAAAGCAGATCCTGGCACCAAAGCCACATTACCTTTTTCTAATATATATGAGCTCATTGATATATCATCTTTAAACTTATCTCTATATTTGGTTAAATCCATAAACATATAAAAAGCACCCTTTGGCTTTGAATAAGATATGCCTTTTTCATCAAGTATATCCATAAGATACGATCTTCTTTTCCCAAATATTGTTTTCATGCTTTTAATAAAATCCTTAGACTTAGGATTATTTAAGGCTTCCAAAGCACCCCATTGGGCAAAAGAAGTAACGTTTGATACAGATTGGCTATTTAAATCTGAGATTATTTTAGCATAATCTTTTGGACACGCCAAGTATCCTACACGCCATCCTGTCATAGAAAATGTTTTAGAAAATGCGTTAACGGTAAATGTTATATTCCTCACTTCTTTGTCGATGGATGCTGGGCTTAACATAATAGCATCTTCATACAAAAAGTGTTCGTAGCATTCATCTGATATTATAAATATATTGTGTTTTAGACAAATCTCTGATATCTTTTCCATATTTTTTGGAGATATTACAGCACCCGTTGGGTTTGAAGGAGAGTTTATAATTATGGCTTTTGTTTTTGGGCTTATAGCAGATTCCAAAAGCTCAGGAGTTAATTCAAAGTTCTTGTGAGGAGATGGCTCTAAAAATACAGGCTTACCGCCAAAAAGAAGTACCTGCTCTGGATATGTCACCCAGTAGGGAGATGGTATTATCACCTCATCGCCTTCATTTAGTATAGCCATAAAGATTAAAAATAATATCATCTTAGCACCAGAGGAAACCACTATCTCGGAGGGTTCATATTTTATATTGTTCTCTTGCTCTAATTTTTTACAAAGGGCTTCTCTTAAAGGCATTATACCACTGGATGGTGTGTATTTGGTCTTACCATCTTTTAAAGCTTTTATACAAGCATCTTTCACAAAATCAGGAGTATCTATATCGGGCTCTCCTGCTCCAAAGCTTACTATGTCTATACCTTTTGCCTTTAGCTCATTAGCTCTTGCACTCACTGCCAACGTAGGAGATGGTTTTAAACTCTTAACACGTTCTGCAATCATACAAATATTATACACTAAAATCCAAGACTAACTTCACCTCTTATGTATATCTCCTTAGAAGACGTATAACAGTCAAAACAAAGTATATTAAGTCCCATATTTTTAGCCTCTATTAAGCTTTTAGAAAAATCTTTGTCGGTTTCATAGTTTGGGGTAAAACCCTTTGCATCTGGCCTTTGAATTACAAATACCACAAAAGGCTTATAAGATTTATCCTTGTATATGTTTTTTAAAAGCTCAATATGTTTGGTACCGCGAATAGTGGGGGCATCTGGAAACATAGCTATGTCATTTTTTACCAAATTAACAGACTTTGTTTCTATTAAGATATCATCATTTATCAGTATATCAAATTTATGGTGTTTGTTGTATCTTGGCTCAAGTTTTAGGCTTTTAACATCAAAAAGTTTAGTTTTGGTTATGTACTCCAATAAAAGTTTTGGAGCCAACAAAGAATCTATATACACATAGAAATCATTTTTCCTAACAGC
>DDOS01000108.1:18122-24662 GCA_002341805.1 Aquificaceae bacterium UBA2488 | reverse complement strand
AGCAGCTGATTATGGAGTTATCATTCCCCTTGTACATATAAGAGATAACATGAAACTTCCTCCAAATCAATATAGGGTCCTTGTAAGAGGAGTGGAAGAGAGCTCTTACGATGTAATGCCGGGGTTTTTGTTAGCTATTGACCTTGGAAATGTAAAAGAAAAGCTCACAGAAGGAAGACCCACCAAAGACCCATCATTCGGTNNTTCAAAGAAAAACTAACAGAAGGAAAGCCTACAAAAGACCCTTCTTTTCATCTTCCAGCTTTTTGGATAACCCAAGAACAAAAATCAAAAGCTACAAAACAAGGCTATATGGTGGTGGACATTCCCACAGTGATAATTACACATCTATCAGAGGTAATAAAGAAAAATCTATACATCATCATAGGAAGAGCTGAGATCATAGATCTTGTGGCAAGACTCTCCCAAAAATACCAGAAGGTGATAAAAGATATCATTCCAGAAAAAGTCTCTTACTCGGTACTTCATAGGGTAGTTCAAAGTCTTTTAAAAGAAAACGTACCAGTAAATGATATGATAAGCATTATAGAAACTGTGGGAGATTATATAGACAGGGTAAGCGATATTGAGCTTTTAGTGGAGTTTGTAAGGCAAAAACTATCCAAATACATCACCAAGAGATTTATGAAAGACAATACTCTTTATGTGATAGCATTTTCCCCGAGGGTAGAGACCAAACTAAACACATTTATAAAAGAGAGCAAAGAAGAAGAGTTTTTGGATTTAGTGATAAATAGGCTTCAAAAAAACATATCAGAAAATATTAAAAAATTTGTGGAGTTTCAAGCCTCTCCTGTTCTCATCACATCCCCAAACATTAGAAGGTTTGTAAGAAAAGCTCTCGAAGGATACTTGCCACAATTAAATGTTATAGCTTATAATGAAATAGATAAGCAAGTGAATATGAAAGTGCTTGGAGTAGTAGATGAAAATTAAGAAGATACTGGTGGACTCGTTGCAAGAGGCGATAGATATAACAAAAAGTACTTACGGTGATAAAGCTACTATTATGTCCACCAAAATCGTAAAAGCTAAAAAATGGTTATTTTTCTCCACCAACAAGCTTGAAGTTACCATAGGTATAGCAGATTCAGAGGACTTTCAAAAAGAGTTTAGCAAGGAAAAAGAGCTTTACAGCGAGATAGAAAATATAAAATCCACTTTAAAAGATGTGGTAGAGGTGGTTAAAAGCACAAAACAAGAACAAAAGACACCACCACCTATAACACAAGTACAGCCCCAAAACAATGAAGATTTTTCCCTAAGGGCTATGAACTTAGCCACTAAGCTCATAAATGCAGGAGTTGATCAAGATATAGCTCGCAAAATATTAGAAGATTCATGTGGGTTTGACATCACTATAGGTAGGCTTGATTTAAAATATGAAGATGATTATCAATCTCTGATAGAAGGGCTTTCTAAGAATATCTCTTTAAAAGCCATAAACTTTAGTAAAAATATTTTAAGCATATTGGCTTTGGTGGGTCCGACGGGAGTGGGTAAAACCACTACCATAGCAAAACTCGCTTACATGTATAAATCTCAAGGGTTTAGAACAGGCGTTATAACATTAGATAGCTATAGGACAGGAGCAGTGCAGCAGCTTCAATCTTATGTTAGTTTGTTGGAAATGCCTCTTAGAGTAGCAGATACGCCCACTCGTCTTAGAGAATGCGTAGGTGAACTTTCAAGCCTTGATATAATCTTCATAGATACCGCTGGTAGAAGTCAATATGATTCTGTAAGGTTAAAAGAGTTAAAACACTACTTAGAAAATGTGCCTTCTTTGGAAATAGCTCTGACAGTGAGCACCACTACCGATGAGCGTATAATACTAGATAGTGCGAGGAGGTTTAGTGAGCTTGGTATTAGTAGTATAATATTCACAAAGCTCGATGAGACGTTGTACCCTGGTTGTGTGCTAAATGCTTGTATCAAAGCTAACTTGCCTGTATCTTTTTTAACTTTTGGTCAAAAAGTACCCAACGATATAGAGCTTGCTAATTATGAAAATTTAGCTAATATTTTATTAAGAGGTCTAAGCTGATGGAAGGTCAATTATCTCACCTTAAAAGAGCCATAGACAAAGGCTCGAACGCTAGGTATATAACTATCGCCAGTGGAAAAGGTGGTGTTGGTAAAACCCTAATAAGCATAAACTTAGCCATTATAATAGCTTCTAGCAACAAAAAAGTACTTATCATAGATGGAGACTTTGGACTTTCTAATGTGCATATTATGCTTGGACTTGCCCCAGATAAGAATCTATCGGACTTTATAAACGGTAAAGCCAGTATAGATGAGATTGTATTTAAGATAAATCCAAACGTGCATTTTATATCCAGTGGTAATGGTATTCAAGAGCTTGTTAACTTAAACTCAAAAGATATCGTGAGCATCCTTGATAGAATACACGAATATGCTGAGACTAACTACGATATCATCATATTTGATACGCCTCCAGGTATTCATAACGAAACCCTCATTATAACCTCCTCTTCGGATATACCCATTATAATATCTACACCAGAACCTACCGCCGTAGCAGATGCTTACGCGCTTATAAAAGTCTTAAATACTTCTATGATGCTGAAAGATTTTTATGTGCTTATAAACAAATGCGCTTCTAAGGAAGAAGGGGCAAAAGTGTTTGGAAGCATAGAAACGGTAGCCAAAAAATTTTTAGATGTAAACCTAAATTATGTAGGATATTTAACTTACAATAAAAACATCATAAGGAAGATAGTGGATCAAAAACCCTTTGATAAACTGCTAACCCAGGAGCTCAATGAAGTTCTAAAACGTGTACCTCTTAATATAGAATTAAAAACCAAAGAAAGCTTTTGGTCAAAATTAGCCCAAAGGATGAAGCTAGGATGAATAATATCCAGTATATTTATAATCAGATAGGTTTTAAAGGCTTTTATAAAAATAAAGATGAAAGTATAAAAGATATGCTAAAAGCGTTTTATGAAACCTGTAAAGATTGTACAAAATGTGCGCTCTCAAAAAATAGAACCCAAGTGGTGTTTGGAGATGGAAACCCCGATTCTAAGATACTCTTTGTGGGAGAAGCACCAGGAGCCGATGAAGATATTGAAGGAAGGCCTTTTGTTGGAAAAGCTGGGAGACTTTTAACCACCAATTTAGAATCTATAGGAATTTTTAGAGAAAAAGATTATTATATCACTAACATCGCTAAGTGCAGGCCACCAGACAACAGAGCTCCAGAAGAATCTGAGATGGCGGCTTGTTCTTACATATTAAAAAAAGAAATAGAACTCATAAAACCCCGTCTCATAGTAGCTCTTGGGAAAACTGCTGCCGTAGGGCTTACTGGGATAAAAAATATATCTCCCACCAAACAAAGGGGTGGTTTTATAAAATCAACACCCAAAAGTCCAGTGTTAGGTCCAGACATTGATGTATTTATAACATATCATCCATCGTTTTTGCTTAGAAACCCACCCCAGATAAAAAACTTCCAAGAAGACCTTGCAAAGATAAAAGATCTTATAAAAAGATACTAATTATCTTTTGAAAAGCCCAAACAAGAAAGCAGAACCCAAAATATGGGATCTCATTTTATCTCTTATTTGATTTGTGGAAGCTCCTTTTGGTAAATTTAAAGAATTTATATTTAACGCGAAAAGCTCAAAATAATATCTATGAGGTTTTCCAGGAGGTGGACAAGGACCACCATAGCCTATGTTGCCAAAGTTGTTTAATCCTTGATTATATAGCTTAGTGCCTTCCTTTAGCTCTTTTACATAAGATGGTATATCATACACCATCCAATGATAAAAAACACCCTTGGGTGCATCTATATCTTCCACTATCAACACAAAGCTCTTGGCATTTTTCGGAGTTTTTTCCCAACGAAGCTCAGGAGATATATCTTTGCCTAAGCAAGTAAACTCCGGCGGTATATAACCGCCGTTTTCAAAGTCTTTACTAATTAGTTTAAACCCTAAGCTTAGCCTTATACTTACAATAAAAGCCAATAAACCAAAGATATACTTCATACATTTATGAGTTCGTCCTCTTTGGGTTCGATATTTTCTTTCTGTTCAGTGTTTTTCTTATGCTTTTTCTTTCTTTTAATATAAGGAGTATCATCTTTTATGTCTATGAGTATAGAAGCAACATTTTTTAGCTCACCGCCTATGAGTTTTTCTGCAAGCATGTCTTCCACATGTCTTTGTATTGCTCTTCTTAGGCTTCTGGCACCATACTCTTTCTTGTACTCTTTGTCTATAACCCATTTCATAAAGTTTTTGGTGAGTTCTATGCTAAGATCAGACTCTTTTAGGTTTTTGTTTATCTCTTTTAACTGTAACTCCAATATCTTCTCTAAGTCTTCTTCTTGAAGTTGGCTAAATACGATCATGTCATCTAATCTATTTATAAACTCAGGATTAAAGTGTTTCTTCACTTGTTCTATGATGTTTTTCTTCATCACTTTTTTGTCCATATCTGCTTGTTGCTTATTTTCAAAGCCAAGGCTGGTGCTTTGGCTCATGCTCTTTGCCCCTAAGTTTGAGGTCATTATAATAATAGTATTTGAGAAATCTACAGTTCTGCCAGAACCATCTGTTAGTCTTCCATCATCGAATATTTGTAAGAATATATTAAATACATCAGGATGAGCCTTCTCTATTTCATCAAAGAGCAATACTGAATATGGTTTTCTTCTAACTTTTTCAGTTAACTGTCCACCTTCTCCATATCCTACATATCCAGGAGGTGAACCAATTAGCTTTGATACAGTGTGTTTTTCCATATACTCAGACATATCAAATCTTATAAGAGCGTCCTCTGTGTCAAATAAATATTCCGCCAAAGCCTTTGCGGTTTCTGTTTTGCCTACACCCGTAGGTCCTAAAAACATAAATACACCTATGGGCTTGTGTTTGCCTTTTAAGCCCACATGGGAACGCCTTATGGCTTTTGCTATAGCCTTTATAGCCTCCTCTTGACCTATCACTCTTTCTTTTAACTTAGCCTCTATGTGCATTAGCTTGGATAAATCGTCTTCGTAGAGCTTATCCACCGGAACACCAGTCCACNNAACGCCTTATGGCTTTTGCTATAGAAACAATAGCTTCTTCTTGGCCTATTACACGTTCTTTTAGCTTTTCCTCAATGTGCATGAGCTTTGATAGATCATCTTCATATAGTTTATCCACTGGTATACCTGTCCATTTAGCTACCACAGCAGCTACATCTTTTATAGTTACTTTAGGCTTGTTGATATTTTGCTCTTGCTTCCATTTTAACTTTGCCGTTTCAAACTTTGCTCTTAGCCTCATCTCTTCATCTCTTAAGTTTGCAGCTTTTTCATAGTCTTGCTCTGCAGCAGCTTGATCTTTGGCTTGTTCTATCTCTTTTATTTGTTCTAACATTTTTTGTAGGTGCTCTGGCATCTCAGAACCCCTTATCTTCACAAGAGCTCCAGCTTCATCCATGACATCTATGGCCTTATCTGGAAGATATCTATCGGTGATATATCTATTGGATAAATCCACGGACTTTACTATGGACTCTTTTTCATACTCTACATTGTGAAAGTTTTCAAACTTTGGTGCCAAACCTTCTATTATCTTAATGGCATCTTCTATGGAAGGTGGATCCACTAGTATAGGCTGAAATCTTCTTTCTAAGGCTCCATCTTTTTCTATATATTTTCTATATTCATCTAAGGTAGTAGCACCGATTATTTGGATTTCACCTCTGGCTAAAGCTGGTTTTAGCATGTTGGAAGCATCCACGGAGCCTTCTGCTGCCCCTGCTCCTATTATCATGTGGAGCTCATCTATAAAAAGTATTACGTTTGTAGCTTTTTCTAACTCTTTTATGATGGTTTTTAGCTTTTCTTCAAATTGACCTCTGTACTTCGTACCCGCTACTATAGATGCTATATCAAGCACCACCACTCTTTTATTAAACAATGTTTCTGGCACTTCTTTGGCAATTATTTTTTGAGCTAAGCCTTCTACTATGGCGGTTTTACCTACACCTGGATCACCTATTAATACAGGATTGTTTTTCCTTCTTCTGGATAAGATTTGAATAGTTCTTACTATCTCGTTGCTTCTTCCAATAACAGGATCTAACTTGCCTTCGCTGGCTAAAGCCGTCAAATCTCTGCTATGCCTATCTAAGGTAGGTGTTGCTACATATTTTACCGTTTCTTGGACTGGGAGTTCTCCAAGAATTTGCAAAGTTTCTCTTCTTATAGAATACTCATCTAAACCAAGTCCTCTTAAAACCCTCCCACCAAGTCCTGTTTTTTCTCTAACTACCCCTATGAAAATATGTTCTGCGCCCACAAATTGATGGTGTAGTATCCTGGCTTCCTCCACTGCAAACTCTAAAACCCTTTTGGCATCTGGTGCAAATAGTATTTCTCCGTTATAATTACCCCTTGACATTTGGCTTGTGATGGCCTTTCTTACCTTTTCGGGGGTTATATTAAATTTAGCTAACACAAGAGATGGTATATCATCATCTTTTAAA
>DDOS01000108.1:0-18070 GCA_002341805.1 Aquificaceae bacterium UBA2488 | reverse complement strand
CTTTCAGTAAATTTCTCAAACATAAATATTACCTCTTACAAAATATTTTTAGGGCTTCTAACCCTTATTATAATTATATTGAAAAATAAGGTTTTTTTTATGATAACGATTTTATAACCGATGATTCTTTGATGGTTTTAAGCGTATTTTTATAATATTTTCTTGCCAACCTTAGCTCTTTTTTGGATATTTTTTCTCCTGAATATTTAGCTTTTATATATATATTAAAAAAATCTCCAAAACCATTCTCCACTATAAATTGAGGAAGTTTTTCTGGATAGCAGTGATCTATATCAACCACTTTTTTGATATTATAACACAAATCTTTGTACATAACCCTTATGCTAAAAAATACTATAATTTTCTTAAAAGCCAAATACATAAGACTAATCAAGGAAAGAAAGATAAATACATATTTTAAATCTATTTGGATAAAATGTTTTATATATTGTATTAGGCTTTTTATAAGATAATGCTGTCTTGCTTGAGAATAATATACTACATTTATATCCCACAGATAGCTTATATAATCTGCAAGCATTCTTATCTTGCTGAGTTTTGGTATTGTGGTTGTATAACTCGATGGTGTGGTATCCACTAATTGCCAATAACCATTGTAGTAAACCTCCACCCAAGAATGGGCTAAAGAGTTTGTCACAAAATAATAATTTCCATCTTTATTGTAAAAAGCTCCGTGAAATCCCACCACCACTCTTGCAGGCACACCCATAAGCCTAAGTAAAAGAGCTGTAGCAGAAGCATAGGCCTCGCAGTTGCCCACTCTATTCTTAAATAAGAAATCATACATAAAATCTTTGGATGAGATGTTGCTAAGGGAATATTTGAAATGCTCTTGTTTAAAATAATTTTTCACAGATTGTATAGGATTTTGATTTTGGTCTTTTAACATATTGGCTAATCTTATGATAGAGGGGTTTATATCGTCTGGTAGCTGTAAAAAATCCTGTGGATTTTTTAAATTTTGCTGATACATTTTCCCATAATGCGAGAATACTCTATAAACGAGTCTATGTAGTATGGGTTTACTGGTTTTTATGGTGAGATCTTCTGTTATATGAGCCAGTATTGGGCTTTTATAAATAAAAACACTATATGGATATGCAATACTAAAAAGCCTATAATCATAGCTTGGTTCTATCATAATAGTATATCTAACCATAGGGCCTTTTAATAATATTTCACCCCTTGCTCTATTTTTGTGATTCCAGGATATGCCATTATAATAATCAAGGGTTTCACCTATAAAATACGCGTTTTTAACATCTATATTACCTTTTATGTTTAAAATCCTGAAAACTGTGGCGGTATTTTCTAAAACATTTGTAGCGTTTGATGGATTTAATGTGCTTGAAAATCCAACTGTATTTTGAATACCACCAACTCCTAAATTTAGCAACGGAGACCTAATCCTTGGCATAAATAAAAATATGAAAAGCCCTGTTATGATAGTGCTAATAGACATCGCTAAAACCATATAATTCATCGTTTTAAACTGGTTTATATAAATTCTTTCGTTTTTTAGGCTTTTATAAACATTTGTGGCTAAAAAAATCCATATACTTAAAAATAACCATATTAAAAGCATAAAAAGAAATTCTATGCTGGCATTTGCTACTCCAACCATTCCAATGGCCATGGCTTCTAGTATAAGTATTTGATATATATCCCTTGGTTGTTTTTTCTCTAAGGATTTTATGCCTAAGAATGTGATAACTACATTTTTTGCAAAATCAAAAAGTGCCATTATGTTAAAGCTAAGAGCAAATATTATGATGACAGATACAACTGCCAATATATTCACAACAATTCTTGGTAGGTACATATTTTTTATATCCTGAACAATACCTATCAGGATAAGAGATATGCCTATAAAATACAAAGGATTTATGCTTATGGAAAATATATAAATTACAGATAAGAATATGCTAAGATAAACAAAAATTATAAGTAGATTATAAGCGCTATAGCTTTTCATATAAAATGGCCCAGGGCGGAATCGAACCNNCTACGGTTTTCAGCCGTATGCTCTGCCAACTGAGCTACCGGGCCTCAGATAATATTATATCACAGTTCTTAGCTTTTGAAAGAAGGTTTTTTGAAATTCTTCTTTAAACTTATGAGAATATATAGCTATCTTCAACTCACCGTTTTCTTCTCTTATCCATATTTTTCTATTTACTTTATAAAACGCCAACATCATACCAAGGATTGTTATTATAGAACCTATCCATAGGATGTTAGAACCAGGGTCTTTTGCCACTTGAAAACCAGAAAAATATTGGGGATCAAAGCTATCCATGAAAAATACATAGGGAAAATCTTTTAGGTTTGGCATTTCATTGTAAGCTATAATGGTAAGCTTTGGGCTATATATAACAGGAACATCGTAGGATTTGCCATTGTAATCTACTTTTAGCATAACAGCGGGTTTTAAATCTCCGTTCATACCCGCCTGTGGATTTTCTATATTTAATGTGCTCTTTAAAATCTTAATATTCATACCATTAAACATGGCAAATTTTGAGTTCATAAACTTTACATCCCCCACCAAAGCACCTTTGTTATCACCAGCCTCTGCTTTTTTCTTGTTTATCACCACGAGATCCATAAACTTTGGATATCCTGTCATCCCATAAGAAGCTTGGTATATATGATATCCGTTATAACTAAAGGGTGAGTTTACTGCCAAAAAACCTTTATCTACGATTTTGTTGTTTTTGATAATATATATATTACTTTCATAAGATTTTACTGCGGAAGCAAACTCAGGAGAAGACTTTCCGTAAGTTATGATTTTAAATCTTTTTTCATATACATAGAAAGGAAGTTTATAAACTTTGTTGGAAGCCATGTCAAGACTCATCATAATGTTTGATTTTTCTCCTTCTGGTACTTGCATAATGCCTCTTATACCAAAATAAGAATCTATCAAAGCCCCTGCTAATAGGATGATAAGCCCTATATGTACTATATAAACTCCAAGTCTTGACCATTTGCCCTTTTCTGCGTATATATATTTTTTGTTCCCATCTTCTTCATAAAATACCTTAAAGCCTTCGGATTTTAAAAACTTAGCCACGCTTAAGATATCAGTGTTGAGTTTGGCACTGATGGGTTTTAGATGTTTTTCGGCTCTTTCATCAAGTTTTAGTATTCTTTCTTTACCAAAAGTGTGTCTCCAAATAGGAGGTAATCTTTTTATAGAGCATATTATCAAGTTTATTCCAAACAAATATAAAAGTGTTCTGTAATACCAAGAGTGAAATATATTGTTAAGATGCAACGACATTATAACATGGGCTTTTTGCTCACCATATTTTTGGACATAATAGCTTACGGGTTGCTCTTGCTCTATATAAGTAGAGCCAAACATAGATAAAACTGCAATGGCAATCATCAAAAAAAATGCAAGCTTTAAAGAAGCAAATAGATCATAGATTGTGGCGAAAGGATCTTTTCGGGTTTTTAAATCTGTTATGACACCTTGAAGTTCTTCGTATAGTAGCTTTAGCAGTGAAAAGCCGAAAAACAAAGAGCTTAAGCTAAACATCGCATAAAATATCATGCCGTTGTTATGATCGTAAAAAAGACCATACACCAAAGTACCAAGCCAAAAAATCAAGCTTGTCGTGATAAGCACAAGGGTATTGTTAAGTATTTTCATATTCAAACTTTATTCTCTCTTGTATCTGGCTTTTAATATTATCTAAAAGATTTTTATTAAATATTTCAACAATAGGCCTTTTAGTCTCTTTGCAAGAAGGCATTTGTAAAAATGTGGTATTGTCGAGTTTATTTTGTAAAAGCTTTATAGCCCTAAGTCTTAATGTATTTTCCACCACGATATCTGCGTAGGCCAATATTTTGTAGTTTCTAAAATCCACTTCGTATATATATACCTTTTCTACAATCACATTCATGTGGGGACTTTCTCTTTTAGGGACTTTTTGTATTTTTCCAAAGCTATCCTCTTTTTAAGACCACTAAGCCTGTCCACAAACGTTATACCATTAAGATGGTCAAATTCATGCTGAAATACTATTGCTGGAAAACCGCTTAACTCAATGATTACTTCTTCTTCATGCTCGTTTATGGCTTTTATTTTGATATGAGAAAATCTTGGGACTTCAATACGGAGCTCTGGGAAAGACAAACAACCCTCTTTCATGCTGATTTGCCCACTTTTCTCTAAAAGCTCTGGATTCATAAGAACAGATTTAAATATCTCTCTATCTTCATCTTTGTATCTATCGTTTGGGGTGGTATCTATAATCATTATGCTAAGGGGTATATTCACTTGGTTGGCGGCAAGACCAACTCCATCGTTTTGATACATAGTTTCTTTCATCTGTTTTATGATATCTTTTATCTCACTATCCACAGCTTTTATGGGGTTTGTTTTTCTCTTCAAAATCTCATTTGGATAAGTTACAATTTCAAGCATTAGAATATTATATACCTTAACATTCCATTATAAACTGACATAGGCTATAAAAACATGCGAATGGATGCAATTCCATATGCCCCTGTGCTAAAAACATCATCAATGTTTTCTTTTGTTATACCCCCAAGGGCATAAACGGGTATATTTACGGAAGCCACCACATCCTTTAGATAGTTAAGGCCAAGAGGAGTAACATTTTCGTGGGATTTTGTGGGAAATATTGGACTAAGGGTTATATAATCTGCACCAAGAGATTGAGCTAATAAAGCTTCCTCCTTAGAATGAGCCGAATACCCCACTACTCCATCAAATAATGATTTTACCACATCTACCCTTAAACCCTGCGAAGGCATATGAACACCATGAGCTTTTACAATCTTTGCAATATCAAATCGTTCGTTTATTAAAAGCCTAATATCAAACTCTCTTGAAAACTCTTTGAGGGTTTTTGCATACTCATAGAAAATTTTACCTTTTAAATGTTTAGCCCTTAACATTATGTCTGGTTTGTGGCTTTTTGTAACATCATAAGCTTTTTCTAAAAAATTATCTTGATATACATCTATATCAAGTATTGCTAAAAACTTGTTCATCTTATAATGATCGTCAAAATACCCGCGCTAAAAAGCCCTAAATATATAAGCATGAGACTTGTAAATAACCCCACATCTTTTATATCCTTATCGTAAGCTTTTGGAAATTCCTTATCTCCTTTAGCGCCAAGGATTATAAACATCTGAAACAAAAGAAGCATAAATATGAAAAATGTTCCATATAAAAAATCCCCTGAAGCTAAGAATCCAATACTCATCACCGAAAGTCCAAAGGCCGTAGAAAAAATTGTTATCTCAATGAGATAGCGCTTTAATATATTCATAATCTCTCCTCTAAGCATCCACTATCTTTGGCACTACAAACATATCAAGGCGTTTTTCAGGAGCGTTTAAAATAGCTTTTTCGGGGTCTAAAGATGCTTGAGCTATGTCTTCTCTTAATGGTGTTGGTTTATGCTCTTCTTCTATAGAACCCACATTTACCTCGCCTAGCTTATTTACAAACTCCACTATATTGTTTATCTGGGAAGCAAAATAATCAGTCTCTTCCTCTTTTAGCTTTAGCCTTGCAAGGGATGCAATCTTTACAATCTCTTTCTTTGAAATACTCATATAGATATTATATCCTAAAATATATTTTTAAGTTTATATAAAAAGCCAGGAGACTCTATATTTTGAGTAGCTATTACGGGTAGTTCCGTTGTGTTGTCACCATGTTTTACTACAAGATTACCAATCTCTTCATTTGCCTTTATTGGCAGTTTTAGGTTTTTAGAAATATCTAAGGTATAAGATACATTCATGCCAGGATAAGTCACTATTTGCAGCTCTTTGGTGGTTATTATATCTGCCTTTTTGTTTGACCAAGGAAGCTCTATATAACCAACAGGCTGATTTTTGTTTATTATTTGATTATAAGAGAGTTGATTTTTTAGCATATCTGTTAGATTTATAGCTTCTTTTAAAGCGGTCATTAGCGGGGCTTTGCCTTCGGCTCCAAATATAACCCCTATTATATCGATGCCGTTTTGCACAGAATCAAATACGAAGTTTGCCCCTGCTGGCAAAAAAGAGCCAGTTTTTACNNTTTGCCCCTGCTGGTATAGAAGAGCCTGTTTTTATACCCACTATATTGTCTTTGCCAAGATCATAGTTAACATTGTATTGAATACCAGCTACTGGAAGATTTACTTGAGGCATAGCTACTATATGTCTAAAAGTGGGTATTTGCATCGCCAAGGATGCTAATTTAAATTGGTCTATTGGTGAGCTTGCTGTGGATGCCTTTGCTCCTGATGGGTCATCATAATGACTGTTGTTTAGGCCAAGCTCTTTTGCGGTTTGATTCATCTTTTTCACAAAGTTAGCTACGCTTCCAGCGTCCCATCTTGCTAATATATAAGAAAAGTTGTTAGCAGATGGTATCATAAGTCCTTCTAAGAGCTGTCTTTCGGTTAGCTTTTCCCCCAAGGCTACTTTTGCCACAGATTGCCCATCTTTTTTAAAGGCTTCATACTCATTGACTTCTTTTTGGGTTACGGTAAAAGAAGGTCCTTCTTCACCCACTCTGAGAGGATGATCTTTTAAGATTATATAGGCAGTCATTATCTTTGCTACGCTGGCTAAAGGCCATTGTCCTTGTTCGTTGGTTTTTGATATTATACCGCTTTGTAAGGTACCTATAACTCCATACTTTATATCTGCGGGCCAGTTGAAGCTTAGAGTGCCCGGTGATTGATAGGATTTTAAGCTTAATACATACTTTGGCTTTGGTAAGGGTCTAAAAAGCGAAAAAAATACATAAAAAATCATCAAAAAGACCGCTAAAACTACCAACCTTTTTAGGTTATTGTGCTTGTTTTTTTTCTCAAAATCATTGTAATACATAAGAAAATATTATATCAAAATTATGCACTTGGTTTTTCTGATTTTAAAAGCCATAAAATAGCAGACCCTATTATGAATGTGATACTTCCTATAATCTGCTCGGCGTTTATACGGCCAAATATTAATCTGCTTTGGTCAAAATGTCCTATAAGCATATCGCTTAGTCCGTATAGTATCACGAATATGCTAAATATTTCCCCAGATTGGTAATCTTGTTTCTTCATAAGATAAAATATAAGGCTTATGCCATATATCAAAAATAAAAATCCATATAAAAATTGAGCTGGATAAAAGGGTATTGAAGGAGGAGCTATCTCACCAAAATTATAAACCACATAAAAGTATGGAAAACTTTTCATGGTATGGAAACCAGGAGTTATATCTACATTGCTAGGTATAGGCAATCCAAATCCAAAACCCACAAAACCTGCAGAAAAATATCCAAAACCAAGCATAAAGCTTCCTATTATAGATGTGCTGTCTAAGGCTTTTAATATAGGTATATTGTAAAACCAACTTACTGCCAAAACCCCCAAAACCACACCCACGATAGCCCCATAATAATCTAATCCGCCATTCCAGATTTGAAAAACCGCCAAAAAGTTTGGTATTTGGTTAAAATTTTTTATTATATAAAAGGTTCTTCCTAAGAAAATACCGAAAAATGTGGCAAATATAAAAATATCATCTATCTGACCTTTTATGATACCTATGTACTTAGAAAGCCTTAATGTTATTACATAAGATATCAAAAGCCCAATAGTTACCATCAATCCGAAAGAGGAGATGGCAAAATGACCAAACCTTATATAAAAAGGCATTAGACTTTTTTCCAGGTAGTACCTGTCTTGGTATCTTCAAGTTTTATGCCGTTAGCGTTTAGCTCATCCCTTATAAAATCTGCAACTTTGTAAGCCTTTTGTTCTTTAGCAAAGTTTCTGGCTTTTATAAGAATTTCTATAAACTCTTCGGATATATTTACAGAAGAAGCCGCTTCTAAGGTCTTAACAGTATTTGATAATATATCTTCTTCTAAAAGCCCAAAAATATCTTTTATGGTTTGCTCTAAGCTTTTGGCTAAAAACTCATAACCTTCTAACTCTTTTTTGCTTATATAACCTATCTTAAAAGCCTCAGTTTTTACTCTGTTTAACTCTCCTACGGTATTAAATATAAAAGATAAAGCGGAGGATGTGTTAAAATCCTCTGAAAGAGCCTTGTAAAATTGCTCTTGGGTGTTTTTTTCAAACTCATAAAAATCTATATCAGATATGGGTCTATCTTCTTTGGCTATGTCTTCTAAGGGTTTTGTGTTTAGGGCATATTTAAGACGTTCATAAGCTCTTTTTATCTCTTCCATCTTGTCAAAAGAAAAATCCAAAGGACTTCTATAATGAGTAAATAATACTAAAAGCCTCAAAACATCAGGATGATATTTTTGATATATCTCTTTTAAAGTGACAAAATTACCTAAGGATTTTGACATCTTTTTACCGCCCACCGTTACAAGCCCATTATGCATCCAATATCTGGCAAAGGGCTTTTGGCTTATGCTCTCGGCTTGGGCTATTTCGTTTTCATGATGAGGAAACACAAGGTCAATACCGCCTGCATGGATATCTATGGACTCTCCAATATGTTTAAAAATCATTGCTACGCATTCGGTATGCCAACCAGGTCTTCCGTAAGACCATGGAGATTCCCATCCAGGTTCGTTAGATTTGGATGCTTTCCATAGGGCAAAATCCAAAGGGTTTCTTTTCTTCTCAGAGGGTTCTATCCTTGCCCCTGCTTCCAGTTCTTCTGGGCTTCTTTTGGAGAGTTTTCCGTATTCTTTAAAAGATTCTATGGAGAAATATACATCTCCCTCGCTTTCATAAGCGTTTCCAAGCTCTACAAGTTTTGATATGATATCTATAATTTCTTTTATGTGGTCTGTAACACGCGGCTCTACGTTTGCGGGTTTTACTCTTATGGACTCCATGTCTATGTAATAGCTGGCTATATATCTGTTGGCTATGCTCATAAAATCCTTTTGCTCTTGATTGGCTTTGTTTATGATTTTATCATCCACATCGGTGAAGTTTCTAACGAACTTTACTCTGTATCCAAGCTTTTCTAAATATCTTCTGAAAACATCAAATACTATAAGACTTCTTCCATGACCTACGTGAGAGTCATCGTAAACTGTCACCCCACAGGTATATATGCTAACCTGAGGTGGATTTTGTGGCACAAATTCCTCTAACTTAGCACTCAATGTATTATAAATTGAAAATCCCATACATATTATTTTAACCTAAATTATATTTATATAACCCTATAAATTACTAAAAGCCCAAAACAATACTTTTGCCTGGGCTTGTATATTCTTAGAAAACAAAAACATATTGTTATCAAAGCACGGTGAAAACTCCCTCTTTCCCATCGCTGAGCTTATAAAATTAGTAATTAAACTTAGTGGAAAACGTTTGTCCACCTATCTCGTGAAGTACCAAAGTATATGTTCCATGTTCTAGATTTTGAGATAGAGGCAATATGATTTTTGCTTTAGCTCCAAGTCTCATGCCAAGGGCATACTTGTTTATTTTTGCTTTATTTACATAAACATTTCGAACTGCCGATGGTGGTAATGAGGCTATGGCTTTTTGATCCCACTCATAAACCACTTTACCATCTTTTTCTAATGTGATATCTGGTATCCATGCCATCGCTGCAGAGCTTCCACTTATCCTATAGGCATAAAAAATAAGGTTGTCATTTTGGATTTTAGCATCATAAATTTTTATATTAAGCACTTTACCAAAGTTATGAAGTTTACCCCAAACACCCCCCTGGAAATATTGATTGGTTCCCATAGTCACAAACAGAGCAAATATAGCCAAAGCTACAGACATCTTTTGATAAGGAGCATCTAATATATCTCCAGAGCCAAGCCATTTAAACCATGTGGAGTTTTCTAAATTATTAAATTTTTTCATAAGCAAAGCATCCACACTAAAATATGAGTTTCCTGTTAAAAACAAAGATAATCCCATTGCCACACCAGTAGAGCCTATTTGCCATTCATCAAGACAAGTGGCTCCTTGCCAACCTGCTCCCAAAAGCATTCCAAGTGGCAAAAGTGTGGCTCCAATAGCTGATAATCTTGATAAAAGCCCAAGGGCAATACCAAGCCCTGCCAAAAATTCAATAAGCGTAAACACCCATAAGAAAGAAGCTAACAAACTTGGATGCAATACCAAAAACCTTACGAAATCATGTAAAAACAAAAAGTTGGAAGCATGAGGTAAAAAGGAGTTAAATTTGTGCCCTACCCAGAGCGGTGAATTTGGGTCTAATTTTCCGCTGGCCAACACTACTCTCCTTAACGGTGCTGATATATACATCCAAGCGTATACGAATCTAACAGGTAAAATTGCTAAGCTAACCAAAATACCTACGGTTTTTCTATCCATGTTTACCTCCTAAAAGCGTTATACTTAGTTAAATGTAACAACAATAAAAATAAAAAACCATAAGAATTTTTTATGAGGCGATAAAATCTGCTTTTATTTTATAACAGATATTTCAAAGATAGGTTGGCCGTATTCTACGATTTCCCCGTTCTCCACTAATATATTTTCTATTTTACCTTTTATGTCGCTCTCTATCTCGTTCATGACTTTTAGAGCTTCTATAATACAAAGGGTTTGACCAGGAGATACTATGTCACCAACTTCCACAAAAGGAGGAGCTTCTGGAGATGGTGATCTATAAAATGTACCCACTAAGGGGCTTTTTATAATATGGTAATTTGTGTTGGAAATAATTTCTTCTTTAACTTGGGGCTCTTGGGGTTTTTGATGGGCTATATTTTTCTCTTGGATTTGTGGCACATATTCTTGCGTATAAGTGTTAGCTTTCTCAAGCTCTAAGGTAAAATCTCCAGATGTAAGTTTTATCTTTTGCAAATTGGAATTGTCTAAGGCTTTTATTAGAGCTAATATAGGTTCTAAATCCATAGTCATTTCTTTTGAGCTCTATCAAGCCTTTCCAGATACTGACCTGTTCTGGTATCCACTTTTACAATATCACCCTCGTTTATAAAAAGAGGTACTTGTATAACGGCGCCAGTTTCAAGCTTTGCTGGTTTTGAACCACCGGTGGCGGTATCCCCTTTAAAACCTGGTTCTGTTTCTACTATCTCTAATTCTACTGCTTTTGGCATCTCTATGCCTATCGGTTTATTTTTATATAAGAATACCACTACTGTCATGCCTTCTTTTAAAAATTTAGCCTCATCTTTGATGTCTTCTGCGTTTATATTTATCATTTCGTGGGTATTTTGAGTTAAGAAATAAAAATCTGTATTGTCTTTATAAGAGAACTCCGCAAAAAGTTGTTCAAAATCAGCTATTTCTATACTATCAGAGGATTTGTATGTTATTTCTATGGCGTTGCCTGTGTTCATGTTTTTGGCTTTTACTCTAACAAAAGCCTGACCTTTACCTGGTTTAACATGGTCATAATCCACCACTCTGTAGGGCTCACCCTTATACTCAATANNTTGAATACGGTTTATATCAATCTTCTCTGCCATAAACACTATTATAACATAATTTTATATTTAGATATCTTATAAATTGTTTTGCACATCTCCCAGAGTATCCACCGCTATTCATAGCAAACCTATCCGCCTCTTGATAAACCCAATCTTCAATTTTTATATTTTGCTTTTCAAGATAATGTTTTATAATATTTATATATTGGGTTTTTGAAAAGCCCCAAAACCCAAGCCTCAGACCAAATCTATCCACAAGGGCATATACATCGTTATTGGTATCCTCTGGAAATTTTTCATCGTAGGTGCGTTCTATGGTGAGGTCTCTTCTATTTGATGTAGCATAAACCAAAAGGTTATCTGGTCTTTGCTCTACATCCCCCTCTAATATAGCCTTCATCAAAGAAAAAAGCTCATCTTTTTCACTAAACACAAGATCATCAAAAAACAAGATAAACCTATAGGGTTTATCGTGTATATAATCATAAATATTTGATATATCTTCTAAATTTGATTTATAAGCTTGTATTATCCTAAGACCATCATCTTTAAACTTAAAAAGTATAGATTTTATAAGAGCCGATTTGCCAGACCCACGAGCTCCCCAAAGAAGTACATCGTTTGTGAGATATCCCTTTACAAAGCAATGGGTATTTTTAATGAGTTCTTGCTTTTGATGGTCTATAAAAAGTAAATCCTCTGGGTTTATAAGCTCTGGTTTTTTAATAGGCTCTAAACTTTTATTTATTATTCTAAAAGCCAAAAAACTATCAAAATCTATATTCATAAAAGGTTGTATCTTTTCATCACTTCCTTTAGCTTTTCTTCGTTTTGAGGTATCATCTCACAAAGAGGTAATCTAAACTCTTTTTTAACCATATTCATAAGAGATAAAGCTGTTTTAACAGGTACAGGATTTGTTTCAATAAAAAGTATCTTAAACATATCTAATAGATAATAATGCATTTCTCTTGCTTTTTCGTAATCTCCATTTAGAGCATAATCTGTTAGTTTTTTCAGCTCTTTTGGCATGATGTTGCTTACCACAGATACAACGCCCTTTGCTCCAAGACTCATCATTGGAAGGGTAAGAGAATCATCTCCTGAGAACACTGTAAAGTTTGGTATTCTTTTTAAAATCTCTGATATTCTATCCATATTTGGGGTTGATTCTTTGGAACCTTTTATGTTAGGGTGTTCTTTGGCAATGCGCTCCATCGTATCCACAGATATTTCTATACCTGTACGAGATGGAATATTATATATATATATATCTATATCCACCTCTTTGGCTATTTTAGAAAAATGTCTATAGAGCCCTTCTTGGGTGGGTTTGTTATAATAAGGCACCACCAATAAAGCGCTATTGGCTCCCACGGCTTTTGCAAAAGAGGTGAATCTTATGGCTTCTTCGGTGGAGTTTGCTCCTGTCCCAGCCATTATATGAATACGGTTTTTAGAACTTTTAACTGCAAACTCTATAACAGCTTCATGCTCTTCGTAGCTAAGGGTAGGAGACTCTCCAGATGTTCCACACACCAATATACCATCTGTCCCATCCTCTATTTGAAACTCAACGAGTTTTTCAAGAGCCCCATAATCCACATTGCCGTTTTTAAATGGAGTGATAAGTGCCGTTATACTTCCCTTTAACATAATAATAATATAGCTTAATTTTTTATTTTTAGTATTAGTTTTTTATTTTTGACAAAAACTATAGATACTGATATAATTAAAAGCATAAAAACTTTTTAGAGGTTTGTATGAGAAAGCTTTTGGCGTTAGCCATATTTTCAGCACCAGTGCTGTCTTTTGCCATCAGTATAAGTGGTTCTGTAGGCTTTATCAATGAAAGCCCAAGTGGTTATATCAACTATCATTCAGGAGGGGCATCTGATAACGTTGATGTAAAAAACAATTTAGGGCTTTCTTCCAAGACAAAACCTTGGGTCAGAATTAAGATAAACACAGATGGTATACCAATATTACCAAGCTTTGAATTTGGTTATTTGCCTGTGAAGTTTGATGGCTCTGCTTCAAACCAGAACTTTACCTACGATGGGTATAACTTTAAAGGTAATGTCTCATCTAGTATAAAGATGGATCACTACGATATATTTGGTTATTATCATCTACCTTTTATAAGAACTGCCTCAAAAGGTATATTAAATCCAAAACTTGGTCTTGGTGTTAGGATAGTAGATTTTTCTGCCACTGTAAGTGGTACTGTTACATCATCATCACAAACACAAACAGTTTCTAAATCTGCTACACTACCTATACCTATGCTATATGCTGGTTTAGATGTAAGGCCTGTGCCATCTCTACATGGGGATTTTCATGTAAAAGGCGTAGGATATGGCTCAAACTTATACTATGATGTAGTAGGTGAGGCAAAAATATATCCTACATTTATCAAAAACTCATCCGTAGGTAATCATGTATTTCTTGGTGTAGGTTATAGATATGAAGAAGTTAAAATCGATGCAAAATCTATAAAATCTGATATAAAGATAGATGGCCCATTTGCAGAAGTGGGTGTAGTATTTTAATAAAGAAAGGGGCATTAGCCCCTTTTACCCATTAATGCATTGGATGTGGATGATATGGTCTGTGATGGTGCCATCTTTTGTGCCAGTGTCTGCCATGGTGCCATCTATGAGCTCTTTCTAAACCTCTATTTTTGTAGTATCTTTTAAAATAGTGATGATGCATTGGATGATGTGGCTCTGCCAAGGCTACAGTGCCTAAAAAACATACACTTGCAAATCCTAATAAAAGTTTTTTAACCATAAAACTTACCTCCTAAGGTTGATAATATCAATTTACTGCACATTAGATGAAAACATGATGAAAGTTTAGGCTATTAGCTGTATGTAATCTGTTTTTATGACCTCTTTATTTTTTGAACCTATTATGGATTTTAGTTCGGAAGAAGAATATTCTACGCGACCTTTTCCTATGATAAAGTTTTGCTCGTCTGATATATTTACTATATCGCCTTTTTTGAATATGCCATCAAACCCTTTTATGCCTATGGCTAAGAGAGCTTTCCGGTTTAAAAGTGCCTTCTTGGCTCCTTCATCTATATAGATAATACCTTTGGGATGAGAGGCAAGCATCATGACATCTTTTAAGTTTTTCTTTGGTTTGGAAGAAGCTGGCACAGTGGAGCCCATAGCTTTTTGATCTAAAATATCTTTTAGTTTATAGGCTTTTGATGTGATAAAAACCTCAACACCTAGCTTTGATGCTATCATAGAAGCCTGTAGTTTACTGAGCATACCACCACTTCCGAATGTGCTCTTTGAAGGATTTACTTGTTTTAGAGCCTCCTCAAAATTAGATACCTCGTTTATAAGGTTTGACCCGTCCTTTGTAAAAAGGCCGCCTGCTGTGGAAAAGATAATGAGCTTAGAGGATGAGGCCATATAAGATACATATGCGCTTAAAAAATCGTTATCTCCAAATACAAGCTCCTCTGTGGCTATGACATCATTCTCGTTTATTATAGGTATTATGTCTGATTCTAAAAGCCCAATAAGGGTTTGTTTGGCATTTAAAAACATGTGGGATTTGGTAAATATATCAGAAGTAAGTAGTATCTGCCCTACGTTTAGCCCATAGTTTAAAAATATGCTATCATATAAAGCCATCAATCTTGATTGACCCACAGATGCTAAGATTTGTTTGGATAGTATGGTCTCAGGGGATATGTTTAGTCTTTTTATGCCAGCCATTACAGCTCCAGAGGATACTATGATAAATTTAAAACCCTTTTGTTTTAGGCTTTTAATATCTTCCGCCAAAGAAGACAGAAAACTTATATCAAAATCTCCCTCCTTTGTGGATAGTATATTGGAGCCTATTTTGATGGTGACGATCATTTATATGTTTTGAAGAAGTGGTTTTAGTTTTCTCTCCACGGTAGGATTTGTGATAAGAGTTTTCTTTCTTAGCTTTCTCTTTCTATCTTTTGGCTTTTTGGTGTTGTAGTGGCTACCGTTGGCTTTAGCTCTTTTGATATGGCCGTTGGCAGTTAACTTAAATCTTTTCGCCATAGTCCTATTGGTCTTCATCTTCACTTTCATAAAAACCTCCTTAATAAAATCTTTAAGCTATTTATTATAACTCATTTTTTCTTTGGAAGCATAGTAAACATTAAAAACGCATTCTCTTTAACAGGTGGTTTTTCTAATGTTCCTACTTCACTTAGCTCTGTTATGATCTTATTCGCAAGCTTGTTGCCAAGCTCTGGATATATGTTTTCTCTACCCCTAAACTTTATACGCACCCTCACTTTATCTCCATCTTGCAAGAACTCCTTCATCTGTTTTATCTTAATACCCAAATCATGGTTGTCTATCATAACCTTTAGGTTTATATCTTTAACATTTATGGCGGATTCTTTTTGCTTTTTCTTGGCTTCTTTCTCTTTTTTCTGAAGCTCGTATTTGAACTTGCTGTAGTTTAAAATCTTGCAAACGGGTGGGTTTGCATTTGGGGCTATCTCCACCAAATCAAGATTTTTGTTATCTGCTAACCTAAGAGCCTCATCTATTGGCACCACACCTATCTGAGCGCCATCTTCGTCTATGAGTCTCACCTCTTTTGCGTTTATCCTTTGGTTGATCCTATACTCTTGCAAAATAACCTCTTCTTAGTGCAAAGACATTTTTATTCGCCTCTTTGCCGGCGATAGTATATGTTAACTTTTAAGCTTTTGATAAAATCCACAAATTCGTTATAATACCAAATCCTCGAATCGCAGATGATAACAGTGCCTTTGTCTTCTTTAGACCTTATCAACCTTCCAAAACCTTGTTTAAATTGGATTAAAGCTTTTTTCTTGGCATACCTAAAACCATCAAGATTGTTTTTATCAAAATATCTCATCCTATGATAATTAAGCGGATTTGAAGGGGATTCAAATGGAAGTTTTGATATGAGAAGTCCTTTTTCTCCCTTTATGTCAAGACCAGTCCAGACAGAGTCCACGCCCACAAGTACATTTTTGTCTCCAGATTTTATAAGCTCCACTGCCAATCTTAAAGGTACATTATTTTGAAATATTATATCATCTTCTTTGGGAATGTATTCCATCTGTTCGTAGCTTGTTAAAAGCACCAAAACCTTATCATGTAAAGACCTTAAATATCTAAAGCTATCCTGAACAGCTTGCTTCCAAAGTTCTTTATCCTTTGGAGATATTTTTTTGATGATAAAATCCACTTTAGAATAATCAAAGGCATGACTCAAGCTATAATAATCTCCTTCTATTCCAGTAGTCATGTAGATAAGCTCTTCATCCAGGGTTGCGGAAGTAAGGATGACTCCCTTGTAAGAGTCTATATCTAATACATTTATAGGAAAGATTGGGAAGGCTTCCACTCTGTAGTTGAAATCTTTAAGTTGTTTTGAAAATTCTCTGGCGATAGCATAACCAAGTATTTTTTTATTTTCTTTATCTTCCATGTAGATTAGGGTGTTGTATATTCTTGATATCTTAGATCTCAGGCTTTTATATCTAAATAACACTCCTTTTATTTCCTTCTCAAGGGCGTTTAGTTCTCCGTTATCTTGGGTAAATCCATTAAGATAATCATCCTCAAAAAGATTTGAAGACCTCATAAGCTCTATTATGGATTTATTTAAAACTTCACTTTGTTCAAGCTTTGATTTTATGTTGTTGGATAGATTTTTCCCTATTTTATTTAGAGCTTTTTCTAAGGGTTTGTAGATTTTTTTCATTAGGTCTTTTACGAAGTAATCTTTTTCTATGGGTATAGAATTTGTTTTTTCGCTTTTATTAAAATGATCTTCAAATATATCTTTAAATATGGCTAAAACATCCACACCGTTCAAAAGCTCAGAATCTTCTCCAAGCATATCTTTGGTTTGGGATAAAACTCTTGATATACCTATGACAGATAGGGCACTTGTGCTTGAAGACACCAAAGACTCATCTAACTCATGGGCTTCATCTACTATGAGTATTTTATCTTCTGTTTTATTAAAATCCTTTAAAATCAAAAGACTATGGTTCACAACCATTATATCGGCGTTTGCCTCTTTTAACTTTAGCTTAGAATAATAAAAGCAATCCTTAGCATAAGGGCAGACTTTTCTATAAGATGCATCGCAATAATCATCGTCTATGTTTATGTCTGACCATAGTTCTTGGGTTAATTCGGTAAACTCCACATCTCCATCCCAGTTCTTAGAATCTATAAGATCTTTTATGTGCTTTGTGAAATCCACATAAGTGTTCATGATGGTTTTTTGTTTTAGGTCATTTTGTTTATCGTAAAATCTATCAAGACANNACAAAGATAGTTAGATTTACCTTTTAATATTAGATATCTTATGGACTCTCCAAAAAACTTTAAACTTAAACCAGACAAAAAGTCAAGATCTTGTCTTAGTTGTTCTTGCAATATCTTGGTTTTTGTGGATATTATGGCCTTTTGTTTTTTGTCTATTAGTGGAAGTAGATATCCAAAGCTTTTTCCAGTACCAGTGGGAGCCTCTATCAAGGCTACGAAAGACTCTTCGTCATCATGCTCTATGTATTCGTTCATTATATCAAACATCTCTTCTTGGCTTTTTCTTCTTTCGTAG